>CAXUIS010000027.1:3862-31536 GCA_964250915.1 uncultured Ktedonobacteraceae bacterium | reverse complement strand
TTTGAGCGATTTTGATCTTCTATTTACACACATGGCTTAGTATACTGAAGATACAGTGGTGCCGTAAGCCCCTTGTTCTCAGATACCTTTTGTCATTAGTGAACGGAGAGAAACTCAATGACTGCTACACTCAACACTATTACAACAAAGCGCTGGAGTGTCGATGACGCGTCCACTATCCTCAAGCGTTTCTACTGGGCTGAGCGTGAACTCTTTCGCGCGAGTGCTTCACGTCATATGGTGCTAGCTTCCTGGGAGGCCAAGAAGCTGTTACCACGTCATCTGTGGGAAGACACAGTTCACGCGGATCTCCTACGTGGTCGAGTCCTGGAAATGCGTTATCCCAAACGAACAGTGGATCAGCAACCACCAATAGACCTCATCCGAGCGATTCACGAACTCGTGAAAGCTCAGAGCGACCAAGAGATACTGGCAGCAATAACGCTCGTCTTCAAACCAGTACTGATTGCTGCGTATGAGCGTTATCTCACTCAAACAGATGTATTGGATGACGCTCCAAGTGTGCATCATATTCAGCAAATACTGGCTGAGAAGCGGAGGCAGGTGGATGAAGGTCGGCAACTTCTTGCTGCATTTCCAGATTCTGCCCTTGACTCATCATGGATTTCCTATCTTCATGCCTGTGTAGAAGCCTCTGGTGGGCTGTTTAGTGATAAGGAAATGGTACCATTTCCTACTACACCTGACTACACTAATCGTGCTGGCTATCGGCGTCCAGCTCAGTTCACACGCGATCCCCGTTTCGTCCCCGCTTTGGTACATATGCCAGATTCCTGGGGACAAGTACCACCCTCTCCGATTGCAAGTCAAGTTTGGCTCGCGATCAGTCACGCGAATGAGATGTGGGCTGCGGAAATGCCGTTGATGCTCGCCTGGGAACTCGCCGAGATGCCCTGGGAATTTTATCTTGATGTTGGGCGATGGGCCTGGGATGAAACGCGTCACTCTGCAATGGGCGAGCGTCGTCTCCATGCCTGGGGCTTTGAGGTCGGTATTGATACACCGATGGTGGCTGACCACTACACTGCACTCGCTCATACCTCTCCAGCTCTACTGCTCGCTCTGCTTCATGACTTTGAAACGCATGGCCCATCTACCAAACGCCAATATAAGGGTACATTTGAAGCGATGGGGGATGAAAGCAGTGCTCAGGATTGTGATTATGATTGGGCAGATGAGGCCATTCACCTTACCTATGGCTTGCGCTGGTTGCGGTATCTAAGTGGGGACGAAGCTACCATGACAACACTCAAGCAACAAGCGAGGACAACGTGGAATGAGTGGCGTGAAGCAATTCACACTGACTATGCTCCGTTTATGGAGCGCATTCAGACACGCATCCGTGCCTTGACACACACTGAGGGGGAAGTGAGATGACAACTATTGTGAAGCTCGTCCACAAAGATATCCAGTTTCCTGTGGAGGCGAAAGAAACCATTCTTGAAGCTGCTATCAAAGCTGGAGTGGATATAGATTATAGTTGTATGCAGGGTACTTGCGGTACCTGCAAATCACAGGTAATTACTGGAGATGTAGCTCTCAATGCGGATGACTATTCGGATGCCGCATTAAGCGCTACAGAGTATGCTCATGGATTACGCTTGTTGTGTGTAGGCTTTGCACGTTCTGAAACCGTCGTGTTAGATTTGTAAAAGAAAGGAAGGTACGAACAAATAATTTGGCTTGACGAACTTCCTACTATATGCTACATGTAGATGAAAGCGAGCAAAAGTAGCTGAAAGTTTAAGAGAAACCAGTCATGAGTATTCACGAAGTCCAATTGTCAACAACAGAAACAACGCAACCCACTATCGCTCTGTTCACTCAAGAGCGACGACAACACATCGCAGCCATTCTGGAAAAGCAACAACGTGTGACCGTCCTCGAATTAAGTCATCAGTTCTCCGTCTCGGAGGTAACGATACGCAAGGACCTTGCATGGCTTGAAGAACATCACATCGCTGTCCGTACACATGGCGGTGCCGTCCTTGCAACTCCCGCTGCAGCAGAGATGGAATTTGAAGTGCGAGAACGGCTCCAACAGAGCGAGAAAGAACGTATCGGTGCAGCGGCGGCACAGCTTGTACAGGATGGAGACACCATCTCTCTCGATGCAAGCACAACTGCACAAGCCATAGCACATTTTTTGAAGGAGAAGCGAGACCTGACCGTTGTGACCAACGGTTTACGCATTGGTATGGAACTCGTCGCTAATCCTGGTATCTCAGTCCTCATTCCTGGCGGCATGTTGCGGCAAGAGTCCTTCTCGCTTGTCGGTAGTTGGGGCAAATCCGCTCTCGAAGGCATTCACATCAAAACGGCAATCGTCGGCGCACGCGGCTTCACACTTACCGAAGGATTAACCGACATCAACAGTGGCGAAATCGAACTGAAACGCGCAATTGTGGAGATGGCAAAAGAAGTGGTTGCGGTCATCGACGCAAGCAAATGGGGGCATGTTGCCTTCGCTACGTTCTGTCCATTGGACCGTATTACCACGATTATCACAGACACACAAGCACCACAAGAAATGGTTGAGCAAGTTCGTGCGGTAGGAGTCAAGGTAATTCTCGTGTAAGATGAGGAAAATAGGAAGCATTCTTCACAGGCCATTGACAAACCAAGTAGTTGTATGTTAAAGATAAGTGAAACCTATCGAAATACAGTGAAATATTTGGAAGGGATCAATAATGGTCGCGTATCTATGGAATGCAGACGATGCTCAAGCTCTTCATCCAGGATTGGATGAACTCGTCTATCGTTCACACCTGCTCGGTGCAGATCGCTCAGTTGCGAACTGGGGTGGTGGCAATACATCAATGAAAACAATAGAGACGGACTTTCGAGGTCGCCCAGTCGAAGTGATGTGGGTCAAAGGCAGTGGGTCCGATCTCGCCACCATGAAAGCATCTCACTTCACTGGACTCGCGCTGGAGGATGTACGTCCTTTAGTCGAGCGAGAAGAGATGTCAGACGAAGAGATGGTCGCGTATCTGGGGCATTGTATGATTGATGCCAAGCAACCCCGCCCGTCAATTGAAACTCTCCTTCATGCCTTCTTACCCTTCAAACATGTCGATCACACACATCCCGACGCGATTATTAGCTTGTGTTGTACCGAGAATGGACAACAGATTGCCGAAGAAATCTATGGCAATCGCTTTGTCTGGGTGCCCTATGTCCGGCCTGGCTTTACCCTCTCCAAAATGATTGCCGAGGGCGTCAAACGCAACCCTCATGCCGAACTTGTGCTGATGGAAAAGCACGGTCTTGTCACGTGGGGCGATACCTCGGAGGCATCGTATCAGAAGACCATCTCCATCATCAACGAGGCACAAAGCTATATCGAGTCGCGCATTCACTCAACACGTATCTTTGGTGGCGCGAAATATGAGTCACTACCATCATCACAACGACGCGCACTCTTCGCTCGCATTCTGCCCGTCATTCGTGGTGTTGTGAGCGACAACAAGCACATGATTGTCACCTACGATGATGCTGATGATGTACTTGCGTTCGTCAATAGCCACAATGCGCCCACGCTCTCGCAGGTTGGCGCAGCCTGCCCAGATCATCTCGTCCATACCAAACGCGTTCCACTCTACATTGATTGGAATCCTGCTACTGGTGATGTTGACACGTTGCTTGAGCAATTGAAAACGGGAATTGCCTCGTTCAAAGCCGCATACAGGGAGTACTTCGCACGTTGTCACCATGAAGGCGATACGATGGGAGAGCCTGCGCCGCGCGTGCTACTCATTCCTGGTCTTGGCATGATAAATACGGGACGATCATGGGCATTATCTCAGGTAAGTGGTGCGCTCTACCATCGCGCTATCTCGGTGATGCGGAGTGCTACAGCGTTGGGAAGCTTTGTCTCGTTAAACGAGCAAGAGTCGTATGACATCGAATATTGGCCGCTTGAGTTGTATAAGCTGCGCTTGCTGCCCCCAGAGGTCGAATTTTCACGCAAGGTTGGCTTCGTGACAGGAGGAGCAGGTGGCATTGGCAGTGCGACCTGTCGTCGTCTCGTTTCTGAAGGGATGCATGTGGTGATTGCCGATATCAACCTTGAAGGAGCACAAGCCACCGCGCAAGCTCTCAACACAGAATTTGGGGAAGGCCGAGCCATTGCCGTGAAGGTCGATGTCACCGACGAGTCGCGTGTGGAGGAGGGATTTTGTGAAGCCATTCTTGCTTACGGTGGTGTCGATGTCGTCGTCAACAACGCTGGTCTTGCTTCCGCGAGTCCATTTCCAGAAACCACTCTCAAGGAATGGAACCTGAACATGAATGTTCTCAACACGGGGTACTTCCTGATTGCGCGTGAGGCGTTCCGCATCATGCAGCAACAAGGACTAGGTGGGAATATGGTCTTTGTCGGCTCAAAAAACTCGGTCTATGCTGGCAAGAATTCAGCTGCCTATAGTACAGCGAAAGCTGCTGAGACACATCTCGCACGCTGTATCGCAGCCGAGGGAGGCGAGTTTGGTATCCGTGTGAATAGCGTTCTACCTGATGCGGTGTTACAAGGCTCGGCAATTTGGAACTCGAATTGGCGCAATGATCGTGCGGCGGCATATGGCATCTCCCCTGATGAGTTGGAGGACTACTACCGAAAGCGCACCACACTGGGAGTCAACGTCGTACCGGCAGATATTGCGGAAGCTATTGCGTTTCTGGCCTCGTCGAAAGCGGCGAAGACGACGGGATGCATGATTACCGTTGACGGCGGTGTTCCAGCAGCTTTTACGCGCTAATTTGGTAAAAAAAGATATCACCATGTTGCTAATGTCCCAGAGAGGAGAACAAGTCAATGAATGACAAAGCATACACCATCTTTGAGCAACTACAAACGGAGCGCGGTATCGACCTTGAGCAGGTCAAGACACGGCTTAAGACACTCAACATCGAGACGCCTTCCTGGGGCTATGGCGACTCAGGAACGCGCTTCAAGGTGTTCAAACAGGTCGGTGTTCCACGCAATCCCTTCGAGAAACTGGAAGACGCGGCGCAAGTCGCTTGCTTTACGGGCATCTCTTCGTCGGTTGCGTTGCACATTCCCTGGGACAAAGTTGATGATTACACGAAGCTTCAGGAACATGCCGCCTCACTAGGACTTATGATTGGAGCCATCAACCCGAACCTGTTTCAAGATGATGATTATATCTTCGGCAGTTCCTGTAACACCAATCCTGCTATTCGACGCAAGGCAACTGAGCATATGCTTGAGTGCGTCGAGATTGCTAGAACGCTCGGCTCATCGCTCCTCAGTCTCTGGTTCGCCGATGGCACCAACTATCCCGGACAAGCCAGTATCCGCCAGAGGAAGCACTGGCTCTTTGAGTCGTTGCAAGAGGTGTATCACGCGCTTGACCCAAATATGCGGATGCTTATTGAATACAAATTCTTTGAACCAGCCTTCTATCACACTGATCTTGGCGATTGGGGCATGGCCTTCAACATGGCACAAAAACTTGGGCCACAGGCACAGGTGCTGGTCGATACAGGACATCACGCACAGGGAACAAATGTGGAACAGATTGTCGCCTACTTGCTTGACGAAGAGAAACTTGGAGGCTTCCATTTCAATAGTCGCAAGTACGCCGACGATGACCTAATCGTGGGTGCTATCAACCCCTATGAACTGTTCCTGATCTTCTATCAAATTCTTGATGCTCATGCTGATAGCAACGTGAAGGTGCGTCATACGGCAGAACATATCGCGTACATGATTGACCAGAGTCATGCTATCGAGCCAAAGATACCAGCGATGATTCGTTCGGTTCTCAACGTGCAAACACAATATGCAAAAGCGTTGCTTATCAACCTGGATGAGGTGAACAAAGCACAGGAGCAACAAGATGTGCTGGGAGCCGAGAACGCAGTCCGCGAGGCGTTTGAGTTTGACGTAACGCCATTGCTTCATGTTGTGCGAGAAGAGATGGGCGTTCCTGTTGACCCGATGCGGGCCTATCTCGCAAGCGGCTATGTGGAGTCAATTCAGCATCGAGGCAAAGGTGGTGCGAGTTGGTAAAAGTACTCGCTTTCGACCTGGGAGCAAGTGGTGGTCGTGCGGTTGTTGGGCACCTTGCTGAGCAACATCTCACCATTCATGATACACATCGCTTCCCTAATGAGCCTGTACACGTCCATTCGCGCCTCTACTGGGACATTCTGCGCCTCTTCCACGAGATCAAGCAAGGCATGCGTGCCACGCGACTAGAAGGCTATACCGATATTCAAAGCATCGGCATTGATACATGGGCCGTCGATTTCGGACTGATTGGAACGAATGGAGAACTGCTCGGCAATCCATATCACTATCGTGACACGCACACGCTTGGCATTATGGAAGAGGTCTGGCAGCTTGTATCACGTGAAGAGGTATTTGCGCAGACAGGAATTCAAAGCCTCTCCTTGAATACACTGTATCAGTTGTACGCATTAAAGAAAGCAGACTCTCCTCTTCTTGCTCAAGCGGAGCATCTACTCATGATTCCCGGCCTCCTACGCTATTTTCTCACGGGCGAACGGCGGAACGAATGGACGAACGCATCCACTACACAACTCTGCAACTCTAACACCGGGACGTGGGATAGCGAGCTAATAGAGCGACTGGGTCTCCCATCACGTCTTTTTACAGTGCCTATCGCGCCCGGCACGTTCGCAGGGTCATTACTTCCTTCAGTATGTGAAGAAACAGGTATTCCATCCCTACCTGTGATTGCCGTTGCAGAACATGACACGGCTTCCGCTGTCGCGGCAATTCCGACGGAAGAGGAGTCGTTCGCGTACCTGAGTTGTGGCACATGGTCCTTGATTGGGACAGAGGTCGCACAGCCAATTCTTACTGAGCAGGCATTGGCATGGAATGTGACAAATGAAGGTGGTGTCGATGGCACATTTCGACTTCTCAAAAATGTGACCGGACTATGGTTACAGCAAGAATGTCAACGAGCGTGGCGCAACGAAGGCAAGCTCTTCTCGCGCTACCAGGAAGCGGCATTGCTTGAACAGGCACGTCCTCTTCAAGCCTTCATCGATCCAGATGCGCCTGCGTTTGTTCATCCACTCCATATGCCACGCCAAATTCAGCAGTATTGTCGCGAGACGGGGCAACCTGTGCCAGAGACGGAGGGGGAGCTGATGCGGTGTATCGTTGAAAGCCTTGCCTGTAAATATCGCTTTGTCCTTGAACGGATTGAGCAACTCACACAAAAACGCTTTTCTGGTCTGCACATGGTGGGAGGTGGCATTCAAAATACCTTCCTATGTCAATGCACAGCGAATGTACTTGGGCGACCAGTGTGGGCAGGACCGCAAGAGGCAACGGCGATAGGGAATATCCTCGTCCAATATATCGCGCTTTCCACCGTGAAAAACATTCAACAAGGAAGACGTATCGTGCGCACGTCATTTCCCATCACGACGTATGTCCCACAGGAGACAGAGACATGGGAACGGGCTTTTCAGCATTTTTGTGAGAGAACGCAGGTCCATATGGCTAGTTGACGGCTTCTCCCTCGTTCAATGCTTTCCTGAGTTGCCTTACTAGTGAGAAGAAAGCATCACCAGTCCATTCGCATGTAAGAAAGAAAGGACCTCTATCACTCGCTCTTGAGGCAGCGATAGCATCCTCGTGATGTCTTCAATAGACTTTTTTCCATCAACAAGGTTATACACTGAACGTTGCAAACGCGACCAGGAGGAGAACTCACGCTGATTGACCGTTCTCACACGTACAGGGATAGATGTGGGAAGAATTGCTGTACGCGACTCGATACGGGGTGCCAAAAGCTGAGGCGTTGATGGAACTGCTTTTTGTGGTATAGGCGTAAATACCCACTCAAACGTTCCCAAAAGATATAAGGTGCGAAGAGCAGCATCGCCTGATAGCACAACACCACTCTTACTTTCAATCGAGCACGAAGTCACCTGCCCCTTCACAAGAAGTAAGTGTGCGCGACAATTTTCCGCCATGCCCACAACATCTTTTAAGTCAGCTTGCAACTCACCGCTCTGCTGAGCAAGAGATTGTAAGGCAGTCGTGAGGTCAGCGTGATACAACACAACTATAACCCTCTCAACACTAAAAATCTCCGTTCACACATGCAAAACGAGCGTCACTGAATAGGTATGTTACTTCGGTCTCGATTGATCTCCATTGCCAGTACATCCAAAGCGGTCCCACTGCGAGCAAACCGTATCGAGTGCTGGCCTTCTCGTGCCTCGCGTAGAGCAGCAATAAGTCGCGTCGTCTCATTTCTGAGCTTTTGCAGTTCATAAGCGTCTTGATGAAGACGTTGAAAGCGTGTCAATAAGTTATTGAATGACCCTGCGACCTGCCAGAGAACATTCTCTTGCGTCAAAGGAACACGAGCGTTCAGGTCTCCATTGGCTACTCGTGTTTGTGTCTCCACAATGTACTGAATACTACGCTCCAATTGCTGTTTCTCCTGGGCAAGCGCATGTTGTTGCTGGGCAAGTGCTTGTTGCAATGTTGCCATTGCTTCAGCACGGTCCGCACGTATAAGGGCTTTGATCACACTACTTCCCCACACGTACATAGCCAATGCGACGACGAGCTGTAGGATGATTGGACGTGCTATGACATTGTAAATGCTGGTTGTTGCAATTGCGTGAGCAAGGTCAGGAGCGGGATGCACACGTATTCCAATCCAGATAAGGATGATATTGAGAAACGCGACAACAAAAACGCTTTTAGGAGTAAGCAAAGCTGCCGCAATGACCTCCGCAGCAACAAAAAGATCAAAAATTCCTAATGAGTAAAGACTTATTCCTTTACTGAAATCAAGCAATCCTCCCGCATCAGCGACAGGAAGTTCGATCTCAGCGATAAGCAAAATGGCAACAAGGACAATCAGGCCACGCCGATTCAAGAAAATGGCGAGAATATTTAGACACAGAGCAGGTACGACGATAATAAATATTGCAGGATTAGTAAAACCCTCTCCCATAAACGCGACAAAGATGGCAATCATCACGAGTAACATCAAACTGGCAATCTGCCCACGCCGAAATACTTCTCGTTGAATAAGGTTCACTGTAGCAGGAGGCTCAGATGGAGCAGCTAAACGATACCACCATGCGAGCATACGTACACCTAAAGCAGACTTTTGGGTATTCTTTGATGACTCGTCCGTCAGAAATATAGTATTACTCGCAGAGAAAGGGGGTTTTATGTTCATGGCAGTCACCCTTCTTTAAAGATATTGGTACAAATATTGATAGCAGCATGATTACTACATAATACACAATGAAAAGCACCTAAAAGGCAAGTAGCATTTTACCTATTGCCTCGTAAGGTATCTGGTCGTCTTCAGGCTCTGACAGCTTGATTCACCTGTACAAGAAGCGCATCAACCATGTCGTCAGTTAACATGCCGAATGTGACGGCTTTCCCAATTGGTGTCGGAAGCAAGACATCGTTCTGGTTAGAGAGGATATGCTCGACAGATGTTCCAGCAAGTGCATGAGTTAAAACGGCACGTGCTTTCGGATGCTGAAGAAACTGCATGAGCGGTGTCACTCTGGTAAATACTGGTAACTCTGGCTCTGCTTTTGTCTGCACACGTGCATGTAAAGGTGTTTCTTGACTTGAAGCACCAACGAGAAGCTCAAAATCGCAGCTTTCCAGATACCAGTCTTGGCGTTCGGTATCATAGACCATAAAATCGCGTGCCTCTACTGGAAAATGTACCTCTTTCGTTTCACCTGCCGACAATTCGACTTTCGTGAACGCCTTGAGTTCCTTGATTGGCCTAACAAATCGTGAGTTGCGTGAGCAA
Source organism: uncultured Ktedonobacteraceae bacterium (assembly GCA_964250915.1). GTDB lineage: Bacteria > Chloroflexota > Ktedonobacteria > Ktedonobacterales > Ktedonobacteraceae > JBBQVS01. The sequence continues at coordinate 21,703 of CAXUIS010000027.1, read as the reverse complement.
ACATAGAGTTGGACGACTTCTTTTCCTGCTCGCAACCCACTGTTTCGCACTGCCACCGTGACATTCAGTGTTTCACCTGCGCTGATTTCTGCCATATCTGTGTGTAGACGCACATACTCAAACGTGGTATACGAGAGGCCGTATCCAAAGGGGAAAAGCGGGTGAATCTTCCTTTTGTCATAGTAGCGGTAGCCAACAAACAGTCCTTCGCCATACTGTACCTTGCCAGATTCACCTGGATAATTCAGATAAGCAGGAGTATCTTCCAAGTGAGCAGGAAACGTTTCAGCCAGCTTACCCGAAGGATTGACATTTCCAGAAAGCACATCCACAAGCGCACTCCCAACGGCTTGACCGCCCAGTCCCACCTCTAGTATCGCTTTTGGACTCCCAATCCATGGCATGGCAACAGCAGAACCATTATGTAAAACAACAATCGTGTTCGGCTGAACCTTGCAGACCTCCTCAATCAAACGGTTGTGAGACTCCGGTAGGAAGATATGCTGACGATCAAAACCCTCAGCTTCAGAGGTATCTGGCAGCCCCACAAAGAGAATGGCGACTTCGGCAGCCTGTGCCTGCTCTACAGCTTTCCGCAACAGGCTCTCGTCAGGTTGCTTAGTCTCAGTATATCCATCGGCGTATGTCACAGAAACATTCCCACCCAGCCCACGCTGCACCTCATCATAGGGCACATCAAGACGAGTTGGTGTGACACGCGAACTGCCCAAGCCTTGATAGCGAGGATGCTTGGCAAATCGACCAATGAGTGCGACTGTGTGCAAGTGTTCTGCTTGTAGTGGTAACAGGTTGTCTGTATTTTTCAAAAGTACCATCGACTCAGCAGCAGCTTTCCGCGCTAAAGCATGATGCGTTTCCTGATGCAAAACTGACTCAGGATGGTAGTTTTCTTTGCACTGTAGCACGAGGTGTAACACGCGAGCCACGGCCTCATCAAGAACTACTTCTGATAACTGCCCATCTTTCACTGCTTGCGCAATAGCTCCTGTGTGCTTCCTATTTATATGACCACCGCCTGGCATCCGCAAATCCAGTCCTGCCGCAAGTGCTTTGACTTCCTCATCGACAGCACCCCAGTCAGAGACGACAACGCCTTTAAATCCCCATTCCTGCTTCAAAATAGCGCGTAGAAGCTGAGGATGCTCGGATGCAGACAGCCCATTCACTTTGTTATAAGCACTCATAACCGTCCACGGCTGCGCTTTTTTCACAATCCGCTCAAAGGCAGCTAAGTAGACCTCTCTGAGTACACGTTGGTCTACCTCCGCGCTGATCGTCATACGCTCAAACTCTTGATTGTTACAGGCATAGTGTTTCAGTGACGTGCCGACACCTTTGCTCTGCACACCACGCACAAATGCACTTCCCATCTCACCTGCTACAACGGGGTCTTCGGAATAGTATTCAAAATTACGTCCACACAAAGGAGTGCGTTTGATATTTACGCCCGGTCCAAGCAATACCTGCGCATCCAGTGCCAGACATTCCTCTGCAATTGCCTGTCCCACTTCCTCGATCAGCGCAATATCCCACGATGAAGCAAGTGCGGCAGATGTCGGAAAACAGGTTGATGGAAGCGGAATGTTATCCCCGCTCTCATCGGCAGGTCGTCTTCGTATTCCATGTGGGCCATCCTGTAACGTAATAGAGGCAATTCCTAGCCGCTCAATGCTATTCGTACTGCCAAGGTCATGACCGATAGTCAAAGCGATCTTTTCTTCCAGCGTCATTGTCCTGAGAAGCTCTTGTACCTTTGCCTTTATTTCTTCCATTACACATTCCTTTCTATTGCTGCCATCACCGCGAGTGCAACATCCTCGCGCCAGTGGCGAGCGACTACCTGCACTCCAACTGGCAACCCTGCACTCCCTGTTGCAATAGCGGCAAGTGCACGGACCTGTTTTGTGGAACGAGAGGTAGGGAGATGCTCCTCTTCTGGTAACACCTTTGTAACAGGAACGACACCTGCGGGCATTCCAAGCAGATTGTAAAGCGAACCGTAAACACCACCGGGAAGCGCAAAATCCTGTACATTATGTGGAAGTGCTGGAAACGCGGAAGCTGGGCAGAGAATTGCATCAGCGAAATCATCCGGGTTGTCCAGCGTAGTCAACCTTCGGGACGTTGGCTTGAGTGTGGCGATACCACAAAAGTGTGCAGGTCCACGCAGGCTGCCACCAATATCACCTCCCAGTCCGAGTGGTGATCCACAGGCCGCTATAATAGCTGCCTCACCTCCACTACTCCCACCAGGAGTACGCTCTGGATCCCACGGGTTATTGGTGCGTCCATATAAGGGATTATCTGCTGCATTATAAAGAAGCAACTGTGACACATTCGTTTTCCCCAGGAGAATTGCGCCTGCATCCCGCAAACGTCGCACCAGTGGACCATCCTCAGTCGCAATTTTTCCGGCACGGCCTGGTAGTCCCCATGTTGCTGGAGTACCTGCAACCTCGAACTGGTCTTTAATGGTCACTGGGACACCATGTAGGGAACCAAGAGACTTGCCAGACGCTTGTTGCCTGTCAGCCTCTTTTGCGGCAATACGCGCTTGCTCGAAGAGTGGATAGACCACAGCATTCAAGTGTGGGTTGGCCTCTTCAATGCGCTGGATATGTGCCTCCACAACCTCCTGCGCCGAAACTTCCCCTGAACGGATGAATTGGGCGAGTTCCGTCGCAGTCTGCTCCACTAGCTGCTGAGATAACACTTTTGTCATACAAGCATTCCTTTCACGACTGTGATGTTGAAAGAGCAGTAGGTGTAATTGTATGACGACCAGCGTGGAGTTCTCCACCAGGAAGAGCACAATCTTCAAAATCGAGTGTGGCGATAATCCCCTGTGGAATGGTAATGGTGCCACCTTCACGAGCCAAATTCAGGTCGATGAAACCAAATGGTGTCGGCACACGGCCTTCCAACCTATTCAAGCTCCCAAAGTGGGGTCGTATGTGCGTGTGTGCAAAGCCTAGTGTATGCGGACGTACTCCCAGAATATGCGCAGTGAGATCATAGGTAGGCGTCGCGGACCATGCATGGGCTCGGCTCGCCTTGCCAATAGGAGCATCCCAGAACTCTTCGACGGTTGTGTTCCCACGCTCAATTTGAGCAAACCAACGTAGGCACAAACGCATCAGCAGGTCAAATCGCCCCGCCTTGACCACGGCTTGATGCACGAAGTGAGCAAAAAATGGCTGCGTACCAACAACCTGCGTTTCAGGATTGTATAGCATAAACTGTGCTGGATCGGCTCCTTGTGCAGAAATGGCAAGTCCTCCCATTGAAGAAAGAGGCGTGATTATCACTCGTTGTTCATCGAGAATGTAGTCGAGGATGCGTGTCCAACGCTCTTGCGGAGCGCAACCAGACAAAATCACCATTGCGTTTGTATGTTGACTTACGCGTCGATGTGCTCCATGCGCATTCGCCGCGTCTACATAGATACCACGCGTCTCATCCCAGAGAAACTCAAATGCTGTCTGCGTCTGTTCCACCCCACGGCGTGCTGCGGCTATCTCCTGTGTATCGCCCGTCACCTGCTCTTGCAACCATACATAATCAATCAACGTGAGGGCATAGAGCGCATCGAGCACACTAATGATCTCTGCTCGCTCCGTCATTGCCCAGTCGATAAATATCCAGTTCGGCACATTGTGCAACAAGCCATCGGAACCTCGATAGCGTTCAAAGGCTGTGATAATGCCTTTTGCCGTTGGCAGTAAATCGCGTATCGTTGTGACATCGCCAGAATATTCCAGGTAACGTGCAAGGGCACGTATCCAGTGCAGCGAATAGTCAGGAATAGTTGGAGAGCTAAGCGAGAAATCGCCAGCCGCGACCATCGCCAATAAACCGTCATTGCGACGTGACTGAGCACAGAGTTGCAGGTGACGTCGCGCCAATCGCCAATCAGTCGCGGTTACATAAGAAAGGAGCGCGTGGATATAGGAATCACCAACCCATGCGCGTTGCTCTCGTCCAGGGCAATCCACGAACGAATCAAGAGAGCACAGGTCGAGAGTACGTGCCCCAACCTGCCAGATGCGATTGAGTCGTTCATCATCGCAAGTAAACGTCGCCTCGCTGATACGTGGATAGTGCCGCTCTGTCGCGCCTATTGCGAGCACCTGTGCCTCACCACGTACCGCAACGGCGAGATAGCGGAAACCAACGGGATGAAAGCCTTCAAAATATTCTGTTTCGTTCTCGCTTCTTCCTCCTAGAATGCAGCGTAAGGCATACAGACGTGGACGGATCTCAATTCTTCCATTGGGAAACGTATCTTCTCCACAATAGATGTCAATCACAGTGCCTGCCGCGCCACGCGCCTCAATCCACGGAGTCGCAAGTGTCATCTGAGTTGCATCATAGACTGTAAGCGTATGAGTTGTTTCTGTTGCTACATTCTTTTGCGTGCTCTCTACTTGGAGCGTCTCATCGTAGAGCGTCGTAGGATCGTCTCCCTCGCGTATTGGAATTGGAAACGAGTGAAGCCGGTTCAGGTGGACAGAAATGGCGGTTAAGGGAGCGATGTCAACCAGTTCTGGTGCGGTGAAAGGGGCAACGGGCAGATGAGAAGAAAACTTTGAAACAAAGCCACCTTGAAGTATTGTTGCATTCTTCCAAGGAGTATCGTCGAAGTCCAACGTATTCCAACCCCACGGGAGGTCTCGACCATCAATAATTTCTGGTGGACCTGCAATCTGACGTTCGAGATTGTCGCCCTCTGGCACAATGGAGAGATAGGGTGCCGAACGTCCCTTCCAAGTATCATTTGAAGCAATGCCAAGCAATGGTGCTTCAAAGGCAAAGGAGCCTAATCCCAGTTGAAAGGTGGCGAAGGCCGGAACCCACCACGGCATCGGACGACCATAATAGCCAACGAGAACGGCGAGAACATTTTCCCCCGGTCGCAAATACATAGCAAGGTCTACCTCAACACATGCCAGCCGTTCAGGAACCGCACGTGCTGGTCCTCTCACCACCTCGACACCATTAATGTAGAGAATGAAACGCGAATCGGCGGTCATTCGGGCTGGTACAGTTTGTGGAAGTGTATCGAGTGTCACAGTTTTACGCAGATAGCAATAGCGATTCCATGCCTGTGAGGGTACACCGTTTAAGGAAAAGTTAATGGGTGGAGTTGGTACGGGAGGCAGACCAGCCCAGATGAATGCGCCTTGCCATGCAATAGGCCAGCGTTTGCTGGAACGTTCATCCTGCTCTAAAAGTGGGAGGGAAATAAGTTTTCCATCTTTGTCTAGCGACACTATTGCATCTCCTTAACATTAGTTCGGCTTACTGTTTGCTCTCTTACTATATATGTGTTCAACACATTTTTCGAGAAAAGAAACTCCTCTTTCCTAAAAGGAACTCTAATACACAAGTGAAGAACAGTAATGAGCATTCTATACCATGAAATGAGTATTTTTGTCAAGGAAGTAGAAAAATATATAGAACACATAACTTGCATAAAGAAATAGAATATGTTATGTTTGTGTCTATAGTGAGGCAATAAAAATAATCCTTATTGCCTTCTATGTTGTACATATGTGGCCGCTTACTTTCCAAAGGATACTCAAACAACATATGGTTTCATCATCTAAGCCCACACCACGCATGGAGGATACGTATCAACCTCGGTACGAACTGATCGCCGAAAAAATCGCGCACATGATCTTACAATCCCACCTCAAGTCTGGAGACCGTTTGCCAACGGAGCAACAATTGGGCGAGCAATTGGGCGTGAGTCGGAGTATTGTACGCGAGGCTATTAAGGTACTGACAGCGACGGGATTGGTAAATGTACGCAAGGGAGTGGGCATTTATGTCACCCGAGAACAGCATCCCCTCGCCAAACATGTTCTCAACCTCTCTATGCTCGCTGACCCACAACAAATAGATGCTCTTTTCACCTTTCGCGCCTTGCAAGAGATGATGACTACTCGTCTTGCGACAGAGCAGATTACCCTTACCGAAGTGCGGACCTTGGAAGGGATTCTTCAACGCAACCTTTCCTGCGCGCAGCAGGAAGATTGGGATATCTATCTGGAGACAGATACTGCCTTCCATCGCGGTATCGCTCTGGCAACGCATAATCCCTATTTTGTGGAAACAGTAACCAATATCCTCACATTGCAAGAGTCTGCCATTCAGCTTCTACGAAAGTATCTGCCAAATACGCTTTATGCCTCGGCTCAGCAGCATCTCGCCGTATTTGAATGTATCAAGCAGGGAGATGCCGAAGGAGCAGCCCAGAAAATGAAACAGCATATCGACACGGTGCTCAGGGCATATCAGCAAGAGGTTCGTGTACGTATAGCGAGAGACTTGCTAGGAGGACCACAAACAGACAATACACACTGATATCCCTATTGAGCCTGACAAGAGGTACAAGCAGTAGCTTGATAGACAAGGAGAATGTCAACCATGTTGAATCCAACGCCAGTCGATCCTACTCTCGTCGATGAAACTTCCGTCTCAGACGCGCACATTCCCACGACCCCTGTCGGTTTCGGCTTTCAGTTCTCGCTTTTCCTGGCGAGTGTGACTCTTTGGCTCCTGTCCTATCCACTCACGTCAATTCTGTTTCCACAACAAGCGACGAACATCGATGCGAGCCACAAAGAGGTACTCCTGACCATCGTGCTAACTGCCAGTTCGCTTGTTGGGCTAGTCGTTGTGCCCCTCGTTGGCGTCCTCTCTGATCGCACGCGCTCTCGCCTCGGCAGACGGCGACCATGGATACTGCTCTCGGTGGTGTTGGCTGTCATAACGCTTGTCGTGTTGGCACAGGCAAGGTCAGTAGTAATGTTCACGATAGGTGTGATCCTTGCCGGGATCACAAACGGCACATTGGGTGTCATTCTCACCGCAATTATCCCCGATCATGTGCCTGAACAGCAACGTGGCACTGTTTCTGGCTGGGTAGGCTTAGCCACTCCTGTGAGCCTAATTCTCAATGCTCTCCTCGTTCCAATAGTGATTGCACGAACAGGTGGCGCACTCGCTTCCGCCTACTATCTATTAATCGTACCAGCGGTCGTGATTCTGATTCCGTATGGCTTGCTCCTGCGCGATACCTCGTTGCCACCAATACAAGAGCGGTCTTCTTACAAAGGCGAAACTCAACGCCGCTTCGGTATTGACGTTCGGCTGTACTCGAACTTTGGTTTTGTCTGTGTCACGCGCTTTTTGCTTATCCTGGGCTTCAATATTGGCACCACTTACCTACTTTTCTATCTCCGCGATATCGTTCATTACGAGCAACTGTTCCCTGGTCAGAATGCAGTGCAGGGGGTGGGCACGCTCCAGATCATCTCAGTGGTCGGGCTTGTCGTCGCGACAATCCTCGGTGGTATTATTTCTGACCGCATTCATAACCGTAAGGTCGTCGTGATGGTGTCGAGTGCCTTGATTGGCATAGGTCTGCTTACTCTGGCAATCGCGCATACCTGGACGGCAGCACTTATCTCCGCAGCTTTTCAGGGTCTCGGCTTTGGTGCCTATCTCGCTGTTGATGCGGCACTCGCCACACTCGTGCTCCCACATCAAGAACATCGGGCCAGAGACCTTGCCTTCATCACCATTTCAGGAAATTTGGGCATCCTGATCGCGCCCATTGTTGCCGCCTTCTTCATCACGAGCTTAGGACTTGAGAAGGCGCAAGCGTATACCATGCTCTTCGTCATGGCAGGTATTCTAGCCGTATTCGCTGCCATACTTGTGCAGCCAATCAAAGGTATTCGGTAAAGGGAAGCATCAAAAGATAGCATGCAGAAACAACTTCTGATCTCAACTTGGAGAGACTTTCTGAACGATGTTGCCGAGAAGGTTGAGCCAGGGTATTTTAACTCTTGATAAACACACTTGTTTGAATGACTCTGCACTAACTCATCCAGAATACACATAGTAGACCTCTTCTTGTCTTTGGACAGCGAAACTTCTCCCGCGAAACATGCGTATCAACAAAGAGAGCATAGCTACCTACGATATGCAAAGGAACAGCCAATGCATGCAGATGATCGCGCCGGGCAAGTGGTTAGAAATTACCGCGTGCTGCGTACGCTAAGCAACAACTGTTTAGAAGATGTCTATCTCGCTCAACAACCTGAGTCTTTGACTCAGGTTGTATTAAAAGTGTTTCCTACATTGCTCTCGCCTCATGATCAGAATCTTTTTCTTTCACAAGCACAGACTCTCGCTCATCTCACACATCCTAATATCGTACCTCTACTTGATTATGGTGTAGAGGACGCTCTTTGTTTTCTCGTCATGGCCTATGTCCCCGATGAAACACTTCATCAGCGTTATCCACTCGGCTCACGGCTCTCTGTTTCACAGGTTCTTCCTTTTGTCAAACAACTTGCCGCCGCTCTTTCCTATGCTCATGCAAGAAATGTTGTCCATCAGAATATCAAGCCAGAAAATATGTTTCTTGAGCGAAACGGGAACGTTGTCCTGACTAATTTTGCTCTTCCGGTCATCCTCTCACATGCTTCTGCTCAAGAGAAGGCAGAAGACGTTCTTGCCCCAGAGCAGATGTGGGATGAAGCAAGCCCTATGAGTGATCAATATGCATTCGCCAGTGTCGTCTATGAATGGCTGACAGGTCAGCACCTTGCTGCATCTGAAATAGAAAATCAACACGGAGATGCTCCGCCTGCCTCACTACGAGAGCATCTTGCAACGCTCCCTCCACTCGTTGCAGATGTTGTACAGACGGCTCTCAGGAGAAATCCTCAGCAGCATTTCAAAAGTGTTTCCGCATTCGCCACTGCCTTTGAACAAGCATACGCCGAGAGTCAAGGACTTTCTCTTGTTCCAGCCGAATCCATCTCCGCTCCGCAAGTGCCTGTCTTGAGCGTACAAGACGCTCCATTAGAACAGTTCTATGCAAGCGTTCCCGCAGGCCCTCGTCTCCAAAGAGCATCTGAGTCATCTGCACCATCAGAACGAGGGAAAAGTAAGGTATGGGGAAAGAAGGGACGACTTGTGCTCATGCCCGTTCTTCTTATTCTCCTGTTCTTGCTTGGTACATTTGTGGGGAGGCTCATCCTTGCTTCCCACAATGGAAATACGCAAGTGAGGAGGACTGGTGGAGGAAGTCAGCACACAACTCCCACACCAGTACCAACACCAACGTTGACGCCTCTCCCGACTGTCACTCCTACACGGACAGTCGGAGTGGTCTACCAAGCAGATTGGTCCAAAGGCTGGTCTGGCAAGGGATCACCCGATTGGACGGTGGCGAACAATGAGCTTGTTAACGATGGGTCATCCTATAGTGAGCAACCGGACCCAACCATTCTCGCTCCCTATACGATGACCACTACCTCAAATTATGCGGTAGAGACGAGAGTACATGTGATAGCTGGTTGGCCGTGTTTCGATATAGCACTTCGAGGAATATCGACGCCCGATGGTTGGCATGGCTACAAAGCAGCGGTCTGCGATCAGAAAATACGACTCCAAGCGGATAATGCTATTCTAGCAACGGTGCCGTTCAACCCCGGTACAATTTGGCACAGCTATCGCTTTGAAGTCAAAGGCTCTCTCCTCACGTTCTTTGTTGATGGGCATCCTCTCGCTGAGACACATGATAGCCGCTATCGCACAGGTGGACACGTTGGTCTCAAAAGCTACGGGACACAGCTTGAGATACGCAGTTTTCAGGTGATTGCACTCTAGCACTTTTTCGTTGTACTGACAGGTGAAGAGAAGAACAATACACCGATTCGCCTTTGAATGTGCGTTAGTACAAAGAGATGTCTCACAGAAAAAAGCTAGCGTTTCATCACGTGACGAGGTAAACTATGACGTATGCAAAAATGACGTTACCGATAGGAGTGATTGTCCGCGACCCTCATGGAGACCACTACGTGGTCGAAGCAGTGCTGGGCACAGGGGAGAGTGGAGCCGTCTACTTAGTGAGGCAAAAGGTCGGTGCTCAAGCGCATTTTGCCCTTAAAGAGAGCATTACTCCCACTCAGCAAGAGCGAGAGCACTTTCTCTTTGAGGGGCAAATCCTCCAGCACCTTCATCATCCAGCTTTGCCCCGTGTCTACCGCATTTTTGAACATGAGTCTCTGAAGCGAAGTTATCTCCTCATGGACTACATTCGAGGACAGAACCTGGACGTGCTACGCCAAGAGCAATCGGACCAACGCCTGCCTCTCTCGTTAGTGCTCACACTCTTGGCCCCCATCGCCGATGCGCTCATGTACCTGCACCGACAAGAGCCACCGATTCTGCACCGCGATATCAAACCGAGCAATATTATTGTTCCAGTTGGAGCGCATGAGGCAGTTCTCGTCGATTTCGGTACTGCCAAGCCCTTTGTTGCTGGAACTGCGACGGTTTTGTTTCAAGGCTCCTCGCGCTATGCAGCCCCCGAACAATACACGGGAGGAACGAGTCCACAGACGGATACATATGGACTCGCCGCCACGCTCTATACGCTGTTGACAGGTAGTGCTCCTCCCAGCGCAGTCTCCCGCGTCATGAGTCCAGAGCGAGATCCGCTCAAGCCAGTTATTCAACTCACTCCGACAGTGCCTGTCGCAGTCTCTCACGCCATTGGACGCGCCTTATCTCTCAAGAGCGAGGATCGCTTCGCTACACTTGAGACGTTTTGGCACGGGATCACGACACAAGCCGTTCCACCGTCCGTGCCTCCACCTCTCCTTCTTCCAACAACCAGTTCTGCTCACAACGAGCAGGAACGAGCAGATGAAATACCCTCTTCCAAGTCAAATCGACCTCTCGCTCTACATTTTTGGAGACGTAGCCTCTTCCTCCTGGTTGCACTCGCAATTCTGCTCATCCTCCTTCTAGGTGTGATGATCGTGCTACAAGCTGGAATTTTGCACTCCTGACCATACACGTACCAGTAGACACCACTGTTGGCTCAGCCTGCGTCAAGCGATTTACTTCATGGTTGGGGCTGCTTGTCATCAGTTTCGCGTGCTATACTTATATATCCTTTGGAAGCAGCTTCTTTCGTGTATGTACAACGTCACTATGTAGTCAGTCACTCGTGCCGCCCTTGGCAGCAGAAGGAGGAGCACGTAAGAGAACCCTAGATACCCCTACTAAAACCTCCAAAAGTAGCGTTATTGAGCAGCTACCCCTACGGTTTCACAGGGATAGCGAGAAAAGAGGAAACGAATAATGCATGTACCAGAGGAATTAGAACCCACAGTACCAGGCGAAGGGAAATTGCCCGGCCTCGCGGCTCCGCAACTTGAGCGAGGGGCACTGAAGCTGGTTGATATTGCCACTTCGACAATGGCAAACATCGCGCCCGCGATGAGCTTCTTTTTTAGTTCTGCTTTGCTCGCAGGAACAGCTGGCATTGGTTCACCTCTCGTCATCATCTTAGCAGCTATCGCCATTGCGCTTCTCGGCAATACTCTCGCCGAATTCTCCCGTGTACTCCCGTCAACTGGCTCGTTTATTACCTTCATTGGAAAGACCTTCGGACCCGTCATGGCAGTGTCAACCACCATTGTGATCAGCATTGGATATATTGTGGCTATCTCCTCGGTACTCGACATCTCTGGTGGATGGACGCAGATCATTCTGCAAAAGTATGTTGGGATCAATATACCCTGGCAGATACTTACTCTGCTCTTTGTCGTGATAGCCTTTTTCCTCATGGTGAGAGGCGTCCACCTTTCTACCCGCTTGGCAGGATACTTCTTCCTTTTGGAGATGATCGTCCTGGTCCTGGTTTCGTGTATTGAGCTGGCTACCAATGCAACACACCTTTCCCTTGCGCCCTTCAATCCTGCCAACATCGGTGGGATAGCAGGTCTGGGTTTAGCGTTTCCAATAGCGGTCTACCTCTTCGTTGGCTGGGAGAACTCTGCATCACTCGCTGAGGAAACGAGTGAGCCGCGACGCAACGTCCCCAGAGCCATCTATTCAAGTATCCTGCTCATGACGGTGAGTTACGTCCTATTTATGTACGCCACCGTTGTTGCCTATAACTACAATGCCGCGGCCCTGGCAAAACCACTCGTCCCGTTCATTGATGCGGCTCAGAAGATATCCGGCGTCCTGGCCTTTCTAGCCTATATCGCTGGCTTCACATCAATCATGAGTTCCATGATTGCGGGTTCAAACTCGCAATCCCGCCTGATCTTTAATGCTGCTCGTGAAGGACTTTTACCTTCCTCATTAGCAAGATTGTCTCAGCGTCATACCCCCTGGGTAAGCTTCCTGGTCTTCTTTGGAGTGAGTTTGGCTATCGTGTACATCTTCGGATGGACAGTAGACCCTGTTGTCTTCTTCGGAGAGATTGCGACGCTAGGGACGATTCTGATAGCACTGGTCTATCTTGTTTCAAACCTAGCCTTGCCCGTCTACTACTGGCGAAATCTCCGCGAACAATTTTCCTGGCTCAAACACTTGGTCTTACCACTCTTAGGAGTGTTTGCTATCGGTTTCCCTCTCTGGGCACTCGTGCAGCCAGGACAACCTGCTCCCTTTAACTATTTTCCCTGGATCAGTCTGGGAGTCGTTGTCCTTGCGGTCATCTACGCCATCATTCTCAGCGTGAGAGATCCAAGCTTGGGAGACCGAGTAGGCTCCCTCATCGCTGACCGAGAATAGAGCAGTTATTCAAAGCTAGAAAGTCTTGTTGTGCTTGTACTTCTAAGCAAAGTATGTATACTACACGGAACGCTTCTTAGAAGGGATAGGCATATGAACGCATTCCATTGGACTCGACAGCTTTCTCGACGCTCCACGTCTTTTGTCAGTACGGTTTTGTATCCAAAACCTGAACCACTGCCTCGAACACGTGCATTTGGGTGGGCGACAGGAGTTGTAGCACTTGCTGCACTCCTGTTTGCCACTGTTCGTGCGGATGCTGTGTCTGAGAACTTGCCCCTTTCGCCGGGCTTTATGTGGCCTCAAAAAACTGCCCATGTTGCCCTTGCACAGGCATTTTTGCGACAGATTCCCCCACAAGCCTCGCTGTCCGCACAATCATCACTCGTACCCCATATGAGTCATCGTACCGATATCTATCTTTTTCCTATGCTGATACAAGCGCGGATTACGTGTTTTTGGACGTGACCAGCGATATCTATCCGTTCTACAACTCGACTGACTACATTCGCGAGGCCAAGAAAGTACTCCCACTCATAGAGCCAGCAGATCATGTCAGCGATGTGCAGATACGCCGCCCACTTTCCGTACAACATACTACTCAAACAGTTGTGTCCAGCTCAACAACCAAAACGGTACGGGTCATGTCACTAACTCTTGTAGCCTAAGTCCTGCACGTATCTACAGGCGTGAGCAAGCTAGTAGAGCACACATGAAACCTTAACCATGACATAGTACCAATATGCTAGGGCTTACTCTTGACATTTCATGTTATGTCAACTATACTCATGATGTAGCAAGCAAGCGGCTAACACGATGAACAGCCTAAGCCATGACCTACGGCTTGAGGGCTTTTCCCCCTCTTTGATTGTTGTCCCCGTACTCGTTATCCCTCCACCAACAGGTGTTGTTCCGCACCTGAATATTCCCCTTCCCCCCCTTTCATAGAGGCTCCATTTGCGTGTCTACGTACATGAGTACGTAGCAAGCGGGAGCCTCTTCCCCTACAATTGATGTACCTCAAACGTTCCTTTTTGTATACATACCCTGATGAAACTCATTCATCTAAGTATCTATACAGAGATTTGTACTACCTCTGTGCAGATACCGTGTTTTTCTCTATAATACGAGATATACTTAGATGGCAATGTGGTTGTTGTACCTAGAGGAGTGCTTGATGCGGTCGAGTGTTGCTAATCCCAATCGTTTGTCTCAACAAGAAGGCATGCAGCCTTCTTCTTACCCTATTAATAAATTGACATCTCAACATATAAAGCAGGCGTCTTCACCAGCGCAATTCGCTCTAGCTCCAGCAGAAGGCTGGTTTGTGCTACTGTTATTAGCCATCGCGGTCTATAGCGTTACCCTATCTGTGATCGCCGCCAACTGGGTCGATCACAGTATCGTCTTACTGGGAAGCCCTCTTATTGGTTTGCTGACAGGACTTGTGGTAGCCAAGACGCCACGCATGCCACAATCGCTTCTACACCTCGGCGCATGCCTGCTCGGTCATTGGCTCTCGGTCTGGCTGACAAGCTTTATCGCGTTCCACGTCTCCTGGCTTGTCTTGCTCGGTGACTTACGCGCTGTCATCACCGGGGGTCTCGGTGCTACAATGATGCCCAATGGTGAGGAGATAGTATTCTTTTTTTACCTCTCTTTCCTCTGCTTCTTTCTTGGTTACTTCGGCAGTTGGCTGATCTATCGCGCACATCTTCCCTGGCTGGTCGCCTTTGTCTATTGCTCTATCATGCTTGTGAATCTCAATTATGTAAAGCAAGACCTGCTACTCCTCTTCGTTGTACTGCTGTGCGCCCTGCTGTTGCTGATCGCGCGTACTCATCTCACAGCACAAATTATGCAATGGAGACGTGAGGGTTTGCACACTGATCATTCGTGGATGCGCAGTATCACCGCACGCTGTATGCAAGTCGCGTCTGTCTTGACACTTGCCGTTATCCTGCTTAGTCCCGCACTTCCCATCGTCGATCAATCGCAGAGTGGTAAAGTGTTTTGGGATCATCTCAACAACGCCTGGACAAATATTCTTAATGGGCACGTTTCGCTGCAAAATCCGGGTTCAATTGTACAGCCATATCAATCGCCTACAAATTTCTTTGGCGACCAACTGACCATCTCCGGTAGTGTTCACTTACCGAGTGGCGAGATTCTCAACTACACAAGTTCTACGAATGGGCCACAAAACCTCGAAGGTTTCACCTACAACACCTTTGATGGTCATACTTGGTCCTCGACGCTGAACATCAGTGGGAGTCATGGCTATACCGCTAATGCATCGTTGCCACTAGATATAACACGGAATGACACTGTTCAGGTGCAGACAAATGTGACAATTGTGCAACCGCCGCAGAGTACAAAGCAATATATTTTTGGGCCAGCACAACCCGTAACCTTTGATGTTGATACAGCCGTGTATAGTGATGGTGTCTCCAATGGTGTGACAGATGGTACGACGGTAACATGGACGCAGAGAAGTCCTCTAGTCGTTGGTGAACACTATAAGGTGACATCAGTTGTACCTCCTGCAGTCACGGAAGATTCACCATACTATAAAGATGTACCATTACCTACTGATAATACTGACTTTTGGAGCAAAAATAGTAACTATGCCGCGTTACAAGCTGCCTACACACAGTATCCAAAAGACCTATCATCAAACGAACTAACAACATTAAAACAATGGGTGAATGGTGCTACGAATAGCTACACAGCCCTTAAAATGCTTGAAACGCACTTGAGCGATCAGAACCAGTTTACATACTCGCTGGATAATACGCCGGTTCCAAACAATGTTGATGCCGTTGACTGGCTACTACAAACACGCAAAGGCTATTGTACCTACTATGCCAGCGCGATGAGCATTATGGCACGGCAATTAGGCATCCCTACCCGCGTCGTTAGCGGCTTCAGTCATGGACACTTTGACACTCTCCGTAAAGTATGGGTAGTGCAGGGTGACGACGCTCATAGTTGGGTACAAGCGTATCTTCCAACCTATGGCTGGGTCAGCTTTGACCCAACTCCTGGCTTTGCGCCCACTATTGTCAAGAGTGCAAAGCCGACGCCACCGCCAACTCTAACACCTGTGGCAACAAAACCTGGCGCAGTCATCCCTCCTGGCAAGACACCAACCCCAACTCATCCTAAGAAGCCGATAACTCCGCCACGGAAGACACTCACGTCTTCTTTCCACCCGATCAACACCTCTGTGCTGATTGGTCTCTCTATGACGGTATTAGTACTTTCGTTGCTCTTCTTTTTCGTCGCACTCGGCCGCTACTGGTGGCGTAGTTTATACGAGAACAGTACTTTTATCGCCGGTATGTACTGGCGCGTCTGTTATCTCGCACGCTTTGTGGGCCTCGGTCCCAAAACATGGCAGACACCCTACGAGTACAGCAATGTATTGATTCGTCAGGTTCCGCAGGGTGAAAGCACCTTCCGTCGCCTCACTGACCTCTTTGTCCGTGACCGTTGGGCCGCGCCTTATCAGGCCCCACACCCTAACGAACTGCAAGACGCCGAGCAACTATGGCCCAGCATCTGGCAACTAATGGGCAAACTCTTCCTCCGCAAAATCAAAAAATAATGGTGTAAATGGAAGAAATGCGTGAGTGCAAGTACCGCACTCACGCATTTCTTCCATTTATATCGTTAAAAAATCTATATTCATGGATGTATCAATAGACGTTACTCCCCTCATGTGCCGTCGTTTTTATTCGTAGGAACGGTAAAGGGATCATATATCTATCATAAACAACGTGTGGAGGATGGGAGGATGAATGCAACATATGCAATTCCCTACTGATAGTCGAAGCGAAGCCGGACGTGAAAGCGTCTCGAACAAACCTCTTGTAACCTGTAGCTATGGTTGGAAACGTACTTGTGTCCTCTATTCCAACCGTATTGATGTAGACGGAACTATATATGCACTTGATGATCTGGTGCATGTGCGTGCCATCTACCGCGCCGTTCTAAACATTCCCTCGGTACGCCTCGAATTGCGTTTCCGTAAAGAGGATGTAATCCTACGTGGTATTGCCGCGGTAGAGAACGCCAAAAGCATTGTGTCTTATTTAGACACCTATTGTAACGACACAACTCACGTTACCTCGCGTTTACGTTGGAGTCGTGATCGTCAAGAGTCACAACCTATACGCACCAGCGTACCAACAACGTTAACAACTGAGAGACTAGAAACTGTCTCTTCCCCTGTACGCCCGCTCTTCCGAACATCTAGCCCAGCCGAGAGAACTATACAAGAATATACGCAAGCCGCAACTGCTCCAATCGAAGCACCTTCTTGGTTACAAGACCTTGAGCAGCATGTCGTATATACGCGTGAGCAACAGCCAACTAAAGCAAACCGCTCAATACGCAAGTACGGCTTCGATGTACAAGAACTTGCACACCAAGCGGATGCCGATACACTACCGTCAGTAGCAGTTCCATTACGTCTACTTCCAGAAGAGACAGCGCACTATTGTACTAATGCTACCCTCTCTAATGAGACATCAGTCATAGCACAGGGTCAACAAACACACTTTAGCTATACTGCGGCAGATCACGGCAGACTCATTCTCACAAGTAAACGCATGATCTACATAGGCAGAACAGGCCAGATTGTTCTTGACTATACGCGCCTGACGCATGTATCGCGTTTGCGCAACGCTATCGTCTTCTCCGCTGACCACTGGTCGAAGCGACATGTCTTTGAGATGAGTCGTCCGCTTGAATGTGCTCTTTATCTCGATAACATCCTACGTCAATTTCAACATCAGACAGCCCAAAGTGCTGGACATACTCCGCAACAACCAGCTTATAAACCAACGCTACAACACACCTACTCTGCACGTACAACGCAACCAAGACATGCTGCTTACAGCAGGCAAGCAACAGGTATACGGCCTAGCAAGCAAGTCGTCGAACTGGAAGATATCGAAACACTTCCTCTCTCATTGCTTAACCGTCCAGTTGAGGTCGCTGAATGAAAAACAACTGTAGGGGTTTCATTCATTACACCCGTTGCACGGCACACAGGATAGGATAGGACAGAAGATGATAGACACACTTATGGCTTTTTGGAATCAGGACCGTAGAAAAAGAGCAAGGCAGGTCATCCTCACTTTTTTTCTCATGTGTATTGGTATATCCCTACTTTTTGTTATAATGAACAGG
>CAXUIS010000027.1:0-3762 GCA_964250915.1 uncultured Ktedonobacteraceae bacterium | reverse complement strand
GTTATAATGAACAGGTCAGTAGAACCTCAACGTCAGCAAACGTCATCAGGGCAAGTAAACCCCACTGTTCCTACTTTTGGGAACACCGTTGTGCCCGATATAACCCCTACAGTAAGTGTTGTTGTTGGAACACAACTAACGCCTAGCGCGACGACAATACCACAATCAACACCAACTGTAGCGACAACACCACAGTCAACACCAACCGTGGCAACAATACAGCCAACACCAATCGCAACGACGACGACGCCTTGCATTGCCACACCTTCTGGTGCAACGAGCCAGGAGTCTGCGCTCTACGCAAATACTTCAATACGGCACACTCCATCTCCAACACCGTATCAAGGCCACGGAACTCCAAGTGTTTCTCTGAAGCATTTTGATGGCGGCGGTGGACCTATAGATACAAGTACACCCATACTTCCAACAGCAACACCGATGGTACAAAGCACTCCGTCCTCCGGTTCACAGCCTGGTTGGATCCCGAATTGTACCACCAGCAATAGTATTGGCCTCATTACAGGAAGTAGTGTTCTTTCTTTGCTACTACAGCATATATGGCTTATTCTAGGAAGCTCTCTGCTAGGAACAATTTTGTTTTATAGCATACTCTTTGCCATAAAACGCCGTATGCACGCTTGATATATTTAACAATAAAAAAGGTCTCACAGCACTGTTGTGAGACCTTTTTTTACTTATGAACTTATACAATTTTGCCTTCTGCCAATACCTTACCCTTTGGAGCATTGGGTGTTGCAGTTGGACCTTTTTCTACGCTTACTGCGACAGCATCATTGCCTTTCACATCGCCAGGTATGTTAATTGTGGCTATTCCATCTGGTTGCGTATTCAGCAAGCCAACACTTTTCGTTTGTGTTCCCTGAATCTCCCAACCTTGAAAGACTTCTTGGCCTTGCAACGCAGGTAAGCCACGTAGAGTCATTACAGTAACATCGACGCCATTGCCGACAATATGTTTCGCCTCTCCTGTGACTCCTGGTGCATTCTTCGTTCCCGTAATTGCATACGTCGTTGTTGTGACCGCATTAGACTGTAGACTTGCAACCTGATGTTGCAACGAAGTCGCGTTAGATTGTAAATGTGCAACCTGATGTTGCAGCGAAATGTTCCAGGCAGTAAGACCTCCTGTAAGCATCACGAACAACACGGCTGCCGCGGCGACGAGCGGCATCACCCATTGTCGTGCAGCTGGGCGACGACGCATTGGAGTTGGTATTGGCGTCGGCATTGGTGCCGTTGGTCTCTCCTGCTCTGACGTTCGTGATGGTAATGCCCGTAAGGACCGTATTGCGGGCACATTTTGTGTAGATTGCGAGGATGCATTGGCAACAGCTTGTACTGCAGACAGAATACGTCCTTTCAATTGAGGTGCGGGTTCTACCTGTGGCGCGGCAAGTGGCAGAAAATCCACCGCAGCACGCATCTCTTGTAAGAGTTGTATGCAACGTGGACATTCAGAGATATGAGTTTCGACAGCCACCCGTTCTTCGGATGTAACAGCATCGAGCACATACGCACCCAATAACTCTTCTAATTCGGTACAGGTCATAGTGGACGCTCCATTCTGTCTTCTTGACCCTTACTACGATGGATTGCTGAGAATGGATCACATTTTCTCATGAGCGTTTAAACTTCTTGGAATATCTATAGACAAACATACTACTTTTTCTCATAAAGGTCTAAACTTCTTGCAATATCTATAAATAAATATATTTACTTTTTCTTTACACACGGCATATTATCACACCCTTATTATAGAGATGTTCTGTTCTGTCTATACTAGCACATCTGAGAAGAGGAAGGAGGGAAAATGGTACTCTTTCTTCTCTTTTCGTGTATACTGAGCAAAAACTGTTTTATAGCGGTCATACTTTTGAAATGGAGGAAAACATTATGGCGCGCGCAAGGCTACGCGACCTCGGCATATCTATTGGACATCTTCCCACTGGACCCGATAACGCCATTACTGATGTAGAAGGGGTGCTTGTCGGGCAGTACACTCTTATTCATGACACACCACATGTGGCACGTACTGGTGTCACCATGATTGTACCACGCAACGGAAATATCTGGGCTGATGCAGCCTTTGCAGGCACCTTTATATTTAATGGATGTGGTGAAATGACAGGTTTGGCTTGGATAGAAGAAGCGGGTATGATGCATACGCCCATTGGCATCACCAATACAAACTCGGTTGGCGTTGTGCGCGATGCTATCGCCGCCTACCCTACAGAACAAGCGAAACATGGTCATGTTTCAGCTTCGATAGCAAGTAGTTGGGACGGCTCTCTGCCTATCGCCGCCGAAACGTGGGATGGCTGGCTCAATGACATCGCCGCATTTCAGGTTACAAAAGAGCATGCCCACGAAGCCTTGAAAGCCGCCAAAACTGGCTCAGTTGCGGAAGGCAATGTTGGTGGTGGTACAGGCATGATCTGTCATGAGTTCAAAGGTGGCATAGGTACATCTTCACGGCTTGTGGACGCAGCAAGTGGTCGCTATACCGTTGGTGTCCTTGTACAAACGAACTACGGGTCTCGTCCACTCTTACGCGTAGACGGTGTACCCGTTGGTCGTGAACTTGGCTTTGAACGTGTTCCCAGTCCGTGGCTTGAAAAGGCAACCGATGGCTCAATCATAGTCGTCATTGCAACCGATGCCCCACTGTTGCCTATTCAGTGTAAACGCCTTGCGAAACGTGCAACCGTAGGCTTGTCTCGCGTGGGAAGTATAGGAAGCAACGGCAGTGGTGATATCTTTCTCGCCTTTGCAACAGGCAATCATCTTCCAGCTCCCGCCCCCGCTGGACCTTATGACCTCAAAATGATACCTCACGATCACTTGGATAGCTTCTTTGAAGGTGTGGCGGAAGCCGTAGAAGAGGCTATTCTGAATGCATTGACTACTGCTGAGACGATGGTTGGCTGGCAAGGTCGAGCCGTCTATGCGTTACCACTCGATGACCTGCAACGTATAATGAAGAAATATCGACCATAAACGGGGAGTATAAATGTGAAAAAATCGGCACTGATCGTCTGGGGTGGTTGGGAAGGCCATGAGCCAGAGCAAGGGGCGAACCTCTTCGCCCCATTCTTGCGCGAACACGACTATGATGTCGAGGTATCGCATACCTTAGACACCTACCTTGACGAGTCCAAATTGTCTTCCGTTGACATAATCGTTCCCATCTGGACAATGGATACTCTCACGCCTGAACAAGAAAAGGGATTGCTCAATGCAGTCAAGAATGGTGCAGGCATCGCTGGCTGGCACGGCTGCATGGGAGACTCGTTCCGCAACAGCACGGAATATCAGTTTATGGTTGGAGGTCAATGGGTCGCGCACCCCGGCAATATCATCGACTATGATGTGCATATTACGAACACCGATGACCCCATCACGGCGGGACTACACGACTTTCGCATGCATTCCGAACAATACTACATGCACGTTGACCCTCTTAATGAAGTACTAGCAACAACCACATTTAGTGGCGAGTATGCGCCATGGATTGCAGGCTGCGTGATGCCCGTCGTATGGAAAAAACGCTGGGGACAGGGGCACGTTTTCTACTCTTCATTAGGTCACGTGAGGCGTGACTTCGATGTCCCTGAAGCTCTTGAAATTATGCAACGTGGCATCCTGTGGGCAAGCAAGTAACAGATAAAATAATGCAGTTTAAAAAATTCATTTGAGAATGCGACGGATGCCCACAAGGGGCTACCCTACTATATATGGTGT
>CAXUIS010000026.1:20039-31604 GCA_964250915.1 uncultured Ktedonobacteraceae bacterium | reverse complement strand
TTAGGGTTGGTTCTTATTCTATCACCTCCTCAAAATTTAGATGCGATTGCCCTGGGTATGTCAATTCGTAACTTGACACATATAACTTTGCTTACTATACTAATGCAAACCAATTGGTCTGAATTATGAGGAGGAGTACAGATGAGTAAAGGCACACAGACACGCGAAAGAATTCTCGAACGGGCGGCGCAACTGTTTAGTCGGCAAGGCTACTTCGGCTCCTCGCTCGCTGACATCATGCATGAAACAGGCTTAGAGAAGGGTGGAATTTACAATCACTTTAGTAGCAAAGAGCAGCTTGCGTTAGAGGCGTTTGATTACGCGTATGGTCTGGTTCAGCAACGAGTGCAATCCGCCCTACAAGACAAAAAGCATGCTATTGAGCGTTTGCTAGCTCTCATCGAGGTCTTCAAAAGTATGGTGGAAGACCCACCAGTTGAGGGAGGGTGTCCTATCCTCAATACCGCAATTGAAGCTGATGATGCGCAACCAGCCCTTAAAGCGCGTGCCGCCAACGCGATGGACTTCTGGCAGGATACATTTCATCGTATTATCGCGAAGGGCATCGCAAAGCAAGAAGTGCGTCCTGATATAGATGCGGATGTTGTTGCCACTCTCTTCATCTCTATGCTAGAAGGGGCAATAATGCTGAGTAAATTGTATGGTGATACTATCCATATGCGACGAGCCGCCGACCATCTCACGCAATACGTCGAAACGTCTATCCGTGTTATGTAAAAAATGCACATATCTCTATGATAGGCCGTGTGAGCTTTCTCCAATATCAATAATGTATCTTTATTTAGGCTTGACAAGCATCCGTTGAGTAGTGTATGCTCGGAACTAACAAACGGCTACTACAATGTGTTCCGGCGAAGATGCCGTTGTAGCACTTGTAGCAGGGCGTTACAGAAAACGACACATAACGTATTGCAGTATATGGAGTTGAAGAATGTCAGCAGCAATGAGTACAACACAAACAGCAACGACTGCTTGTCGTAGTTGCGCTCAAGGTATGCCTTTTTCACAATCCTCTATGCCTGCAATGTACACAATGCACATGGCGACTGCAAGTATGCTTATTCTCGGAACCGGCGCGGTAGCGTCGGTTTCTTTATTTGTAGTCGTACTCCTGGTAGTAACCCTTCTCCTTGTAAGCCTTGTGGTAGTGATTAGCCTTCTCCTCCTTACATGCCTTACCAGACCGATTAGTCTTCAAGGTCTGGTAGGGCAAACAAAGAACATGGTACGGCTAGCCACACTCACCACGCGCATAACACAGGGAGATTAACGGGAGCAACGACGCCCCCCATCCGAAGAAGGTATCCTCACGAGGACCTCCCATTAGCGGGAGGTTCTCTTTTTTTATTATCTGATTGATACTCTGGAGGATTAAAGCAATTATGGCAATCGCAGCAAAATTCATACAACAGGGCACTGAAATAACAGCACAGACAAACAACCAGTACGACCAGCATGACGAGCGCGAACTGTCAGGAAGCGCTATTCTTTGTGAAGCTCTTGTTCGTGAAGGGGTAGAATTGCTCTTCGGCTACCCCGGTGGCGCAATTATGCCATTCTACGATGCGCTGACCTCATATCCAGCCTTGCACCACGTTCTGGTGCGTCACGAACAAGCGGCAGCGCACGCAGCCGATGGCTATACACGGGCCACTGGAAAGGTTGGTGTCTGTGTTGCAACAAGCGGTCCTGGTGCGACAAACCTTGTCACCGGATTAGCCACCGCGTTTATGGACTCTACGCCTATCGTTGCCATCACAGGCCAAGTTGCAAGTCACTTCATTGGACGTGATGCGTTCCAGGAGACCGACGTAATCGGCGTGACACAGCCCATCACGAAGCACAACTTCTTAATTCGCAGTACGGAAGAAATCGCTGATGTTGTCCACGAGGCATTTCGTGTCGCGCAGAGTGGTCGCCCCGGCCCCGTCTTGATCGATGTTCCTAAAGATGTGTTACAAAAGATGGCGAACTATCGTCCTTCCGCGAGCATGACGGCACGAGAACAGATGGCTATTGAGCCATCCTTTCATCCATCCGAGCAACTCATCACACAAGCCGCACAACTTATTGCTCAAGCAAAGCGTCCACTCATCATGGCTGGTCATGGCATTATCTTTTCTCAAGCGTATGACGAACTGCAAGCCTTTGCTGAGAAGACCTCGATTCCAGTGATTACGACACTGCTTGGTTTAAGTGCGTTTCCAGACACGCATCCACAGCATATCGGTATGCCTGGTATGCATGGTCCTGCGCACGTCAACCGTGCCATTGGCGATGCCGACCTGATTGTTGGTGTTGGTCTGCGTTTTGATGATCGCGTGACTGGAAAAGTCGCTGACTTCGCCCCTAACGCTTCCATCATCCATATCGACATTGACCCATCTGAGATGCACAAAGTCAAAGTTGCAGCTGTTCCCATTGTCTCAGATGCGAAAATTGCCCTTACTGCGTTGACTGAGGCTGTAACACCACTGGATAATAGTGCATGGCTTAGCGAGATTCGGAGTTGGCAAGCGCAAACGCAGGAACGCCAACAGCATATTCAGCGCGATGAAGAGTATCCAGACCCAACGAGCATTTTGAATGCTATTCGCGCCGCTACCGATGGCAACGCTATCGTCGTCTCAGATGTTGGTCAAAATCAGATGTGGACCGCCCGTTTTTACGAGTGGACGCGCCAGAACAGTCATATCACCTCTGGTGGACTTGGCACAATGGGCTTCGCATTACCTGCCGCGATGGGTGTCAAGATGGGTATGCCAGATGCCCCCGTGTGGGTTGTTGCTGGCGATGGTGGCATCCAGATGAACATTCAGGAACTGGCAACGTTACGTCAAGAAGGTGTTGCGGTGAAAGTCGCCATTATGAATAATGGCTACCTCGGCATGGTGCGTCAGTGGCAGCAGTTCTTTAACGACCGCAACTATTCAGAGACGCCTATGACTGGTCCAGACTACACGCTCCTCGCGGCAGCATACGGTTTCACTGGTATTCGTATCACGCGTCGTGATGAGGTCGAGAGTGCCATTCAGCGCGCTATGGAGACCGAAGGCACCGTCATTATTGACTTTGTGATCGAGGCTGAGGCCAATGTCTATCCAATGGTCCCTCCTGGCTCAGCAATCACCAGTATGATTGAGGAAACAGGAGAGAATGCATAAGATGACAAATACAACGATTAGACGTGTAGGCCAAATGGCTGCTGCACAGGGAACTGAGCAAGCTCATACATTAATCGTGCTTGTGCGTGACCGTCCTGGTTCTGTGGATCGTGTGATTGGCTTGCTACGCCGTAGACGCGCTAATATGCAAACTCTAGTGTTAGGACGTAGCATACAATCACAGGTAGCGCGTATCACCATCGGTGTGGACGATTCTGAGGTTGGCGTCGAGCATCTTGCTGAGCAACTCCGTAAAATCATTGACGTGACACAGGTTACAAATCTAGCCGCACAAGAGGCTATCATACGCGAACTGGTCTTGGTCAAAGTCAACGCTACTGGCTCTCAAGTACAAGAGGTGCTTGCACATGGGCAACACTTCGGTGCACAGCACGTTAATGGAACGGAAGAAACTGTTACACTAGAAATAGTGGCGAGCACAGAGAAAATCGAGCAATTCCTCGAATATCTGAAACCATATGGTATTCGTGAGATTGCACGCTCAGGCAGCATCGCTATCTCACGAGGGGATGTGTAGGGACAAGTTATGTACAACAATACTGAAAAGGAAACATTGATATGGCACATATTTATCTTGATACCGACGCGAACCTGGAACTCATTCAGCAGAAACGTGTAGCCGTCATTGGCTATGGTAGTCAGGGTCACGCACATGCATTGAACATGCATGATAATGGCTGCAATGTTGTCATTGGCCTGCCTACAGGCAGCAAGAGCCGTGAGAAGGCCGAGGCTGATGGTCTGAGCGTCATGGCACCAGCAGCAGCAGCCGAGCAAGCGGACATTATCATGATACTCATTCCAGACCAAAATCACCGCGAAGTCTTTGAGCGTGACATCAAGCCTGGACTTGCCCCAGGGAAAATGCTGATGACCGCGCATGGCTTCAGCTTGCACTATTCGCAGATTGTACCACCCGCAGGTGTAGATGTGGCGATGGTCGCGCCAAAGAGTCCTGGTCACATGATGCGTCGGCTCTTTGTCGAAGGTGTTGGTGTACCCGCGCTTTGGGCTGTCCATCAGGATGCAACGGGCAATGCAGAAGCTATGACGCTTTCCTATGCACGCGCCATTGGCTCTACCCGCGCTGGCGTCCTACGTACAACCATTGGTGAAGAGACCGAGACCGATCTGTTCGGCGAACAAGCCGTTCTTTGTGGCGGGGTAACATCGCTCATTCGCACAGGCTTCGAGACGCTTGTCGCGGCAGGCTATCAGCCGGAACTCGCCTATTTCGAGTGCATGCATGAGATGAAATTGATCGTTGACCTGATGTATCAGGGCGGTATGAGCTACATGCGCTACTCCATCAGCGATACCGCCGAATATGGTGATTATGTTTCCGGCCCACGCATCATCGACGAGCATGTCCGTGCAGAAATGCAAAAGGTTCTCCGCGAAATCCAGGACGGTAGCTTCGCTACACATTGGATTCTCGAAAATCAGGCTGGTCGTCCTAGCTTTATGGCAATGCGACGTGAAGGCGCACAGCATCAGATCGAAAAGGTTGGTAGCGAACTGCGAGCTATGATGCCCTGGTTGAATCCAACTCAAAAGAAAACAGAGACACCAGAAGTAAAAGCCGAAACAACAAAGTGACTTTAGCAATGTGCATGTAGCAGGGAGACCCTTGCGGTCTCCCTGCTACATGCACACGAACTTACCTATCTTATCCCGGAGGAGGAAAAAACGTTATGGGAGATTCTGCTGTAGTAAAAATTTTTGATACAACTCTGCGCGACGGTGAGCAGTCGCCAGGAGCCACGATGACTACTGATGAAAAGCTACAGGTTGCCGAGCAACTTATGCGACTCAATGTGGACATCATCGAGGCAGGTTTCCCAGCCGCATCCCCCGGCGACCTTCTCGCTGTCAAAGAAATCGCGCAACGTGTGCGTGGCGTCGCTGTCGCGGGCCTTGCTCGTGCATCGGTGGGCGATATCGAGGCTGCTTGGGAAGGTGTACGTGAGGCAGAACAGCCTGTTATTCATGTGTTTCTCGCAACCTCGGAAATCCACTTAAAGCACAAGTTGGGACTCAGCCGCGAAGAGGCACTGCAACAAATCCACGCAACGGTGACATATGCGCGCAATCTCTGTCCAGTTGTCGAGTTTTCTGCTGAAGATGCTACGCGAAGCGATTGGGAGTATCTCTGTCGCGTTTTTGAGGTTGCGATTCAAGCTGGTGCCACAACGATAAATATTCCTGATACAGTTGGCTATACACTTCCACATGAATATGGTGCGTTGTTTAGCCATATCCGTGAGCGTGTCCCCGGCATCGAGAATGTGATTATGAGCGCACATTGTCATAACGATCTTGGCATGGCAACGGCGAACACGCTTGCGGCTATCAAAGCAGGAGCACGTCAGATCGAAGTCACCATCAACGGGCTTGGTGAGCGAGCAGGCAACACAGCCGTCGAAGAGGTTGTGATGGCTCTGCGCACTCGTCCCGACTCATTCGGCAATATTGACACGCGTGTTCATGCCAACGAACTCCTAGCAACGAGTCAGATTGTGAGTCGTATGAGTGGTATTCCTGTGCAGCCTAACAAGGCCATTGTTGGTTCAAACGCGTTCGCGCATGAAGCAGGTATTCACCAGGATGGTATGTTGAAAAATCGTCTCACATATGAGATTATGACACCACAATCGGTTGGCTGGACGGACACTCGTATGGTATTAGGCAAACATTCTGGTCGTCATGGACTCGATGCCCGTTTACGTCAACTTGGTCACAAATTAAATGCTGAACAACTGAAAGCAGCGTACACCCGCTTCGTCAAACTAGCGGACAAAAAGAAACATGTCACTGATGCTGACCTTCTCTACATCGTTGATAGCGGAATAGAAACGCCTGCCGGTATCTAACGATAGGGACTTATGCTGTAGATGGGCAAGTAGGCTTGGTAATGACTCATGAAAGCAAATATCAGGAGGGTGTGCTAAAGCAGACCCGTACAGGAGCTACCGATAGTTGTGGGGAGGGAAATGGAAGTCCTGTACGGGTCTGCTTTAGCACACCCTAGCGACATACGAATAATCGTATATGTGACTTTTGTACCTGTACAGTTCGTCTTGATACAAAACATGGTAGAATAGTTGTACTTTAGGAAAGGATGCACCATGCACAGGGCATCAGAAAGGCAGGTAGCTAGCGATGGCACTGGTATTACCTGCTTCTGTTACTGTCTTAACGCCAGCAACGTCTGCTAACTTAGGTCCCGGCTTTGACAGTCTTGGACTCGCGTTACAACTTTATAATCGCTTTGAGGTCGAAGAGAGGAAAGGCGATCCCCAACAGCCTGTTATTGAAATAGAAGGCACGCTGGGGTCAGAACTTTCAACGGGAGCCGACAATTTGTTCTTCCGCTCGTTCGCGCTCCTCTTTGAACGCATGCAAATTGCTGTTCCATCGGTACGCATTCGCACTGCAACCAATATTCCGCCTGGTTGTGGGCTTGGTAGTAGTGCTACTGCGGTGGTTGGAGGTCTAGTTGCAGCAAATGAATGGCTACGACTTAAAGGCGTTGCTATGCCAAAGGAAGAACTGCTAGAACTTGCGGTAGAGGCCGAGGCGGGCAATCATCCCGATAATGTCGCTCCTGCACTGCTAGGAGGACTTGTCGCAACAACCAGCATGGAGGGGAAGATACATGCAATTAAAACACCCTTCCCCGACGAGATTAAAGCGGTAATTTTCACGCCTTCATTCCCGATGGATACGATAGCAGGCCGCAAGCTGTTACCCGCCAGTTACTCAAAGGCTGATGTCACATTTAATACAGGACGCGTAGCTCTCTTGCTCACTGCTTTACAAATGGGACGCTACGAGGTTATCGGTGAGGCTATGCAGGATCGTCTGCATCAACCTTATCGTCAAGCACTCTTTCCTGCGATGCCAGATATTATCCAGGCCGCAATTGCCGCAGGAGCGTATGGAGCAAGCCTTTCTGGTGGTGGTTCATCGCTGATTGCCCTTACTAGCTCTCATTTTAACGATGTACTGCGCGCAATGGAAACAGCTGCTCGTGCCGCAGGCATCGAAGGAACAGGTCGCATTCTACGCGCAGACCAAAATGGTGCGCGTGTTCTCAATCCGTCGCGCAGTCGTATACGAAAGGAAGTAAGCGCACGTCATGGTGATCAATTCTACTGGTCTCCAGCCAAGCCAGGGGGCGGGCGAGGAGAATAACCAGGTATCCAAAGCCCCTGCTAGTGATGTGATGCAGGCACTTGCTTCTACAATGTTGCGCTGTGTTGAATGCCTTGCTCTCTATCCCGCGATAGAGGCAGGGTCATCCGCTCTTCCTGTGCCACGTTATCGTTGTGATTGCGGTGGTGTGCTTGATGTTGAAATACCTTTCACTCATCCTGAGCAGCAGAATCGACGGACACAGGATGCTCTTTTTTTCGATACAGAGACTGATGCTCTTCCAACCGTTGGTGCCGCGTGGCGTCAACTCTTCGACGAACGTATCTCTGGTCCACCTATTTGGGCGAGCAGTATTGATAAACATCTACTTGATGCAAGTGGTGTCTGGCGATACCGCGAACTTATTTTGCCCGTGCCCAGTTCCTATGTTATCAGTCGGCCCGAAGGAAATACTGCACTGTATCCAGTGGGTATGGAAAATTGTGGTGCTGGTCGCATTGGGCATCGCCAGATTGGTGTGTACGCTGGACTAGACCGCTTTTTTCTCAAGCATGAGGGCGAAAATCCTACAGGAAGTTTCAAAGACCGTGGCATGACGGTAGGTGTCACGATGGCACATATAATGGGCGCGAAAGCAGTCGCATGTGCCTCAACAGGTAACACCTCGGCCTCCCTTGCCTCATATGCGGCGCAGGCTGGTATGCGAGGCATCGTCTTTCTACCGGCTGGCAATGTTGCTGGTGGTAAGCTTGCGCAAACGCTAGCTTATGGCGCAGAAACGGTGCAGATCGAGGGTGATTTTGATGACGCCATGCGTCTCGTCGAAAGCGTTTGCAACGAACTGGGTATTTATCTGCTTAACTCGCTGAACCCTTTTCGTGTCGAGGGTCAAAAGGGTATTGGCTTTGAACTGCTCCAACAACTGGACTGGCAGGCACCTGATTGGCTTGTGCTTCCAGCTGGCAACCTCGGCAACACCTCGGCAATTGGTAAGGCATTTCGTCAGGCATATCAACTTGGACTGATTAGCCATATGCCGCGCATCGCCTCGATTCAGGCAGAGGGTGCTAACCCATTCTATCGCAGTTTCACAGGCAAGTTTACTGAGCGTTTTTCAGTTCATGCTGAGACCGTGGCGACAGCGATCAAGATTGGAAACCCCGTTAGCTATACTCGTGCACGTCGTGTCATTGAGGAAAGCGATGGTATCGTGGAGTTCGTAAGCGATGCCGAAATTCTTGCGGCGAAGGCCATTATTGATCGTTCGGGGATAGGCTGTGAACCTGCATCGGCCGCTTCCTTGGCTGGTGCACGAAAACTTGTGGAACGTGGCGTCATCAAACATGATGAGCGTGTCGTTGGTATCCTTACTGGCACCCTATTGAAAGATAGCAAGACAGGAATGCCACAAGGAGGAAGCGGAATCGTTGTCAAGCCAACAATTGAAGCGGTCAGGAGCGCATTGGCACAATGAGTCTCACTCCAACCGAGCACCGCTCATCTGTCGTTGAGGAAGAGAGACGCACTACCTCTGTTGCTTTGCTTCGCTCCTGGCTCTTGAGTTGGGAAATATATCTTATAGTCGTTGTTGCTGGCTTGCTACGGTTGTACGGCATTGATACAACGGAGTTTGACGACGATCAGGCTGCCGTGTTTCGCATGGCTCACGATGCAGTGAGTCATGGCCTTCTTGTTGCAACAAGCAATATTGCCTCTATTCATATCTACAATCCACCTGCGATCATCTATTTCTTTATGCTGCCTGCCGCCTTTAGTGCCAATCCTCTTTGGGGTGCAGTCATGGTTGGCGTACTCATGACGCTCTCCGTCCTGCTCTTGTATATATTCGTGCGTCGCTACTATGGACGGAGCACTGCAACTATTGCGGCACTGCTCTATGCTGTCGCTGCACGTCCTATTTTCTACTCGCGTTTTATCTGGAACCAAAACCTGTTGCCTATTCTCACGATTCTTTTTCTCTTTACGCTCTTTTGGGGTGTTGTCGAGCGGAAAAAAGGATGGCTGGCTCCAGCAATTTTTTTACTCGGTATTCTTGTTCAACTTCATGCGTCTGGTGTTATGATGGCCTTTCCTTTAGGGGTAGCACTGCTTCTCGCACCAAAAACTCTACGCTGGCGTGATCTTGTATGGGGAATTGTTGCGCTCTTTATTTCTTACTTCCCCTATCTCTTGTGGGAAGTCTCCACCAATTTCATTGATGTGCACACACTGCTTGCGGTCACAAAACAACCAGTTTTTATTGACAATAAAGCATGGACCTTTTATCGCCTCTTTCTCAGCCCGTATGATTACGATAATGTACCTGATAAGCACACGTTGCTTGGTAGATTGGTTCCAGCACTTGCATGGACACGGGGCACAATGACCGTTTTGGTAATAGGTGGAGCTGTAATTGCATTAATTTCTGTATTCGGGTCTCGTCCGATTGTACCATCTTCTACCGCACACAATAATACGAAAAAAACGTGGTGGTCACGTATCAGTAATTTCTTGATTCTACTTCGGGCTAACTCCTATCGCTGTGGTCTGCTTTTGCTACTCGTCTGGCAAATTGTGCCTCTTCTTATCTTGACACGTCATTCTATCGGTCTCTATGCCCACTATATAATTATCCTTATGCCCGGCCCCTTTATCCTGATTGGCATTTTCATAGTAAAAAGCAGTCAGTGGCTACAACGGCAGCAAGCGTGGACTACGAGTATACGCTATGTACTCTACATTCTTACATGTCTTCTTATTTTTGCACAGCTTGCTGGAAGTACAGCGGGTGTACTTGATGCGGTTCGTGGCAACTTTAATGACATGGTACTTTCGCATCCTTACTATTCAGATCTGCACTCGTTACAGAATGCCTTACAGGAAGCCGATCAGGTGGCACAACAGCATCACTTTAAGCATGTATATATCTCTTCCGATGCTTCAACGCAGGCGGCATTGCGTTATCTTAGTCAACAAATGCAAACATCAACGACTGTATTTGACTCGAATAGATGTGCTGTTCTGCCGAGTATTGCTAATGGGCCTGCGGTTATGTTGATTGGGCCGTATAGTCCATTCACTGAAGCACTCGTTCGGCACTTTACCTCGGCAACGTTAATTACAACACCGAAACGACTGAGTGGTTCGCCATTTAAACTGTACATTGTGCAGCCGATGGAGAACCAAGCAGGGGGAGTGAGCTTTAGCAGTAATCTTCAACTCCTTGACTCTCACGCTCCTTCGTTTTCTTTTCATGGAAGTTCATGGCTTGTTGCACGATGGCGTCTTCTGCATACCGCGCAACCGAGTTACCAAAAAGTTTACTGGTATAACGTCGCTCAATACGAAAATCCTACTGCTACGAAACCAGAGACTCGCAGCCTTTGTGGTTTTACCGCGATGCAATCTGGTGATACGCTGCTTGTACCCTTAGAGCAGTTAGGCAAGCAGAGTCGGCCCTTTGATATCAAGGTGCAAGCGTTCACGGTTAACCCATATACGCTAACCTACGGTCCTATCTCTTTCGAGACATATCGTGATATTTCGTCACCCTGGCAACTTTTGAAGACCTCTACTGGAGATGATAC
This sequence comes from uncultured Ktedonobacteraceae bacterium, assembly GCA_964250915.1. Classification (GTDB taxonomy): domain Bacteria; phylum Chloroflexota; class Ktedonobacteria; order Ktedonobacterales; family Ktedonobacteraceae; genus JBBQVS01. The sequence goes on along the minus strand of CAXUIS010000026.1, from coordinate 20,653 downwards.
CCTGACTCTTTCTCCATAGCCGAAAAGGTCGTACTAGCATTCGTACTCAGACACTGGTACAATAAGCGTGAGTACAGAAAGTGCTGTACCAAAGAGGCTGCTATGAGAAATATAAAACGAAAGAGAGAGCTTTTTCCACAGTGGAATATGCCCTCTGATCCGGTGAAAGCCGTGTGGTGGTTTCTCCACTGGTTACTAAAAGTTCTTGTCCGTTTTTTCTGGCTACCCATTGTTGGAATGGTTCTATACGAAACCTACTTAAGTGCCAAAGTAAGCGGCATAACAAATGGTATTGTAGCTGGAGTTATTACTTTACTGGTAGGTTTAGCAGTATGGGGCGCGTTGTACGGTATTCTGTTTGCACTCAATGTTAGCACAACCATATCGCAAACAATCTCTGATGTGAGTCGGATGCAGCGAACCTTCTCCACCCGTCGTCCTTCTTCCTCCTATACCTTTCCCGATGCTGAGCAAGAGGAAGCAAAGGTTGTCGAAGGAACCATCACCGACCTTGAGGAAGAGCGTAAAAAACGTCGTAAAGAGTAAAGAGGAAGTGTTGAACAACAAAAATTGTGTTGAAAACATAAAATTTATTAAATATATGTTTTTCAATG
>CAXUIS010000026.1:16665-20029 GCA_964250915.1 uncultured Ktedonobacteraceae bacterium | reverse complement strand
AACCGCGTAAACTCCAACCCGCGAAGGGTTCAACCCAAAATTGGCTTTTAAACACTTCCTCTTTATGCATTAGCTCTTTGCCATGCCATCAATGCAGTATCATCTGTTGCTGGTACATAGGAGAACAGGAGCGCACCACTACCTTCAATACGATAGGTGCCCAACGCGGCAGGTAGAATCATAGTTTGCCCACGTGCTAAGATTTCACTTTGTGTAAGTGCATCTCCATATCGAACGCGTACCTCAGCACCGAGCGACGAAAGAATGATACAACTGTCAGTGGTATTTCTTTGCACACTTGCGCTCTCTTTTAGCAGAAGTTCTCGTGTTACAAAATAACGACACGCCACAAGGCAACGTTCCTCATAGCCAGTACCCCCTGTCAAAATGACTGGTTTTGCTTTGACATGTTGTGCGGCTGTATAGTGTGAGACATCCAAAGAACGTTCAACGTGTAGCTCGCGTGGCTTACCAGAAGCTGTAAGGCGTCCGTAGTCATACATGCGGTATGTTACATCAGAGTATTCTTGCAACTCGTACAGGAGCACACCACAACAAATCGCGTGCACCGTTCCTGCCGGTACAAACACAACGTCGCCAGCAGAAACAGGCTCTTCATGAAGAAGTTCTTCTAGCGTTACCTGTTCGATTGCGTGTTGTACAGCCTCTCTCTGTGTGTCATGTTTAAACCCGTAGACAATCTTCGCATCAGGCTCTGCCGCAAGAATATACCAGAACTCGGTTTTTCCAAGCTTGCCACCTTCATGTAACGCAGCATACGTGTCTTCGGGATGTACTTGTACCGAAAGATTCGCGTTCGCGTCGATGAATTTTGCAAGTAAGGGAAAGCGGGAACCAAAGATTGCCATTGCCTGTTCTCCCAGCAAGGACGGTCCCCATTCGCCAACAAGTGTGCTCAGCGTTTTTCCTGCACATGGGCCGTTTTGAACGATGGTAGAAATTTCGGTTTCCCATGCTTCTCCAATGGCAACATCGCCATCTGGAAGCTGTTTCCACTTCTCGCGCTCTAATGTACGTCCACCCCAAATAGTTTCGTGCAATGACGCTTCTAAACGAATCGGATACACATGCAACACGACCAATTCAACCTCCACATACGTAAAAATATACAAACAAGAGTACTCTCCATAACACTATTAGTTCGCTAGGAGCGCACCTTCTATCTGACGGCGAAGCTTATCTCGCATCATAATGCCTTTGATACGATAAATCTCTTGCCCGTTCTTAAAAAAGAGAAGCGTTGGAACTCCCTCGATATTCCACTGCTTGGTAATCTCTTCATGTCCTGTAACATCCAGCCTGGCAAACAAGGCTCTTCCTTGATACTCTTTGCTGATTGCTTCAAACTCTGGTTCTAATATCTGACTCGCGTTCACCTGTTCTGCCGAAAAATTGACAATCGCCAACTGTGACGCGTGTAAAACTTTTTCCTCGAAATCCTCGCTTGTTACGTCGATGTAGCTTTTTGCCATGCCATCCTCTGTTCTATTAAAATTTGTCTCTTTCCCCAAAATATCACTCATCAAGCGTGCATGTCAAGCTATAGTTGTGATGAATGTTGGTAACGAAACGTGGCAGTGAGCGTCACTATCCCATTTCGTTACCAACATTTATCATAGAGATGCATATTACAACGCTAACAATGCCTCTGCATCCTCGATGACATAGCGATAGCCCTGCTCGGTGAGGAACAACTGACGATTGGCGGAAAACTCCTGGTCGCGCGTATCGCGTGTGACAACAGAATAGAAGTATGCTAACCCACCATCGCTTTTCGGGCGCAGAATACGCCCTAAGCGTTGCGCCTCTTCTTGCCGTGAACCGAACGTTCCTGAAACCTGAATCGCAACGTTCGCATCAGGCAGGTCTATAGCAAAGTTGGCAACCTTACTGACCACCATTCGTTTAATCTCGCCGCGTCTAAATTGCTCGTAGAGTTTCTCACGTTGCCCGTTTGGAGTACGGCCTGTGAGCAGTGGCGCATGTAATTCTTCTGCAAGAAGCTTCAATTGATCAATGTACTGTCCAATAATCAGTATCTGGTCATCTGCGTGCTGCTCTACAAGATGACGAACTACCGATATCTTTGCAGGCGTTTCAGCAGCGATACGATATTTTTCGCGTACCTCTGCCATTGCATAGTTCATCTGTTCATCTTCACTTAACCCGACACGAATCTCATGACATTCCGCCGTTGCGATCCAGCCTTGCTTCTCCAATTCGCGCCACGGCACATCATACTTCTTTGGTCCGATCAGGCTAAAGACATCAGCCTCACGTCCATCTTCGCGTACAAGTGTCGCCGTCAAACCTAGCCGACGACGGACCTGAATTTCAGCCGTGACACGAAAGACTGGAGCTGGTAGCAGGTGTACTTCGTCGTAGACAATCAAGCCCCAATCGTAGCTGGTGAAGAGCGAAAAATGAGGATACGTCTCCTCTTCGGTTCCATCTTCGTGCTTGATGGTGCGACGATAGGTAAGAATCTGATAGGTACTGACAGTGATTGGACAGATATCCTTACGCTCGCCCGTATATTCGCCCACCATTTCGGGTGGAATATCGGTCTTATCGAGAATCTCGCTAATCCATTGACGTACCGCAACAGTGTTTGGCGTCAGAATGAGTGTTGCTCGTTGAATATCTGCCATCGTTGCCAAACCAACAATTGTTTTGCCGGCACCACACGGCAGGACAACAACACCACTACCACCACTCGGTGCACCACCGGCATAGAAGGCCGATGAAGCCGCATACTGATAGCCTCGTGGCTCAAAAGCTTTTCCTTGATGAGTTGGCGACACCAATTTGAGAGGTAGCCCTGAACCATCTGTATAACCAGCTAAATCCTCGGCGGGAAATCCCATGTGGATGAGCGATTGTTTGATATGTCCACGTCGTGAAGCATCAACCTGAATCGTGTTACGATCTATCTGTCGCAAGATGTACGGTTGTGTTCGTTTGTGATGCATTACCTCAACAATTAATGCTGTATCTTGTGACGTGAGTAATAACGCGTCTCCCTCTCGAATCAGTTTGATACGTCCATAGCGGCTAATGTACTCACGAATATCTACTGCAATATTTGAAGGAATCGCGTACTTACTATAGTGTGTTAGAAGCTCAAGAATTGTTGACGCGCTCATACCACCCGCTGCCGCATTCCAGAGTGAAAGTGGTGAGAGTCGATAGGTATGAATATGCTCTGGCGATTTTTCTAGCTCAGCAAATTGAGCAAGCGCATCTCTTGCCTCTGCGTGTAATGGATGATCTACCTCTAACAAAATGGTACGATCACTTTGAACGATAATGGGGTTACTGGGATTCATATGTTATCTACACT
>CAXUIS010000026.1:7273-16565 GCA_964250915.1 uncultured Ktedonobacteraceae bacterium | reverse complement strand
GTACGATCACTTTGAACGATAATGGGGTTACTGGGATTCATATGTTATCTACACTCCGGGCATTGTCGCCCATGTCTTTACGTATTTTGTAACCGTTGTCACAGTCGCTTCTTCATAGCCTCGCATGAGATGTCGTGCTCCTGTGATCACTTTAAGACCTTTGGGGCCTGTTTGCTGCTCAACAAAGGGTTCGAGCTTATAGCGTGGACAGATTTCGTCAAACTCGCCTGTAACAAACAACTTCGGACGCTCAAATGGGCGAGGAAAACCATTTGCTGCACGAAAAAGTGGTAAGCTTATTGCTACAACAGTACGTATTCGTGGATCAAAAGGCCCATAAAGAAGCGCAATGTACGCTCCAAAGCCGTGACCAATAACACACACCTTCGCTGGATTCGCGCCAGGTATTTTTACTATTGCGTCGATAGCACCTGCTAAATCAAGTGGCTCCAACCGTCCCTCAGTCTGCTGACCCTGACTTTTTTGTACACCACGAAAGTTAAAACGCAACGCAAGCATCCCCGTAGCCGCAAGGTCTCTTGCTAATGCTACTGTTAGTGTATCATTCATATCACTGCTCGCTGGTTGCGGATGGCAAAGTATCACGCATGGTATGTGTTCTACTTTTCTGGGTACATGAAGCATTCCTTCGAGGAGAAATGTTGGCTGTCCCTTACTGTGAAATGTGATTGGTCGCTCAGCCAGTGCTGATGAGGTCATTGTTTACCCTTCCGCGTTGCTACTCTTAGATAGTATAGTATATCAAGAGTAGCAATGCGTCAACTAGTTAAAAACTTTAGAAAAATGGAAGCACAATTACGCTACCCAGAAGTGAGGAGGAATGCGTCAATTGACTTTGTAGGACTTCAGAAAGATATGAAGACCGTAATATATACCCAAAAGTCATAGAATGTGAAGAATTAGAGAGTTTTTACGAATCAGTGCGATTTGTGTAACAAAACCCTTGCAAGTATATGCAGGAATGTTATACTAAGTATGACAGATGTGGTACATATCGCACGTCAAAACCTACTTCTTATACTATTTACGTGTTTTTACGGCAGAGTAACAGGCTTTTTCGTTCTTTTATTTTTCGCGTCTTATCCTTCACGGAAGTGGATTGCTTTGGGCCTCTTGCTTATGCTGTATTATGTATGTTGAACACGTGTGGTTGCCTGTAATTCAATGCGATGTGAAAGAAACTTGCGTCAGAGAGTGTTTTTCATTTTTAGCGCAAGATGCTCATACTTGGGCATTAATTAATATGAAATACACCTGTTTCACGATGGTGTGCAAAGGCGTAGTGGTAGAGAACAATACTATATTACAGGCAACCTTGATACATTGTGCTATTGTTTGATGTAGCACTTTTGTCGTTGGGCCAGTATACTAAAGTATTGTAAAATGTAGAGGCAGGAGCACATATGACGACCATTTTAGTTGTTGAGGACGAGCCAACCCTTGCTGAACTTCTTAAAGAAACGTTAGATATTGAGGGCTATTCCACTGTTACTGTCCTTAACGGCGAAGATGCTGTAGAGTTCGCGCTTCGTGAAATGCCGCAACTCATTATTTTAGATATTATGCTTCCAGTCATGAATGGATATGAGGTGGTGAAGCAACTGCGTGATCATCCTAAAACAATGAATATTCCTATCATTGTTTTAAGTGCTTGTGTATCGCATGCTGACAAAACTTGTGCCTTCGAGCTAGGCGTTGACAATTATATTACAAAACCTTTTGATACAGACGAACTGCTTGCACGAATCCGCCGTCAACTGAAACGTATGCAACAAGGCTCACTTTCCCCACTTACACAACTTCCTGGAGGTCTACAATTAGAGCGTGCTATAAGTAGTAAGTTAAATAGTACAGACCAGTGGAGTCTTCTCTATCTTGATCTTGACAATTTCAAGGCATTTAATGATGTCTATGGCTTTCTTGCTGGCAACAATATGATTTTACTGGTTGGGCAGGTGTGTCAACGCGTTGTCTACGAGCTTGGTAATATTACCGACTTCGTTGGACATATCGGCGGCGATGACTTTCTTATTATGACGACACCCGACAAAGCACAATTGTTGTGCGAGCATATTCTTGATCGTTACAAGCAACAAAGCATGGTACTCTATAAACATGAAGACTTGGACCGAGGCTCAATTAGTGGCGTAGATCGTAAAGGGCGCGCCTACCAGTTTCCACTTGTCTCTCTTTCTATTGGCGTTGTCAACAATCAATTTCGACATCCTCACAATCTCGATGAAATTGGTGTCCTTGTGGCTGACGCGAAACGTCACGCTAAACAATCCTCCGACAACGTGTTTTCTATTTCGCCGCCGCGTAGCATTCATTACCAAGACCATTCACATATGAGTGTTTCAGAAATGCCGCCAGTTCTCTCCCTTATGAATATGCAACATACGAGGAGATGCACGAAACAAGATGCATTTGCTGAGTTCTAATGACAGTATAGTTCTAGTTCGATTTTGTGGTATGATGTAGTGATTACCAAAAGTATTCTATCGAAAGGCAGGAATATCCTACGAGTCAGGACGAAATTCTACAAGAGCAACAAAACGAGCAAGAGGCAGCACGTCTTGTGAAACGTGAAAACGCCAAGCGCGTTTTGCGCGATAGCGGGCTTGCTGAAATGCTACAAAGCATCAACAAAAATCTTCTTAAGGGACGCGGATGGTTCGAGGAGTACGACTCAACCGTTCTTTTTAAGTGGGGAACAGGTTACACACGTCGTCATATCTGGATTGATGTAGATGGAACAGCATTGCGTTTCCGTCTCATGCCGCATCGCAAGTGTCTCAATTCTATCCCTCTTTGTGACGGTGAATACCACACGTTTACCAGTCAACTCTGGGCAGACCACAATCTTCTACAGATGGAACTAAAAAAGTACTACGATAAACCTGTTGCAGAAACCTCTTCAGACTAGATATATTGCTTTACAATGACTCCAATGTCACTACCTGCATTGTGCCTATGCCGCTGATAAAGCGATGAACTGCTGTGAAGTGATCGTCAGTGTAGAAATCCTCACGTTCTCTATCACTAGACCAACTCAACAAATTGAGAAACGTATTGCCTTGTGTATATGGCAAATGCGGCTCCGTTGAGGGAAGTGGTTCGGCTGTACCACGTGCAAGAAATCCAAAAGCAAGTGACGAGTGCGTTGCTTGTCTTTTTAATCCCTCGATCCAGCCGCGTTGTGCTACATCGGCCTGTTCAGGCCGCACGGTTGCTAGGTGAATTGCTGCAAGTTCAGGGGAAGCGGCTGGGCGAATATAGCCCCATAGGTAGGTGAAAAGCAGTTGTTCAGGCGGCGAAACGAAAAGTTCTGCCGCCGAACTAGCTAGTAGTTGTTTAGGATTGTAACGTTCTTGCGCTTGTTTCCATGCTTCATCGCTTTCCCAAGTTGTGAGTATTGCATAACAAGGTGATGATCCGCGTCCTCGGTAAAAACGAGAAGTCACCAAACCTTGTGTATTGCGTACCGTCTCTTGAACGAGCTGTATACGTGCAAGCGTATCCACATCCTTTACAGGTGTCGTAAATGCTAGCGTGACAACCAATACTTCCATGCCATCCCCTTTTTCCTACCCAACTATCTGCAAACTTCCATCCCCTTGAATTCCTAGCACAACGGGCAAGACCTTTGTATTTACAACTACAACCAAACTTTGGATATGCAGTGCAATTGGACAACTCACGCCAGCGAAATCCTCCTGGCTAATCCGTTGCACCACCTGTGCCTCTGTTGGAAAGTTGTCCTTGTTAGCAATCGGACCAACTGCCTTCGCCACAATCTCGATGCCATCTCCAAAGAAGAGTGCTCCTTGATCGAGCGCAGCCGCGCCACTACAGTAGTTTCCTGGTGCCGCGAACGACGTGCAGAAACTCGCGTAGAACTGCTTAGGCCAACTATCAGTCGGTGGACGCGCTGCTGACGACATTGAAACAAATATCCTGGGGAGTGATAGTTGCTGTTGTCTGGTCCATTGTACCAGACCTTGTAGTGCCGATGGCACGACATACTCTCCACCCACCATAAGAATCGGCTGTTGGTTTTGTGGCAGTCGCGCTATCGCCTGTGCGAGTACCACTACATCGTTTGTAAGCAGAGATGTGTAGATTAATTCTGGTCGTGGTTGCGCGTTGAGTGCGTCCTTGAAACCCGCCAAAAGGACATCCTGTGCCGCCTGTGGGCGTCCGTGAGCATCAAGAATACCACTTGCGACTGCCGTTTCTTGTGCGACGATAGTACCATGATCGAATTTCTTGAAGTTGTTACTGAAACTATTCGCCGATCCCTCTGATGATGGATCACTAGGGTCGTAGAAAACGGCAGCATTATGAACATGCAGCTTGTCCACAGCAAAGTTCGCGCCAACAGAGCTTTGGCGGTCGTCATCGGGTGAGAAACGCACGAATGCAAATCCTGGCGTACAATGTCTATACAAGGCCGTACTGGTGATAATGTCGAGTATGAAAAGTCCTGTCGCTGTTGGTGCAATAAGTGGTAGACCTGCACGACACATAACTGGCAAGGCAACACGCACCAGCGCACTTGGTCCAAGCCCTAGCACCCCTAATACTGGATGCGTTTTTCCAACGGGTACTGAGGTTAGTAGTCCTAATTGATGTGGTGATGTTCCCCCGCTTGCTAGCGATGCTGCCACCTCTGCTATTTGCAGTGCTCCTTGCTCAACACCAGTCGTGTTTGCCAGGACAAGGTAAAGTAAAGGTGCCCCTGGCGTTTTCATCTGTGTCAAATTGTATTGTTGTTGTGCAATAAACGCCCCGACAAGCTCTTGCGTATAGGCTGCATACAAAATGTGTCTATCTGTACCTCCATGAGGATCGGCATTACCGGAACCACTATCAAAGCTAACCACGATCATACCATAAGGATGTCCTGATTGGCGCACCTGTAAATCTTCAAGGTAGATCGCTGCTTCCGCTCCATTACATCCGGTTGTATCGGTAACAGCCGTGCTAACTGCGGATGTAAGCAATGAACGTGCTTTAGAAACGTCCCCACTTTGGAGCGACTGTGCAGCCTGACGTTTATCACGATAACTGTTTGCGTTACAAGCATCATAGGCTTTCAGACCATCACTTAAGCCAATACCATCAGGTGTTGGTACAGTAACACCCGTTGGCTGATAATAACGTGCGTTATCCCAACTAATTCCTATAAATGCACTGAGAGAGGCAGCAAGCAGCAAAAGAATAAGCGTGCCATAGGAAAGTGCCATTGGCGACACAGGAATTTGACCACCTCGAAAGAAGCCTGTTGCCTCCCAACCAATAATGCTGAACGGATCACGTACAAGACGACGACGGTACTTACGTGTTGACTTCGCTTCCTGTCGAAAAAGGTCAAGTAATACGAGACAACCAGATTCGCAGGTAAGCAGATGTTCTTGTACTTCTGGATAAGCATCAGCAACATTCTGCCCGTTGTCCAATGCCTCAGCATACTCTTTAAGTTTGCTTCTGCACTGCTGACAGTCAAGTGTGCCTTCGTCAAGCTGTGTGAAGGCTGTTGGTTGCGAAACTGTATCCCTTTGTGACGGAGACGCTTGAGGAACAGATGGCATTGTTGCAAGTGATGCTTGCTGTTCGCTATGAGCTTCTGAACGCGTCTCCAGTACGGTCCTTTTCATCGCTGGCGAGTCTGTTTCTTCTGCGGGTGTTTCGGAAACTAATGGACCTGTATATTCTGTTCCTAGTCCGCCGCGCCGTACTTTTTTCCTCTTCCGCACATTGTCTGAGTTCGCCGCCTGCGCACTCAGGCAACGTGCACACATTGCCATATGCTGTTGTGCGGCTTCGACAGCTTCTTCTGGAACCGCGTCGGGGTCTGTGTCGCGCTCTGCCAGTACGGAAACTGCGAAAGCACAAGCTGGGGGGAGCCGTTCTTCCGTTATCATTGCGTCCTCTGCATCGTGAAATAAAATAGGAATTTATTGACGCGAAAAAGAGCGTAAGGCAAATGTAACCTGTTGCTCCAACGTCATCGCCTGATCTTGAGGAATCTTCGCTAGAGCTGCTTGCGCCTCTGAAGGCGAATAGCCCAATCCTAGTAATGCTTCCAGGACTTCCGCTTGTATTCTGTTCCCAGAGGGAGCACCAACCGCTCCTGCTGTTGGAAGCGTGGGCAATTTTCCTTTTAACTCAAGAATCAACCGCGATGCCAACCGTTTGCCAACGCCAGGAGCTAGGCCCAAGCGTTGTACATCCTCATCTGCAACTGCTTTGTAGAGCGTTGGCGCATCCATCACTGAGAGTAATGCTAATGCTACTTTGGGGCCAACACCACTTACCGCGATCAGTTGCTCAAAGGCGTTGCGGTCTTGCTCGTCGAGAAAACCATACAGAGCTATCCCATCTTCACGCATATGAAAATGTGTATAGAGTGACACCTCTGTGCCTTCCTCGGTCAGACGATGGAGCGTTGAAGAGGGAACAGCTACACGTATACTGAAGCCACCAACACGTAAAATAACGGCGTCTGCCTTGCTCGTCTCAAGTGTTCCATGAATACCTGTAATCATCGCCCCAAAACCTCATCTCTTCATAATCCGCTATATGCAGAAACGCTAATATAATGTAGAAGTAACTGAAGATCATTTGAAATAGGAGTATTAGAGAAGGCACACGTTTATTTTCAAAAGATGAGATGGCTGTAGTAGACTGTCAAACTCAATGTGTCACCGAAACGAGGGCACCCACTGCCTTTGACTTTGACGGTCTAGTAGGGGCCATAATTCATTACGCCCTTATCCCCATTGACCACCGTTGCGAGCACGCTGATGCTAGCGTTTGCATGTTCTCTTTTAGCGTGAGCCACTCAGTAGCTGAGAGTAGGGAAGTGTGTTCAGGTGACAGATAGCAACCGCCGCCGCGTCAGCCGCGTCGTCTGGCTTTGGAACCTGGGAAAGCTTCAACAACACCCGTACCATTTCACCCACCTGATCTTTGCCCGCACTGCCATAACCTGTCACCGCCTGCTTAACCTGCATAGGAGTGTATTCCGCTACCGAGAGGCCACCGTTTGCTAGCGCAAGCATCGCCACTCCACGAGCTTGACCAACCGTCATGGCAGTACGAGCATTTTTTGCAAAAAAAAGCTCTTCCATCGCAGCCTCGTTCGGTTTGTACGTAGCAATAATCGCGCTTAGTCCCTCGTAAATAATTTGAAGTCGTTGCGCGAGTGGCATCTTCGCGGGCGTTGTCACCACGTCACAGGTGAGCATATGCAACTCACTACCCTTCGCCATCACCACGGCGTAACCAACAATAGCTGTGCCAGGGTCGATGCCAAGCGCGATACGATATGGAGGATTTGAAGCTAGTGAGAGCGTAGACGGGTTATTCATTTATGCACGTTTTCCTCTCTCACCTTTTAGATGCCTACGGACGCCCACTGTCCGCGTCTGTCTTCACCGCGTCCTCTTAATAACCTTGTAACAACGTCCCTGATCTTGAGTCATCACACCTTACAGCTTATGCATAGGAAGATGCGAACTCCTCTGGGAAGTCGGCATTGGAATACACGTTCTGCACATCGTCCAGGTCCTCCAGCTTTTCTGTGAGACGAATAAACTGGTGCGCTGTCTTCTCATCAGCAAGTTCAACTCGTGTCTTAGGCACCATAGTCACCTCAGATTTGAGGACCGTGTATTTATGTGCCTCTAATTCCTTACGAACCTTCTCAACATCCGATGAGTCAGTGTAAATAATCAACGTCTCATCATCGGGTTTTGATGGTTCTACGTCATCGGCTCCGAAATCAATCGCCTCTAACGCGAGTTCGTCGGGATCATGCCCATCGAGCTGTACCTCGATGACACCTTTGGACTCGAAGAGCCAGTCAACACATCCATTCTCACCCATATTACCCGCATTGCGGTTGAATGCATTGCGCACCTCGGCAACGGTACGATTGCGGTTCTCGGTCAGCGTTTGTACGAGCATCGCTGTTCCACCAGGGCCGTAACCCTCGTAGGTGATCTCCTCAAGGTTGTTGTCCTCAGTACCGCCAGCCGCACGCTTGATTGTTCGCTCAATATTATCTATCGGCATGTTTGCATCACGAGCATGTTGGACCGCCATGCGTAAGCGGAAATTCGCATCGGGATCACTACCCCCGCCTTCACGGACCGCGACGACGATTTCACGTCCTAGCCGCGTAAACAACTGTCCTCTCCGTGAATCATTAACGCCCTTCGAGCGGCGAATTTGCGACCATTTTGAATGACCTGACATGTCATCTCTCTCCTAGTTTACTCTCTGCTGATCTGACCTACTACTATACACCATGCCTTGACTACGCACAGAGTTGCGTATAGGCATCAACGTTACTTTATTTCGAGGAATCTGCTTGCGACATTGTAGCACGAACAGGCTTAGTACGTCGAGGGGGCAAACTCTCTCTGCATCCACTCGTCAATTGCTGAATTCACCGCCTCCGGTTGCTCACGCATCACATAATGACCAGCATCTGGAATAACGCGCAGTGTTGAGTCTGAAATATGTTGGTGGAGATAGATGCTATACTTCACAGGCGTCAACTGATCCTCTACTCCACAAAGAACCAAGGTTGGTATAGATACTTCGTATAGCCTTTTCATAATATCAAAAACGTCACACGCTGCAAGATCACGATAGAGAATGCTCGGCCCTGGTGAAACTTGCTCTTGTACTACCGATTGTGAAACTGTAGGTGCAGTTGTTGTTGCTATTGCCATTTGTGATAAACGTAGGCGTGCTTGTTCCGGCGTGTTTTTTGCGTCGGCAAGGAGGGCAGGGAGAATACGTAGTCTTGCGCCTGTCCCGATCAAAATTATGCCTCCTAGCTCGTTGCTATACTCAAGAGCCATTGTAAGCGCAATAGCACCACCCAGCGAGTGTCCTACGATAATCGGCTTTTGCAGGTGTAGTTCCTGTGTCACAATGTCGTGTGTTGCTTGTGCGTATTCCTGTACCGTCACCTCGGTAGGAAGTGTATCTGGACGTTGCCCATGCCCCGGTAAATCAAGCGCGAAGGCATGGTGGCTTCCAAAGCACTCGACCTGAAATCGCCACACACGCCCACTATCGCCCGATCCATGAATAAAAACGAGTGGATGTTGTGTTGTGTTGTGCTGCTCGCTCATATGTTTTGGCTCCTTTTTCACTCAACGGCTAATAACAAATATGTCTCGGTAGGGGCAGCAAATTAAATGGCCCAAAAAAAGGGGGCGGGGGGGAAACTGTGGGCGAATATTACTTT
>CAXUIS010000026.1:0-7263 GCA_964250915.1 uncultured Ktedonobacteraceae bacterium | reverse complement strand
GGGTTAACGGTGTCGCCATTGTTTCTTTGGGGCTTGTGTCACCCCCACCCAGCCATTCTGGGGGCTCAATGAATTGCTGCCCCTACCGTTGATGTTTTTCAGAGTACACTAGAGTATAATGAGCATATTACAACATCTGGAAGCAAAATAACGTAGTTATAGTAGGGAAACTATGGTAGACAGCACAGACACTTCCAAGCCTATCAAGGCTGCGCGTCAAGGGCTTGGTCGCACTGGAGAACGTTTGGCGGCGGAGGAACTCACGCGTCAAGGGTATCGTATTATCGAGCGTAACTTCCGTTGCCGTTATGGTGAGATCGACTTGATCGCGGAAGATGCCAACGATGTGATCTTCATCGAGGTCAAGACGCGTCGTGGCAATGCCTATGGCCTGCCAGAAGAAGCGGTCACGCCACGTAAGCAGCAAAAACTTGTGCAAGTAGCAACCTATTATCTTGATCTGCATGCATGCTCTGAACGTTCATGGCGCATCGACGTTGTAGCCGTACAACTCAGTTCCAATGGTCGCTTTGAAGAAATCCGCGTTCATCAGCACGCGGTACAAGAATAAACATAAAAAGTAACTCAATCCTATTATGGAGGACAAATTATGAGCGATTTTGTAGAGTCCGCGAAAAATTTTATGAATACAGCAGTCAGCCGCACCAGTTGGGAAGCACAAAAACAACTACGTGCTCGTAGCAAGCAAAGCGAACTGGACAAACTTTGGGAGCAACGGCAACAACTCTTGAATGAACTCGGCAATGTCGCAATGAACCTGTATCAGCAAGGTTCACTTACTGACGCACAGCTTTCGCGTCTGTGTGCCAGCATTCAAGAGCTAGATCACGACGCGCGCAACCGCGAAGCACAGTTGCAAGAAGTAAAGAACGAAACATATCCTGCCGACCAGTTTGTGCCCACGCCTACAGCGAATTATGCACCACCGCCTGCATCTCAGCCGGTCACGCATACAGCACCACCATCACAACCCGCTCCTAATGCGGCTGCACAAATGCAACCATGTCCACATTGTGGACAGCCTGTGCGGGTGAACGCGCTGTACTGTCGCAATTGTGGCGCAAAACTTCGCTAAGAAGAAATCACGCTGGTATGCTATAATGAGGAACACGCAATACTCACGAAATGTAGGTACACTCTATCGTGTTTGAAGGTAGTCTCGCCACTGGCGACGCCCAGGAAAAAGACGCACTTACTCTAAATATTCTCAGTTCTAGTTCTGCTCAGACGCAGCTCCTCGGCATGCATTTGGGCAAACTCTTACGTGGTGGAGAACTGCTCCTCCTCGATGGGCAGCTTGGCATGGGCAAAACGACCTTTACTCAGGGACTTGCTCAGGGGCTAGGTATCACCGCAACTATTACTAGCCCAACCTTCACCCTCTTAAAAGAATATGTAGGGCAAGTACGTCGAACGCAAGACGAGCAAGAAAACACGAAAGGGCCTGCGCTTTACCATTTTGATTTGTATCGCTTGGAGAATCCCGAAGAGATATTTGACCTGGGCTTTGAGGATTACTTTTACGACACGACAGGAGTTTGTGTTGTCGAGTGGGCTGACAAAGCGGATGGCTTATGGGTGCCTGAAACGCTCCGTATCGCTATACATATGCAAAGTGAAACAGAGCGAAGGCTTCTATTTACTGCTATTGGTGCTCGCTATTCCGAACTACTACGACAATTTCAGAAAAACACGCATGCTATTACTCGCGCTTGATACGTCTAACCGTCGTGCAAGCATCGCCTTATGTTCAGAGGAGGATGTGCATGGCGAATATACATGGCATATTGACAGCAACCATAGTGTTGAATTGCTTCCACGTATTCAACGGCTTGTTGCTGAATGTCATACTACTCTGTCACATATTGATGGTATCGCCGTTGCTACAGGACCAGGCTCATTTAATGGCGTTCGTGTAGCATTAGCTACTGCGAAAACGCTTGCCTTTGTACTCCAAAAGCCGCTTTTCGGAATAAGTACATTAGACATTATCGCCGCTCAGCAACAGCAGATAGCATATCCTCTTTGTGCCGTTATGGAAGCTGGACGCTCAGAACTGTATGCAGCTTGCTACCAAATTTCTCTACGGACGACAGAGCGGAGTGATGCAATGTATTCGTTGACACGGATAAGTGAGTATGGCGTGTTTTCGCCATCACAATTAGCCGAATTTATACAAGTACAGGTAAGTGGTGAGGGAAATGGCTCTAATATACAACACATGTTCCCATTTCTCTTTTGTGGCGAGATAAGTGAAACCTCACGTCAGGCTCTTGCTATGCACTTACAAGCACAGGGTCTTTTTCTCAACAACGTACAGTCAACGCGTCATGCGTCTGTGCTTGCATCTCTTGCCATTCAACAATGGCAAGAAGGTAAAGTGGACGATCCGTTATTACTCGAACCACTTTACTTGCGTCGTCCTTCAATTACCACAAGTACGAGAAAACGAGCACTACTTGGCACGTCATTCCAGCGACCTACGGGTCAAGGTAATACAGAAAGGGAAGAGGGTGCGATACGCGATTGACCAAATGACTATGGCAGATGTGCCTCGTGTCGTCGAGATCGAACGTCTTGCCTATCCATCAACATGGCCTCCCAGTGCTTATCGCAAGGAATTGCAGGATAATCGTTGGGCGCATTATATCGTGTTGCGTGATAAACATATTGCGGAGGAACGTGCGACTGTGCCACCACAAGAGGTAGAAAAGCCGCGCAAGAACCGTCTGTTCCCTCTTTCGCTGTTGCCTAATCGTCCTAGCATCATAACGCCTTCACCCGAACTAGATTCTATTATCGGGTTTGCTGGCTTATGGCTAATGGTCGATGAGGCTCATGTTACGACTATTGCAACCCATCCAGGCTTTCGTCGTCTTGGTTTAGGCGAACTTTTACTCGTAAGCCTGATTGACATTGCCTATAGCATTGGAGCGAAGTGGGTTACGTTAGAGGCGCGGGTCTCGAACTACACGGCTCAGAACCTCTATCGCAAATATGGCTTTCGTGAAGCTGGCATACGGCACCGTTACTACAGTGATAACCAGGAAGATGCGGTTATCATGTGGACTGATGAAATAAACTCGCCTGCATATAAACAACGCTTTCAGGAACTCAAAGCTGCACTCTATCAGAAGTTAGAGGCACAATAAGTAAAGGATTACAGAAAAACAGTTATGCTCGTACTTGGTATCGAAAGCTCATGTGATGAAACAGGTGCTGCCATCGTCAAAGATGGACGCTGGTTGCTCTCAAATGTCGTTGCGTCACAAATAGATATTCACAATCGCTATGGCGGTGTTGTGCCAGAGGTTGCATCCCGACAACAACTCGCTTCGGCTATTCCTGTCGTCGAGACTGCGCTTGCGCAATCAGGTTGTTCATGGGACGAGATAGATGCTGTCGCGGCAACATACGGTCCTGGACTTGCAGGCTCACTCCTCGTTGGGCTTACTGTGGGCAAGACACTTGCACTTGCCCGTAACCTACCTTTTCTCGGCGTAAACCATCTTGAAGCACACATCTATGCTAATTGGCTACGCAAGGGTGTTGCACCAGAAATCTCGTCAGAGTTTGATAGAGGCTATATAAAAGATGATCCACGCTTTCCCTTGCTGTGTCTTGTCATTTCGGGTGCTCATAGTGAACTTGTGCTAGTACGCGATCATGGAGACTATGAACTGCTTGGACATACGCGTGACGATGCTGCGGGTGAAGCATTCGACAAGGTAGCACGCATTCTTGGCTTAGACTATCCCGGTGGCCCATCTATTCAAAAAGCGGCACAACAGGCCGAAAACGAACTTTTACAGCAAGAACAATCTGTTACTCTTGCACGTACTGCCTATCGTCTGCCAAGAGCGTGGTTGCGAGGCACCTACGATTTTAGTTTTAGTGGTCTTAAGACCGCTATGCTCCATCTTGCTGAGGGCGCGACAGCCGATGAGCGTCCAGCCGCTGAGAGTGAAGGCAAACAGATCAGCCATTATACCCGTATGGGAGCACAGGCTGCACAAAAAGGTACAACAAACGTCTCCTTTCTCGCAGCCAGCTTCCAAGAGGCGGTTGTCGATGTTCTTGCGGTCAAAACACGTCTTGCCGCTCAAGAATATAAGGTCAAACAGGTTGTGCTTGCAGGTGGTGTGGCTGCGAATGTCCGCTTACGCAATCGTATTGAGCAAGAACTGCTACCTCTTTCCGTTCGTCTTAGCTATCCACCAATCGAATTTTGTACTGATAACGCTGCTATGATTGCGGGTGCTGCCTTTTTCCATCTTTCACGAGGAGAGCACCATAGTCTTGACCTTGATGTACAGCCCGGATTAAGTTTGCCATTTAAGAAATGAGGAAAACTCTATGTCCAAAGCCAAAGTGTATGCCCTGGGTATCGACCTGGGAGGAACCAAGACGCTCGTGTCGGTTGTTGATGTAGCATCAGGAGAAGTGATTTCCTCTGCTCGTAAACGTACACGTGCCGAGCGCGGACAAGACTTCGTATCGCAACGGACAATCGAACTTGCAACAACGGCGATTGCTGATGCGAAGTTGCCTGATGGTGCTCAAATTCTAGCAATTGGTGTCGGTGCGGCGGGCCAAATTGATCGCAAAAATGGTATTGTGGTTGATGCACCTAACCTTGGTGTACATGATATGCATCTCGGCGATATTCTGAGTAAGCAGTTTGGCAAGCCCGTATATGTCGGGAATGATGTAGAGGTGGCGGCACAAGGTGAATATCTCTACGGCGCGGGAAAAGGCTATAACAACTTTGTGTGTATGTTTGTGGGAACTGGCATTGGTTCAGGTATAGTGTCAAATGGCAAAATGTATACCGGTTTAACGGGAACTGCTGGCGAAGTGGGGCATATGACGATCCAAGCTGGTGGACGCATCTGCGGTTGTGGAAGTCTCGGTTGCCTTGAAGCCTACGCCTCTCGTACCGCGATTACTAAATCAATTATGGCTGACATACATCATGGTCGTGCCTCCGTGCTTTCGGATGATGCACAGAAGCAACTCAAAGAAGGTGAGACGGTGATTCGTTCTGGCATTCTTGCTGATGCGATTGCACATAAGGACGAACTTGTCATTGAAAAGGTGACTGAGGCAGCCAACTATCTTGGCTATGGTATAGCTTCGGTACTGAACTTTTATAATCCTGATGCTGTAATTCTTGGTGGTGGTGTTATCGAGGCTATCGACCTGCTGTACGAAACGGCAGTGCATCGAGCACACACCACAGCACTCTCCGAACCTGCAAAGAAAACGCCTATTCTGCGTGCCAAACTAGGTGACTTCTCTGGCGTTGTGGGTGCTGCTTGCTTAGGAGCACAGGTTGCGGGCTACAACGTTTCAGCATAACTCATAAAACAAAAATAGGGCACCCGCAAGGGGATGCCCCTCCCATACACGAACAAGTTTACAGCACATCGTTGTATGGGAGGGGCATCCCCTTGCGGGTGCCCTAGCCTCAGCTTATACCGTCTCGACGACAATCTCTTCCAATTTAGCGAATAATGGTGCGGGTGTCGGTAGCTTTGCTCCTGCTGGCACATGCTCAAGACGCCAGAACATCTTATCTGCCTCACCCTCGAAGCCCAGATACTTGTGTAGCTGCTGCGACGAGAAGGGCAGGTAGGGGCTGAGCATAGTGTGAAGGCCGCTCAGCACTTGTAACATGACATAGATTGATGTGCCAGCCGCCTCGCGGTCAACCTTGATCTGTTTCCACGGTGCCTGCTCATCCAGATAGCGATTCGCTGCACGGGCAACCGCCATTGCAGCGTTCAAGCCATCCTTCATATGACATAATGCGATATTGTGACCAACAAGTCCAAAGCCGCGCTCAACCTCTGCCAGAATCTCTCGATCCGCCTCGCGTAACGCCCCTGGCTCTGGCACTACACCGCTGAACTTGCTTTGCAAGAACGTCAGAGTACGATGTACCGCGTTACCATAGGTGGCGACAAGCTCGTCATTATTGCGGCGTACCAGTTCTTCATAAGTAAAGTCTGTGTCGCGCCCCTCTGGTGCTGTGGCTGAAAGATAGTAACGCAGAGCATCAGCACTATAGCGATCCAGCACGTCTGGTGTCCATACAACATTGCCACGACTACTAGACGCCTTCGCACCACTCATCGTCATAAACTCATTGGCGGGCACATCATACGGGAGATTGCGGTTGCCATAGCCGAGTAGCATCGCAGGCCAGATAATCGCGTGGAACGGTATATTGTCCTTCCCAATGAAGTAGTACGACTTGACCGCTGGTTCAACCTTGCCAGGAATCCACCAATCCTTCCATGCATCGGGTGTTCCTTGTCGCTCGGCCCACTCAACCGAGGCCGAGAAGTACCCGATGACCGCATCAAACCAGACATAGATACGCTTATCTTCATAGCCCTCTAGTGGAATCGGCACGCCCCAATCCAGGTCACGCGTAATCGCTCGCGCCCGCAAGCCCTCTTTCAGCCAGTTCATCGCAAAGCCAATGGTGTTATGACGCCAGTGATCTTTATCATGCGAGAGCCATTCTAACAACGGTTCCTGCAACTTCGGTAAATCCAGGAAGAAGTGTTCAGTGGGTCGTATTTCTAACGTACTGTCTACGCTTCCACACAGACGACACTTAGGGTTGATAAGATCAACAGGGTCAAGTGTGTGTCCACAATTGTCACATTGGTCGCCGCGGGCCGCCGGATAGCCACAATTCGGACATGTACCCTCGATATAACGGTCAGGCAAGAAACGGCGGTCTGTTGGGCAATATGGAGACTGCATAGTATCTTTAAAGATATAGCCCTTCTCATACAACTTTAAAAAGAAATCTTGTGTGATGCGATAGTGATTTGGGGTACCCGTCTCTGTATAGAGGTCCCAGGACATGCCGAGCCGCTCCCACACGTTCACAATCTGATTATGGAAGCGAGCAATAAACTCACGTGGCGGAATACCCTCACGCTCAGCGTCGATCAGGATAGGCGTGCCATGCTCATCGCTACCTGAAACCATAAGGACCGAATTGCCAGCCATACGATTATAACGAGCAAATGTATCTGCTGGTAGATATGCGCCGACAATCTGCCCTACATGAGTAGTGCTTTTTGCATAAGGCCATGCGACGCAGACAAGAATATGTTCATTCATTATATGTAACAATCTCCCTTACTGGAAAAAGGGTAGCGAAACAAGGGCACCCGCAAGGGGATGCCCCTCCCATACACGAGCGTCGTGCGTTCTCGC
>CAXUIS010000025.1:0-31619 GCA_964250915.1 uncultured Ktedonobacteraceae bacterium | reverse complement strand
TTCATATTCTCTATTATTATGCTGTATAGTATGGATGTCTACGTGTGGCAAGCCATGCTCCGAAGAGGCTGATGAGGCCACCAAGAATAGCTGATACAAGCACGAATATGAGTGCAACGCCGATTGTAGCAGCATTTGTGGCACCACTTGTGGCGGTGTTGCCGGGGTAGTTCGGAATGTAGCGTACCAGGAAACTGGCAAGATATGCAATTGCGCCACCAAGTACGCCCGCTAGAAAACCAAGACGACGTTGTACTACCGCTCTTCCAACAATGTACCCTGTCATGCCAAAGATCAGTAGTTCGATAAAAAGATTAAGGCATAGTAGACCTGTTACTATATAAGCTGTAGTTTGTGTGACGCTATTGCCTTCACTCACTGCGCGTTGGTAGGTTGTGCTATTCGAGAGTGTGATGGCGATGTTAACGATCATGACGAGTATACCAGCGATGATGCCTGCGACACTAGCGTACCAAAGAGCGCGTTCTGATACTGTTGACGAATGCTCTTCCTCCAAATTCTGCATCCCAAATCACTCCTTCAGCTTACTATATGTGTCACGAACATGCACCTGTTGCAGTCGTCGTTGGTGCCTTTATTTTTGAGTAGGTTGGCGCAAAGGTGGGAACCACCTCCCATTTGTTGAGAGGCCAATAGACCGCCACCGCTTTACCCACCATGAAGTCTTTTGGTACATAGCACCAGTCACGCGAGTCGTCACTTACAAGGCGGTTATCGCCTAGCACAAAGTAGGAGTTAGCAGGAACCTTCCAACTGATACCACTTGGATTATATTTTTCAGCTATATATGGCTCATTCAGTTGTACACCATTGACCCACACGTTGGCGTCATCGGTTTGAATTACATCGCCAGGAAGCCCGATCACGCGTTTAATATAGTCTTTACCAGGATCACGGGGAGCGTGAAAGACGACCACATCACCACGCTCAGGAGCGCGAAAAAGATATGCTGTTTTATTAACCAACACGTACTGGTCGGTTGTCAGACCCGGCTGCATACTTGGACCCTCTACGTGATAGCTTTGCAACACAAAACGAATAGTCAGGAAGATCAGGATGGTCAACACGACCGTCTCAACTATTTCCCTTGCTAGATGTGAACGTTTCACTATAAAAACCTCGCTGTATTTCTCTATCAAGGACTTTTTATGGGCCTACTGTCTTACGCCCTTCCTTGCTCTATCATACTCTATCTTGTTCTATATTAACCGCCATTATAGCCGATATGAGGAAGAGTTGCACTCTTTATCAGAAGAATAGGGTATTTGTCTATGCATTATGTAAAGGATGGATGTTGAAGATCGAATACAGGAACGTCGGTAGGGGCAGCAATTCATTGCGCCCAAAGATGGGGGGAGTGGGGCAACGTGTCTGCAACGATTTACTTTCTCAAAGCGAACCCCTCCCGACCCATCTTTGGGCGCAATGAATTGCTACCCCTACCGATATCGAGAAAGGACGCATCGTGTTCGATTGTCAGAAGGTGTGAAGATCCATGTTTGCATAACATATAATAGAGAGGGCGCAAAACAAACATAAGCAAGGACATCTCACAATGATAACGCAGGGCAGGAAATATCTAAAGATTGGCCCATATGGATTGATGGCAGGGTGTGTTCTTGTCATCGCACTATGTATACGTATTGTCTTAATACGTATGGGCTGGCCTGCCACGAACAGCGATGAGGCGACAATGGGTCTGATGGCGCGTCACATTGCCTACAATGGCGAGCATCCTATTTTCATCTATGGACAGAATTATATGGGGTCGTTAGAGGCTCACATTGGAGCGGCACTCTTTTTTATTTTTGGTCCGTCGCTCTTCTCACTACGCCTAAGTCTTGTATTCCTCTATGCTCTGTTCCTTGTATCTCTCTATCTGTTAACAAGTTTGCTCTACTCAAAAAAATTTGCGCTTGCTATTATTGTCTTATGTAGCGTTGGCTCTGTTGAACTGCTGACACGCCAACTCAAAGCCGTCGGTGGTGCCGTGGAAACGATGCTTTTTGGTTGCCTCCTGATTTTATTTTCTTCATGGCTTGTGTTGTCATATCAAAAAGGTACACCAACTGTGGGTCGGAGAAAACACTGGTTTCTGTACTGGTGCTTCGGACTGGCAATGGGTTTGGGTATGTGGAGCCATCTCTTAATCCTTCCATTTGTTGCGACTTCACTAACATTTCTTGTCTTTTTTTGTTATCGTGAAATGCGCCTACCTGTTCTTGTCTTCTTTGTGCTTGGCCTACTACTAGGTTTTCTTCCATCACTCATTTTTGATATACAACACCCTATGCTCCATCCGCTGAATGTATTACTACAGCTACATAGTACTGGCGGTACAACTGCGAGCATTCCATTTACGCTTTGGGACCAGATACGTGGAACTGTCCTTATTAGTCTTCCAGTCGCAACGGGCGCAAATCCACAATGTCTTGTCGCTGATACTCCAGGCTTATGGCGCACTCACATCACCTCATGCCTGCTCGTTCAGGGCGTTTGGGGCATTGGATTTCTACTTTTGTATAGCTTTGTTCTCCTGCTTACTATCCATGCACTCGCGAAATACATTCTTCAACGGAGAATTACTACGCCATCTGACGAAGAGCGACGTGCCATGCTCTACGATGCGGCGCGTCTCACTCTTTTACTTAGTGGAGGACTAACGTTGCTTGCCTACCTGCTAAGCCCTGCACCTGCACTGGTTCCACTGACCTCGACACGTTATCTTGTCGGACTGGTGGTCATGTTTCCTGTATTGCTTGCTCCGCTTTGGAAGAGCGCAAATCAATTGTACGTAGCAATTTGGTCGTGTAGGGACCGATGTATCGCGTCCAAAGATGGGGATGGGGGGCAGCATGTTAGGGCAAAGAATCGTCGTCGGCACGTTGCCCCACCCCACCCCTTGGACGCGATACATCGGTCCCTACGGGGGCTGGATGTTGGTAAAGGTGGATTGTTTTTTTTCATTTATCTCATGTCTTTTATAGGCACTGTAGGTGTGTTTCAGCAGGTACCGGCCTTGCAATCTGCAAATCAGCAGCAGGACAAGATGGTGAACGATCTCATACGCATGCATGCCACCCATATCTATTCCGATTACTGGACATGTGATCGCGTTATTTTCCAGAGTAATGAACGAATTATTTGCAGTGTTCTCGATGAGCAATTACGAACGGGAGATAATAGATACCTACCCTATCAGTCGATTGTGGAACATGATGCGCAGTCTGTCTATGTATTTCAGGCCAGTTCACCTCAAGCTCTTGCCCTCGTGCAACGTTCAACACAAGCAGGGCAGTTCTACGAACGTGTAGAGATTGATAACTACATAGTGTTTAAGCCTGTAAAGAGCCGCTAAGAAGAGATGGGGCACAGAGATGGTTAGCCATCTCTGTGTCCCATCTCTTCTTAGTGGCTCATTGCTTGTTTGTAAATCTCGACGAGGCGTTGTGCGTAGGCATTCCAGCTACTTTCTGCTTCTAGCGTCTTCTTATCTTTAGGTTTCAACCGAAACTCGCTGCTTTGTACCTCTTGCATCGCCGCTACCAGCGAACTTCTATTTGTAGGATTATAGACTGCCGTTGCGCGTGGTGGGAGCATACCCCGAAAGCGGGGCAAGTCTGGCACAACTATTCTACGCTCGAACGAGAGTGCGAGCATTGCGGTCTCTAACATCCCCGCCGTTTGTTGCGCGAAATGTGGAAGTACAACTGCGTCACATGCTCCCATATAGAGGGAGATATCGTGTGGATTCGGTTCCTGTGGAAAGGGAAAAATAGCCTTATTGTTCGCTATACGTTGCAAGAGTGTACGTTGCGTGTCATGTGACGTACCTACGAGCACGAGCGTGATCCACTGTGGATTTTTTTGTAGTACTTCAAAGGCATCAATTAGAGAGAGTACTTCACGTTCGCTATGGTGTGATACGAAGCAGAGATAGACATATCCTGCCCGTTGTGAAAGACCGAGTTGTGTGTACGCCTCGGTGCGTGCTGGTACGGGAGGATAGACATTACGGAAACCGGGATGTGTCAAGCTACGAACGCGGCGACGTATGCGTTTGTCAGGATAAAGTTGATCGGGTTGCCTTGTGAATGCGAGGATGATATCGCTATAGCGCATAAGTGTGCGCTCGAATACGCGATGAGGAAGCGCGGAAAGGCTACGTGTACTTTGCCACCATCCGCCTGTATCGGTCGTCACGATCCGAATACCCCAACGCTTTGCTAGCCAGAGCAGAAACCAGAAATGCTGACGCTGACCAGCCGTTAGCGTGAAGGCCCCCGGACGATAAAAATGGAGAATACCGATAGATGAGCCTTGATAAGCACGATGACGCCAGAGCCAGGAAAGTGGAATATCTGCGCTACTTGTCGTGCAGCGAACATGTTGTGCCTGTAGCCCTCGTGCGAGCAAGTCGGCAGGAATATCGGAAAGCGTTGGTAGCACAAAAAAGACGGATGGTGTTGACAGTTCCGAAGGGGCATGTTCGACAAGCTGTAGACGTTGCTGTAAATGTCCCCAACTACGTGCTTGTGCCATCGCAGCTAGCAGTTGTTCGCTGCTAGGCTTGCCCGCGAAGAAGAGTAGCAAGCGATCAATAAGTGCTATGCGCGCCACGTCCTGCGCTTCTGGTAAAGCGGAACGCAGGACATGAGGTAAGTTCTGTGGTAGAACAGCCTCGTGCTGCCGTGTATCGGCGAACTGCGCCACAACTTCGGAGCGACCCAACCAGTAGGCACGCCCGACGAAATATGGGCGTGTGAGACGCGCTGCCGGTACACGATGCTCTACAATCGCCTCTGGCTCATACCAAAGCGTACCTCCAGCCATGCGTACACGGCGACAGATATCAGCGACATCCAGACTAATGGGGGCGGAGGTGCGTCTGCTCAACAGTGGCGAAAAGTATCCGATGGTGTTCAATGTCATGCGCTTCAGCGCAAAATTACAACTGCTCAGGTTCATCGTTGCTGGAAGTTGCATGCGCTCGTTCGCGGGTGCAAAGTAGCCAAGCACATCGAGCAGATCGTCACTAAGCCAGTGTGGACGTGTTGCCTCCCAACGTAACTCGACACGACCACTTATAGCATCGGCCCCTGTTTCATCATATGCGGCAAGCAAACGTTCTAAAAATGTGGGCTGTGCAATGGTGTCGTCATCGAGAAAGACGATAATTTCTCCCTGTGCAGCCTGTAGCCCTGTATTTCGAGCGTAAGACAGTCCGTTTTGTATCTCTGCGAGACATCGAACTTGCCACATGTCTTTGAGATTTCTGGATATCATACGTGGTCCAGCTTGGACATACGCGTTAACCGCCGCAAACGTACCATCTTGTGAGTTGTTATCAACCACAATCACCTCGAACTGATCATAGGGTAGTGTTTGACGACGTAAACCTGCTAATGCGGTCAGCACAAGATTTCGACGGTTATATGTGCAGAGCACAACGCTACATCGAGGACGTACTACAGTCTGTACCTTCTCGACGGCTGTTTGAGTAATGTTTTTTGTTGTCAATGATGTTTCCTCTCTTCCCATGAACGAGAACATCGGTAGGGGCAGCAATTCATTGCGCCCAAAGATGGATGAGGAGGGGTTCACGTTGCGGTGAGAGAATTATTGCCGACACGTTGCCCCTTCACCCCCATCATTGGACGCAATGAGTTGCTGCCCCTACCGACACGAAATTGTTCCTATGTCGATATAAAAATTTGTCATTGTAAAAGGAGTTTGCGGCATAGCAAAATTGTGCCAGTGCTGGCAAATACATGGGCGATGGTGCCCGCGATGGCGGCACCAGTGATGCCCCATAACACAATGCAAGGAACACCAAGCCCGATGTGTAGTGTTGCTGTCCCTATGCCAAGCCATAACTGTTCGCGCTTAGGAGCACGCTGTGCGAGATAGGTCAAACTCACTGTTGCAATACTTCCAAAGACGACCGCAATCAGCAGTACGCGCAGAGGTGCAACCATCGGCAGATAGGCAACTCCAAAACAGGTCTCAATGAATAGAGGACAGCAGAGTGTGAGTAGTGTGCAAAGTACAACTGCAATGATTGCAATCATGCAAGATGTGCGTACAAAGGCATCGTAGATACTGCTATAATGCTGCACGGGGAAGAGACGTGAAAGGAGAGGCACAATACATGTGACAAACATTGTTGGTGTAACTTCGATTAAGTGGATACAAAGCAACATGCTAAATGCATAAAAGCCAAGTTCCGATGGCATGTGCCAGTACAAAAGAATCAGCACCAGGAAAAGGAACTCGCGCCAAATAACGCTATCTAGTAAAAAGAGGAGCCATGAGGGACGTTGACTTCGTTCTACGCGTTCGCGTAATAGTGGTCCCGGCTCTGTAACCTGATGTAGCGGAAGAAATTTTGTTATATAGAGTAGTGCTATCGTAAGCGTGACAATGCTTGTGAATGCGGGCGTAAGGAGTAATACTCCTAGTTTCACTTCGTGCATATGTATTTCAGCAAATGCAAAGCAAAAATTAAGTAGTGTGCTAAAGAAACGTAGCCCAGCAAGCAAATCATAATGGCGTAGTCCCTGTAGGGTAGTACTGACAATACTGCTTAAAAGTAATGGAAGGTCGGCAAGTCCCGCTATCAGGAAAAGAAAAAGTGGAACAGCACCTTTTGTAAAAAGAGCCAGAAGTAATGCTAGAGGCACATAGGCGAGGCAGTAGAGAAGTATGCGCCGACATTGTTGACGCCACAGGAGATGAAAAATACCTGCAATACTGCGAGATGTTTCATGATGTTGAATATCAACAATAGTACGACTCGTTAAAGGCGTCATTCCAATGCCAATAATTGGTAAGAACAGGGCCGCGATCCATTGAATAAAAAGTAGAATACCAAAGTTCTGTGTTCCTAATGCTCGCGCAATCAATATATATGTACAGAAACGGACGCAGAGAGAACAGCACGCTATGCTTAAACGCCATACCCCTGGTTGTATAATACGTTGCTTCACGACGCGTTCATTTGAACAAAGCATAATCCACTCCACAAAAACATATATACATGTGTATAGCAAACAAATTATATGAAGGAAGCAAATTCCTCAACCGCAAATGATGCTAAGAAATCTTCGTAGGCATCACAAGAGGTGTTATCGTTTTGTATAGCTTGTTCACAAAGAGTGTTATTGTTGTTTTCCCAGGTGAGTGGAGGAACGCATGGTGTAAAGCCAAAAAGATGGTCACTATTTGCAGAGGTTGCGTTGTTGTACGGCAATGTACAGAAGAAATTTTCCGTAGGAAGCATCTCTTGTGGAGGAAATAATCCTATATTCCATAAGATATTCCATTGTGTTGTGCTATTCATACTATAGAGCCACCCTTCCATCATCAACCCATAAAATATTCATCTTGTTTCATTGTACAACAAAGTGTAGCAACAATACATATATTTGTGGTAATGAAATGGTTACGATTATGGTGCTAATGATATATAGCTGTTAAGGATAGAAACACGTATATGTACGCAAATTCTTTACCGTTTCTTGTTTATCTTAACTGAATCTTAACCCGATACAAATAGTTCTGGCAGGAGACGCGAGTATCATGGCTAATAGGAAAAGGCTCTCTAGTGAATGTAGTGGAAGAGGTGGACGGGTGGAAAGAGTTTTACAAAACGAGTTGCAAGAGCGAAGCAGTCGCCGTGGTGGGCGAGATAATCAGTATGAACAGGTATGTAAAGAGGGAGATCATGTATCGCTCCTCTATATACAGGCAACAGAACAAGCATGTCTAGCACTGCGTCGTGCCGCACAACGTATACGTGGCAACATACGCAAGGACGATACGATACTTTTATCAAAAAAATCTTGTGTCCTGCTCTTGCCTGGAACACCGCTTCTAGGAGCACAGGCAGTAGCTCGCCGGAT
This sequence comes from uncultured Ktedonobacteraceae bacterium, assembly GCA_964250915.1. Taxonomy (GTDB): domain Bacteria; phylum Chloroflexota; class Ktedonobacteria; order Ktedonobacterales; family Ktedonobacteraceae; genus JBBQVS01. The sequence continues at coordinate 23,694 of CAXUIS010000025.1, read as the reverse complement.
ATACCCGTTATTCATAGATATCGACTACGAACTACAAGTGTTATATGGCTCTGCGGCGCGCGCATTGTTACAACAGGTGCAAGATAGCCATGTTGTGGTTTCACAAAAAGACACACACATGCTTGAAGAACAACTTTCCTTCATAAAGAAACAAAGTGCTGTTCTTATGCAAGAAGACGAGTCATTGCCATATCTTGCATTCCTCACAAGCTATCCTTCGCAACGTCTCCTACATATATTTCCTTACGAATTGGCAGATCGCTATCACTGTATACCTGTTGGGGCGGAGCGTGGTGTGTTGACATTGGCAACCTGCCAACGACTACAGCAGGAGACAGTTAGGTATCTACGTGAAGTAACACAACGGAATATCTTTCAGGTGCGCTGTGAGACGGGGATGATAGATGATGTATTGCTTCACTGGCAACGCGCAATAGCTGTATAAAGTTCCGTGCTCTCCTCAGGAGGAAAGGAGGAAAGCACTTGTAGAAGTATTACGCAACCGAGGCGGTGAGCTGTGTCAATGCTGCACGACTTGCCATACCCTCATCCATGTCGGCGAGACGAAGCACGCGCCGCAAATTGGTGAGCGCGGCCTGGATGCGCTTTTTAAGTGTGTTCTCGGATGTTTGTAATACCTTTGCCATCTCCGGCAATGTCATACCATTATAATAGTGCAAAACGATGACAACACGTTGTTTCGTGGGCAATTCGTCGATGGCTTGTGCAAGGTCCCAGTCACGCTCCATGCGTCCCTTATGATGATCGGCTATCTGGGCTGTAAGGTCTATTTCTTGTTCTGAAAGAGATTGGCGCACAAATGCGGTTGTGCGAGCAAGACGACGCTTAAAACTTATGCACTGATTGACCACGATACGCATCAACCACGGACGCAATGCTCCCGCCTCTCGTAAATCCGACAAATGGTGCCACGCCTGAATGAAAGCGTCCTGTACCACATCCTCTGCGATATCACGGTCCGCAACAATCATGGTTGCAGTGCGCAACATCAACGCGCTGTATTGGTCAACAATATCGCTAAAGGCTTTCTCGTCGCCCTGTAAAGCTCGCGTTACCAATAAACGTTGTTCGGCCTGTTCCGGCTTTTCTACAATTACGGATGTAGTGCCTTCCGAGATCAAAATAGGTTCCTGTGTTTCGGTCGTAGAATCGGGGAGAGCAATTGCGTCTCTCTCTAATGATGTTAAAGTGGCAATCATGCGTTTTATCCTCCTGCATAGCATTATGCAAACTATATACATAGTTATAACATAGCGTGTATGACAAAAGAGGTGTGCCAACTCATGGATTTTGTCATGTGTGTGTTTGTGCATTCTTTGAGCAGAAATAAGGGGAATTTTATGCAAAAAAGTGGAAAAGATTGTACATATGTTGTACTGAAGGAATTTCTGTAGGAACGGCACATATACAATGTAAATAAATGTGTCAAAAAATGTAGAGAGTGGTACAGTGTAAGAAAATAATCAGGAGCCACTCATGGACATGATATCGCCTCATGAGTAGCTCCTGATTATTTTCTTACACTGCTTTCTTTGCAGCATCGTCGGGTACGTTTGTCTTTCCCAGTCCTTCGTCAACTTTCTCGGTGGCTTTCGCTTTAACCTGCTCGAATTCTTCGGGATGAGTTACACGCCATTGACCCCAAAGCGAGACAATTAGTGATTGTAATATGCCCGCGACGGGTGATGCAAACAATGCGCCCCATACACCGAAGAGTTCAGCACCTGCAATGAGTGCGAAGAGCGAGACGATAGGATGCAGTCCAACTGCCTTGCCTACGATACGTGGCCCCACAACATCACCTTCGACAACATGAACACCTAAAAAGTAGACCAGAACACCTAGTGCAATGGGCCAACCATGCGTCAACCCAATAAGCACACATACCGCACCCGAAACGAATGTTCCCAGTACGGGAATAAAGGCCAGGATAAAGGCTAGCACGCCAAGAAAAACCGCATAGGGTAGGCGGAAAAGAGTCATACCGATGCCAACGAGCGTACCAATCAGGACCGCCAGAAGAAACTGACCACGAATATAGCCACCAACGACATGCTGTAGTGTATCAAGGACAGCATCAGCACGTGCTGGTCGCGGTGCGTTACGACGTAGCCAGTTGGTAATGCGTGAGCCATCAATCAACATATAAATGCTAATAACGGCAACAATGATTGTGTCCAGTATAACGTCAAAGGCACTACGTAAAATTGGGACTACATCACGTGCGACACTGCTTGTTTGCGCTGTAATTTGTTCACGCGCTGTGACAAGCTGAGCATGTGTAATGCCAAAGCTTGCTAATGTTTGCTCAAGTGGGCTTGATGAATTGTTTGTCCCCAGGCTAAGCAGCGAAGGAATTGCACTAGCGAACGAAAGTGTTTGCTGTGCTGCCGCACGTGCTATAAAGTAGATCAACAGGCTGATCGCGCCCAATACAATCAAGTACATGATCAGAATGGCTAAAAAGCGCGGCATTACGTGCTGTAAAATTCTAACCCCTGGCGCAAGCGCATATGCCAAAAGTACCGCGATAATCAGAATGAGCAGAGAACTTACGATGTGCGACGCTCCCCAAAAGACAACTGCGATGACGGCGGTCCATGCGAGAATAGTTAATGGAACATCACGTCGCCTTGCCCACCTCGAGCGTATAGACTCCGCTCGTGGCACTGAGAGAGGGCGCACATATTCAGTATTTGTTGCCATGTAATCCTGCTTCCTATAGTCTTTAAAACAAAACATGAGTTCGGCGGTTAAGAATGTGTGGAGACAATGGTATGAATATAACACGATTGAAAGCACAAAAAAGGAGAAACCTTTTATGGTTTCTCCTGGGCTGGGGTACAGGGATTCGAACCCCAATCGGCCGATCCAGAGTCGGCAGTCCTACCGTTGAACGATACCCCAATATGTTTCACTCGTTTGTGATGCACATGATACAGCACGAGGTGAGGAATGTCAAGTAGGAAATTTTGCTGGATATGGCTATTCAAAAGGCAGAGATGAGGACAAGGGCACCTGCAAGGGGATGCCTTTCAAGAGTAGATTTTTTCAACAGAGAGGATTCTACTTTGTTAAACGGCCTAATTATGGCTCATACAAAATTCTATTTCCCCCAAATGTCCTACCCCTTTGGATAGCCTGTTAGAACCTCATACTGACCTTTTGCTACTTATACATATACGCTATTGCATGTTTTTTACTTAAAATCTTCCTCGCTAGTATCTTTTTAGCTCTCATACCACTGTATCCCCCATTTTAAAGCGATATATAGACATATATCATTTGATACCCTCCATATTCTTCCTATAATGTCGAGTGGAAGGGGCAAGCGTGAACGAACGACGAACAATGCTCATGCTCAGAGCCTCATGTAGGATAGGGATGAATAATACGTGTGACAGAACACATGTACTTGGGGAGGCGAGAATACATCGTATGGAACAAACTCCATATCTTTCTGTTATTGTTCCAGTGTACAACGAAGAAGAGAACATTCTGCTTCTTCATACCAGTCTTACACGCGTGTTGCGCGAACTGGATGCGAACTATGAAGTTGTCTATGTGGACGATGGGAGTACCGATGGCACCTTCACGCAAATCAAATACCTTGTTGTGACCGATGCTCATGTACGCGTTGTGCGTCTGCGCCGGAACTTTGGACAGACGGCAGCTATCTCCGCTGGTGTCGCACACAGTAAAGGGAGTAACTTGATCTTCATGGATGGGGACCTGCAAAATGACCCCATCGACATTCCACGCTTACTGGCAAAATTGGAAGAGGGGTACGATGTTGTGAGCGGATGGCGTAAGCATCGCCAGGACGCACAAATCAGCCGCAAACTTCCATCATGGCTTGCCAATCGGCTGATCTCAAGAGTCACAGGTGTCTACCTGCACGATTATGGCTGTACGTTGAAAGCTTATCGGCGTGAGGTATTTCAGCACCTGCGCCTTTATGGTGAAATGCATCGTTTCTTGCCAGCCTATGCTGCTCTGGCAGGAGCTACGATTACAGAGATGGAAGTCACGCATCACCCGCGTCAGTTTGGTGTATCAAAGTATGGTATCTCACGTACTATCCGCGTTATTCTCGATCTTGCAACGCTCAAGTTTCTGGGCAGCTATGGTACCAAGCCTATGTACCTTTTCGGTATGCTCGGCTTAGGTGGTCTCACATCGGGTGCCTCGCTTACAGGTATCATCGCGGGCCAAAAGATATTCGGCTCTCATGTGCGTGTTCATCGCAATCCACTATTACCTCTTTCCATGCTCGTTTCAGGCTTTGGGCTGCAATGCATTTTGATGGGTCTTGTAGCGGAGGTGCTCATGCGTACCTATCATGAAGCTCAAGGCAAGGTTCCCTATGTCGTGCGAGATGTGCTCTCATCTCATCATCTTGTGGCAGAGGAAAGCAATATTCCTGCTCTTCATACTGCAAATGGGAATGCGACATCTATAACGGGTATGAAGCGTTAATATTGTTTTGATACACATTATCTTATAGGAGGCTTTTATGAGAAATTCCACAGTAGAAACTGCGCGTCGTATAAACAGACTGGCATGGTTGATTATTCCGTTGCTGCTCATGGTAATGGCAACTGTTGGTGGTGTCAGCATATTTATAGCGCATGCGGCCTCGTCAACACCTTCGCCATTAAGTGGTCGCTACCAGTTTCGCGGTTTAACCACGTCTGGTCCTAAGAATCACGTCTATATCACAGGTCAAATACAACTACTGGTGAGCGGTACAACAGTCAGTGGTCATATATGTAATGTCAACGTAAGTAGCAAGCCAGGCTATTGCGCCGTTATCACAGGGACCGCCACGAAAACGACTGTGAATTTGACCATCAATTCAGTCGCAAATTTCCCGATTATCTATGCGATTGGCTCATTCACAAGCAACCTCACTCATAAAGGTGCATCGGGCTTTGCAGGTACATACACAATTGGCACACGTGGAAGCGCATCAAGTGGAGCTTGGACCGCTCTAAGTATCGCAGTACCCTCAATTGCTGGCTCATGGGATTATTATTCAGTTGTGCAGTATGGCAAGGAAAAAGGCTATCAAGTACACGCTGTGATTATCTTGATCCCTCACGCAAACGATGCCTACACAGGAATTCTTTGTATCAAGAAAACCCCAACTTGCGTTCCCGTTCAGGGAACGTACCAGCACAACTCTATTCGTCTTTCCCTCGGTAGTCCCGTAGAGCTTGTCCTGAGCGGCATCTACATCTTTGGTAGTGGGCATGTTGCAAGCGGCCAGTTTTACAGCACCGATAAGACAAGCGGCGATAAAGGCTATTGGCTCATGTATCGCAACGAAAACTAAAGTCGGTAGGGAAACCTCTATGGTCTCTCTGCCATCTACGAAATAATAAGAAACGAAAAAGATGTATGAGAATTCTTATGATTTCGCCCCAACCATTTATGGAGCCACGTGGGGCACCCTTTTGTGTGCATCAACATGTACAGTCATTATTGGAGCAGGGCTATCAAGTTGACCTTGTAACCTATCCAATTGGGAAAGATGTACAATTGCCCAATCTCACGATTTACCGCGCTCCCATGCTGCCAGGAATTCGGAGTGTGAAACCAGGAGCCTCGTTTGCGAAAATTCCACTGGATATCGCAGTCTTTTTTACCGCATTCTGGCGGCTCTGCTTGCGACGATACCGTTACATTCATACGCATGAAGAGGCGGCATTAATGGGGATTGTGCTGAAAGCAATTTTTGGGGGCAAGCATCTTTATTATATGCACTGCGACCTATCACAACTGGTACCACAGCATCCGTTGCTTGTATCGCTTGTTTCGGCTGTGCAGCAATTCATGATCCGCAAAGCTGACGCTATCGTTGCTTTTTATCCTGATATCGCGATGTCAGCACAACGCAAAGCACCACATACACCCATATACACGATTCTACCGCCAGCCGTTGATGAAGGTTTGCCCGCCGCACGTGAGGAAGATGTTGCCCTGTTGCGTCATACTCTTTCATTAGAAGGGCATCCGGTGTTGTTGTACACTGGAACGCTTGAGAACTATCAGGGGTTAGATACGCTCTTGCGAAGCGTTGTACGTGTGCAAGATGTATTTCCAGACGCTCGCTATGTCATTGTAGGTGGCAAGCCAGAGCAAGTTGCGGATTTACGTGTGCAGGCACAACAGCTAGGCGTGCTTGAGGTAATGCGCTTTGTAGGCCAGCGTCCCCTGGAAGAAATGCCTACATATATGGCGTTAGCCGATGTGCTCTTGAGTCCACGTAGTAAAGGGACGCATACACCGCTCAAGCTTTATACCTACTTACGTTCGGGTAAATCTATTCTAGCGACGGACATTCTTTCACATACGCAGGTACTGACCCCTGAGATTGCCATGTTAGTGCCCTCAACCGAGGATGGGTTGGTGGAGGGAGCATTGGAATTGCTGCGTCATCCAGAGCAAGCTCGTATGTTGGGGAAGCGAGGACAAGCCTATGCTGAGGAGCATTATAGCTGGCCTGTCTTTATTGAGAAAAGTAGTCAGGTTCAACGAGAATTTGTAAACGTTCGTTCATAGAGCGTATTCCATTGTGTGGTGGAGGAAGGAAGAAGACATGCGTTGTCTTATCACTGGAGTTGCTGGTTTTATTGGCTCACATCTCGCGGAGCGTTTGCTGACTGAGGGTCACGAAGTCTGCGGCATCGATGCATTTATTGACTATTATCCGCGCCATCTCAAAGAAAATAACATCGACAACTTATGGTCATGGAAAAATTTTAATTTGATCGAACGGGACTTACTTTCAGTCTATCTCCCACCTGTGCTTGATGGTGTGGATTGGGTATTTCATCTCGCTGCGCAGGCAGGAGTGCGTGCAAGTTGGGGAGATGAATTCGCACGCTATGCTGATTGTAACGTGCTGGCAACACAGCGACTACTTGATGCTGTGACACAAGCCAAGCACATTCGTCGCTTTGTGTATGCGTCTTCCTCGTCCATCTATGGAAACACAACGGCACTTCCTGTAACAGAAGACACTACGCCACACCCTGTCTCTCCGTATGGTGTGACGAAACTCGCTGCCGAGCATTTGTGTTCGCTCTATCATCAAAACTTTGGTGTACCAACCGTGTCGCTACGCTATTTTACCGTATACGGTCCCCGACAACGGCCCGATATGGCCTTTCATCGCTTTTGCAAAGCTACAATCGAGCGCAATCCGGTGCATATTCATGGAGATGGTGAGCAGACACGCGATTTTACCTATGTCTCTGATATCGTCGAGGCGAATGTGCAGGCTGCAATACAGGAAGCCGCTATCGGTGAAGTTATGAATATCGCAGGTGGCGCGCGTGTCTCACTGACACAGGTGCTGCACTTGCTCCAAGATATAAGCGGAAATCCTCTTGCCGTGATACACGGGCGTGATCAGCACGGAGATGTTCGTGATACGTTTGCTGATACAACACGTGCGGAACGTCTACTCGGCTATTCCCCAAATGTGTCTCTGCAAGAAGGACTAGCCCGCGAACTTGAGTCTATGGCGGTTCTGTACAAGCAGCAGCGTGTATCGGTTGCTGTGGCATAGGGACGCACCCGTTAGAACAGGACAGAGCAATGAGCAACAAATTTCGTCCCACGCGGCTACGAGATTATGAGATGTACGTACCAGACATCTCTGTGCAGCCAACAGCGAAAATGCATGTTGTCGAGCAGGTGCATGAGCTGGGTCAGGTGCCACGTAGCATAGCTTTGAAGGTATCGCCACCAGTCGAGCGCAAGAAAAAAAAGTGGGTTGGTACAACTGTGCGTGTCATGTTCACGTTGCTCCTTTTTGTCGTGTTGTTTAGATCGGTGTCATGGTCGCTCGTGCTGCAATCGCTTGTTCATACACAACATGGCATGTTGCTTGTTGGCGGAATTGTTGGTTTTTGTGGCATCGTCTTAAGCGCGTATCAATGGCGTAGTCTACTCAATGTTGAGCGTATTCCCAACGATCTTGCTAATCTGATCAACCTCTATATTGTCGGAGTTGCGTTCAGTCACTTTCTGCCAACAGGCATGGGTGGAGACGCAGTAAAAGCTTTGTATGTGGGACGTGAATCGGGCAATAGTGCTGGTTCGGCAAGTGCCGTACTCCTATGTCGCATTATTGGCTTCTTTAGTATGCTGCTCATCGCTGTGCCTACGGTGCTCTTCTGGCACGAACGGCTTGATACCAAACTTGTACTCTCTTTTGTCCTGCTCGCACTGTTGGTGGCAGGTATGATTTTCGGCGCGCTACTCGCTGTGATTTTGTTGCCCCGCTTCGTGCGTGGTCGCTGGTCAAGGCACCGTTTGTTAGCTTCCGTCATCAACGTAGGGAACGCGGTGAGTAAGACTATAAAGCGACCACATACGTTACTTGTTGCGAATCTCTATGGTATGGCCTTCTGGTTGGTTGCCATTCTGAATTGTTATTGTTATGCCGTGGCTTTACGTCTGGATGTACCACTCTATTTCTATTTTTTTGTCGTGCCGTTGATCTCATTGATATCGTTCTTACCTATTTCCATCAACGGCTTTGGTTTGCGTGAAACCGCGTTTGTCTATGCGTTCTCAACAGTGCATGTAGCATCCGCGCCTGCGTTGCTCCTGGCTCTTCTTATGGATATACAGGCACTCTGTTTCGCTGTTGTTGGTGGAGCCATTTATCTCACGATGGGTGGAAAGATACAAGTAGCACGTGAGCGAAAGGTGGCGTAACGCTATGAAATATTCTCTTATGTATCTTACTTATAAGGAAGGGCTGGTTATAGATGTCGGATACTCAGTCTAAACCGAAACCATATACCCAATTTCGGTTTCCTGTCAATTCTCTTCTCGTGGAAGATGTCCAACAGCAGAATTTCCCACGCCAGGAAGCAACAGAAAATACGAAGCACATTCATGATCTCGGCATTTCCATGCCTGCATCAATAGACTCAAGCACAAAGCAAGTAGAGCGAAAGAGAAAGAAACTACTAGGAATAGTTTCGGCCACGTGTGTTCTTGCACTCGTAGTAACTGTTGGTGCTGCCTATCTATATCATAAACTTCTCGCTTCCTCAGACGTAACGCTCTATCGTGTAAAAATGCAAACTGTTTCAGAGCCTATCGGTGCGGGCGGTGTTGTATATCCCAATCAACGCCTGGATATTTCATACCCATCTGTATCTCGTGTTACTTCTGTTTTGGTCAAGCCTGGAGATCATGTTTCGCTCAATCAGCCAGTTGTTCAGCTTGATTTTTCACAGATAAATTCAGCGCATCTTTTGCAGTTAAACGCTCAGGTACAACAAGCTTATCAAGATATGCTTAGTGCTCAGGCATATTTAAACTCGGTAACAGCAGTAGGAAATTCTGTAGTTATTGCTCAAGCTCAGCAGTCATATGTCTCTGCACAAAATAAATACAAATCCTTGGTAGCAGAAGCGGCTACTCCCGCATTGCATCAGGGAGTACTTGTATCTTCACTCACGGGCACCGTCACAAAAGTGAATGTCTATCCAGGGCAAGTGTTTGATGCAAACAAAGTTATGCTTACAATCTACGACGAGTCGAGTGTCATCGTTCATGTTATGGTGCCGCTCTCAAATTTGAAACAGGTTCATGTGGGTCAAAGTGCTCAAGTGACACCTGCTACCTTGTCAGCTCACAGTTATGCGGGTAAGGTTTTTTCTATTATTCGAGATTCAGACACACAAACGGATACATTTCAGCTTTGGATACTTGTAAAAAATCCTCATGAAGACTTTGTGACTGGCATGAGTACATTTGTGCAGCTTCAGAATAATGTCAAAGCATTCGTTTTACCTCGTTTGGCTGTTCTCAATCCAGATCGAGATTCCATTGTCTATGTTGTACGTTCCCAACATGCTTATATACAACACGTCCAGGTTACTGGCTATGTAGGAGACTCTCTCTTAATCGGCTCTGGTCTGTCGATCAATGATACGGTTGTGCTAATTGGACTGGATGCGCTACAAAACGGTCAAGCTGTGAACATTACTTCTATCAAAAACTAAACAGACTAGATAGGTGTGGTAAATATGAGGAAGTATCAAAGGAACATGCCAGATGTATTCAGCATTGTTCCCATTCTTGCAGGAATAACGATGCTTGTAGGAAGTGTTGTTCCCTGGCTGAATGATCCATTTGGTCCAGCATATAAGGCATGGCAGCTACCCATTTACCTGAGTTGGTCGTCCCGCGTTGCAGTCCTTAACTATGGAACACTGTGTGCGTGTTGTGCGCTGCTTTTGTTTGCAATGAATTACGCACAGTATAAACCGTTCAGAGGAAGTCACTATCTTCTGCAACAACATGTATATGCGGGCGTTGCATGCCTTATTCCAGTACTTGTATTTTTTACACAATATCTTTTTACTGATGTACAGGGTATTAATCAGCTAGCACAGCACAAGATACAAATGCTTCTCATTGAAAGCCATTACAACTATAGAACGAGCGCACAGATTTTTTCGATAAAGCCATTTGCGCTAAATATCGCTCAGTTAGGAGACCGGCTTTCACTTCTGACTGATCAACTGTCATTTGGAGTCCTCTTTCCTTGCATCAGTAGTTGGATGCTCTTTGCTTGGGGTCGAACTACAGGCACTTGCAAGAGGAGCAAACGCTGTAAAATAGTTGAGTTTACTGGTATCCTTGCCTTGATAATTTTACTTGCAAGAGGCCCTATGAGTGTGGCATGTGAGAACTGGGCGGAAAACTTACTTAGCACAGGAAATTATGCCGATGCATTAGTATGGTTAAATAGAGCCGCTTTTTTCGATCCTTCATTAGAGACAGCCGCTTTCTTTCATATTGATCGCGGAGAAGCTTCATACTTTTTACATCCTAAGCAACTTGATGATGATAGCTACATGTATCTTGCTTCTATGTATCAAGATAGGAAAAATTATGTAGTGGCATATCAGCAAATTCAGTATGCGCTCAAAGGACAAAAAAACACTTCTTCCTGGATAAAAGATGAGATAAGTATAACACTTGAAGAGTTGACAGAGGGAGCCGGGGTGCTAAAACAATATGCACCTGAGTTGGATGTAAAAGAGGTAGCGACTCATGGAGATTATGCTGCTTTAAAATGGTTGCAGCCTCTAACAAAATTCTATCCAGATAACGTATATGCTCTCTACATGCTTGGGCGTATTCACTACGAACTACACTCTTACAGTTTAAGTACCTTCCAGATGCACGCTGTTACTCAAGTAAGTTCTAATGCTGATTTACTTTCATCTGCTTACACATACGTTGCGCTTAGCGATATAGGCCAGGGACATTATGCGTTGGGGCGCGAAGAACTTCTCACTGCGATTGCATTCGATCCAAATTATCGTAATACCTCTGCCCGTGAAGAGATGTCCGGCATTCGTTAGTATAAGGGAAAAATATGATTGCCTCGAAGCCTCTTGTTGTAGCTTCTCCTCTTGAGACACTAGTAGATAAGAAGCAAGAAAATACATCGAAAATTTCACCTTTGCACATCCTGGTATGGATTTGCCTTCTTCTCGCATGTTTAGGTACAAACTGGTTTGCGTACCAATATTTTCTTATACCTCAATCAAGAAGCTTTGTTCCCGATTGGCATGGAGCGCAGTGGATACAAGCAGAGGACCATACTCTGCCAGTAGCCTATTTTGCATATGGGATTAACTTAAACGCTTTTCCACAAGGCGCATTTATCACTATTGCCGCGAGCCAAAGTTATCACTTGTACGTCAACGGTAAAATTATAGGGACGAGTTCTGGAGATATGACGAAATTACCACGTGCATATATGTACGACATTTTGTCTACTCTTACTAGAGGCGCAAATGTGGTAGCGGTTCGGGTTGATAACTTTGATGACCAATCACCTGCTCTACAGCTTAGTCTAGGTATTGTTCTTGGACAATCCATTATCTATCATGTTACTGGTAGAGATAGTTGGAAAGCTACATCACAGGCGGCACTCGTTTATCCTCAGACAGGTATCAATCAAGTCGCTTGGACACGCCTGACTTTTAAAAGGACGTACTGGCAACTAGCACAACAAACTGCTCATGCACCAATGACTCCGACGGTGATGGTGAATCCAGCATTGTATGAAAAACCTTCTCCTGATACCTGGATCAGTGGAGGTGTCAACCAGGATACATACTTCTTACGTCAGATATATGTCCCCTCGACTGTTACAAACACATGGTTACGTTTAGCTTCAACAGGTGTGGTGAAGGTTTTCATTAACGGCAATCTTTATATCACCAAGAATTCTCTACCTGTAACAAAAGAGGGACAAATCACATACTTTGAGGCAAATGGGACGACCGTAAGTAACAACATACCGTTGGGCACCTATGATATTTCACCATACATACACTCAGGGCTGAATACCATCGCTATACATCTTTCCTTTTCGGGACTTAGTGGCGTTCAGGACGGATTAACTACAACGAGTAGTGCTTTAGCTATAGATTTGTTCATGATGAATAACAACACGTCTAGCCAGTGGATGGGGGAAGATGGGTGGCGTGTCTCTCACGTGGCTGTTCCCGACTGGACACTAGGAAGTAATGCAACACTTGCATGGCACGCTCCGATTATGATTGACCAATCTGATCAGATTACCAATGTGTATATGTCAAACACGACTTTGCCAAATACTACACAAGTTATTCCTTCCACCTTAGTAGGTGAAGTTGCCGTATGTAGCATGGTTGCGGTCTTCCTTACCTGGGTGCTGCTGTCGCTTCCCCTGCTCAACTTTTATAGAGGAGCTACCAGACATCGTGCATTTGAGTTAACAAGTCTTGTTTTTTTACCAGCTTTGGCCTGTGAAGGAGTATTAGTTGCTCTCTCTCATGAGCCGCAAATAGCACGTCCTTTTCCATATACAAGCTTTTGGCTCGGCATATTGCTGGTAGTCGTTGGAGTAAGTTATTGCTTGTTGTTGGCTAATGCGTTACTCGAAAGTAAAAAAATACCACAGTGTCTAGTGAATCTGCTGAAAGTAAGGCAAGACCTCAAAAGTGTCTATTCTATAAACACATATGGGAAGAAACAAGACAACGGCAGACACTCTCTCGTTACTTCCTTGCTTTCCTGGTTGAGCGCACACTGGATGCTTGTCTTGATTGTGCTGGTTGCAATACCGCTCATTTTTTATAACCTGTCCTATGAACCATACTGGCAAGATGAGTTGACGAGTTACCTTGTTGCGAAATCTATTATAAAGACTGGTTTACCATATTTACCATCAGGCTTTCTCTATCCAAAAGGTGAGCTTTTCTCTTATATACTGGCTCTCGTAATGGTAATCTTTGGTGATCAAAATGGTGTTCCTCGTGCTATTAGTGCGACCGAGTATGTCTTATGTTTACCCCTCATCTATTATGTCGGTATGTATTTCTTCAATAAGCACGTTGCGATACTCGCAACAGCTATGCTAGCCTTTTCACCGCTCGCTCTTATATGGGGACGGCAGGTGCGTATGTATGAGCAAGCACAACTACTGAGTTTGCTCACGCTGTTTCTTTTCTATAAGGCTATCGAGAAGTCACAACGTCCTCGCTATGTCTACCTTGCGGTAGGTAGTCTCGTCGTCTGTTACCTGAGTCACGAAGAAACTTTTGTCATCATGCCTGCACTGATCGTTTGTATCCTTATGGTGAGTATGGATAGAAAACGTGTGTTGCCTTCGATATTTTATAACAAACACTGGTGGATTGCATCGGGTATTGGCATAACTCTTATCGGTATACAACTGCTGATTGTACATTTTTCACATCCTCCACTTATCGGAACTGATCCAAGTGAAAGACCACCACTTCAACTGACTACGGATAACATAGCGTATTATTTCTATCTCCTGTTCTGGCCGACAGGGAATAATTCAAGTATTACCGGTACCTTTATTAGTGGGACAAACACAAATATTGTTGCTAACTCAGTATTGGCACTCGTTGGGTGTGTATGTGGTATTCGCTCCACAAACATGCGGATACGCTATTGTGCTCTTTTTTTTGTGCTTTCATTTTTTACACTCGTCTTTGCATTCACGCTTCAAGCAGATCGCTACTTTTATCCGTTGCTTCCTGTCTATTATTTGCTTGGTTCCTATGCTTTAGTGAGAATGCTGCGTTTGTTATGGATAGTAACGCATCCTGCGAGACTACAAATATCCGCTATGACAGGAAACGAAGTTCAATCTCTTGAAGAGACTATACATTTACCAATAAAAATGTTGGTAAAGTCTACGATACTCATAACTTGTCTTGTAGTAGTTTTTACACCACTAATTCCTTTTAGTACGTATACCCTCTTTACCAGCCGCATCATGAATTTGCCTTACTATCATCAATATACTGAGTATGATGATGCAGTAAGCTACGTGAATCAGCATTGGCAACAAGGAGATATTGTGATTTCGATTATACCGGATCACGTGGTCGCATACTACTTCAAGCATCTCGACTATTTTATCTTGATGGATCATGCTCTTTTCCTTTTTGAGAAAGATGATCATATTGTAGACACGTATACGGGAAAGATAGGATTGTTCCGTCAATCAGACTTACAAGCAGTCCTTGCCTCACACGCACGTATCTGGATAGTATCTGGCAATAACTACTATCAAAAAAACGCATTCATGCGTTTTACGTTACCTTCAGACTTCCATATCGCGTACGAGGGAACAACATCTATTATCTATTGTCGTGGGGAGTAAATATGAGAAAAACGAAGTCGAAGCTTTCATGGTATCTTGCAAGGCTTCTTGTCTGTAGCTTATTACTTTCGATAGTTGGCTACTACTTCTATAATAGGTATTTGACTGTCGATGCAGATAATACAACAGAAACGGCTTTACAAGCTAGTTGTATGCCCAATATACTACCAGGATCGCCCACTGGCTACTGGTCTTTAGATGAACATGGCTTTAAAGGTGTTTTTCAGTTTCTGGGGCAAGATAACCCTAAAAACGCTGCTAAATCTAACGTTGCGGGTGCTAATTTAGAGTGGAGTTGGGCACAGGTTGAGCCTTCCGAGGGTCACTACAACTGGGGACTCGTAGACAATGACATCAATGCATGGACATCGCATGGGAAACCAGTCATTTTACGCTTTGCTACTGGTGGACAAAATAGGTGGAGTGGTTCGGTCAACAATTCTTATTCCCCTTCATGGCTGTTCAATAGCTATGGAGTACCTCGCGTTACCGAAACAAATGGGACAGTATTTCCTCTCTATTGGAATACAACCTATTTGCAGAAACTGACAAATTTTGTCAACGCTGCTGCTGCACGGTATGATACTGACCCTCATATCTTAGGTGTTCAAATTGGTGTTGGACAAGGTGGAGAGACCGAGCCTGATGGTATAGCTAGCAATAATTCTAACCAATTAGGATTATGGCAACGGTATGGATACACGAACGCGTTGTGGTGGCAAACGCTAAAGAACGTTGTAAGTATCTATGAGTCTGCCTGGAAACATACGCCGCTTACTCTGATGACAACCTCAACTTTTCTACAGGCCAATGACAAAACATACAACCGTTCCCTTGTAGAAGAGTATGCTGTCAAGCAGGGACTTTGGTTGCAGATTAACTCACTACATGAAGATACACCTTCTAGCATTTTAGTACACAATGTGGGAAAACTCACAACAACCATAGAAGAACAAAAACAGTCGGCCTATACAAGTGGGTATCCAGCGATCAACGATGTGAGACGAGGAATGACGCTCGGAGCACGGTATATTCTTGTCTTTGCTCGCGATATAAACAGGTCAAATAATACTAATGCGCTCACATATGCGATGCAAAAAATAACGTCGAGCGTATTTAATGATTGTGCAAACTCTGCTTTAAAGCTGACTTCCACTGGTCGTGTTTCGCCTGCCCCCGGTGTGAGGAATACATCGAATACGTATTCACAGTTTTTTGATGGTATAACAGGCTCGATAAGTGGAAATGTAGCACCGATCAAAGCGCAAACGACGTGGTCCCTTGAGGGCTGGCTGTATCCAACAGTTCTTCCTCAAAATGGAGCTATTGCCATTATGAATGGCTCTGATGGAAACAATGGTGGTGGAGAAGGATTCGGCATCGCAGGAGCACATGGTGGTCAAGGCTCTCAACTTGTTGCGTATCTTCCTAAAATTGGGTGGATAGATAGCGGCTATACATTTCCTTCGACACGTACATGGTATCATATAACCGTTACACGAGATGGTAATACAATAACTTTCTATGTAAATGGACACAAAACTCCAAATACAAGTACTGCCAAACCTGAACCGCCTTCAACGCACTTTAGTATAGGAAGTGGGTATGATATGAGTCATTCCATGCCTACTCACTTTTTCTCAGGAGCAATTGATGAGGTCGTAACGTATAAAGACGCACTTACTTCTTCTCAAGTACAAAGCTACTATACTAGTGTGCACCGTCTTAACAGCAAATAGTTTTGTCCTTGTTCACACATATTCTGTCCCTGTTTGCTTCACTCGTTCGTTAGTATAGTTAAAGTATATTGGCTTTCAGGAGGATTTGTGAATATATCTGCTCGGCTTGTAAAACTGTTTCCCATATGTCTCTGCTGTATAGTGCTAGGATGCCTTGCCGCGTGCGGTGGAGGAAGTGGGACTACGAGTAATGCTACGCCCATAGCAGGTACTGGCACACAAACGACGGGTAGTGGTGGTGCTGCCGCGACTGATGCAACACCAACAGTTCCTCCACATCTCGGTACTCAACCGTGTCCCGCAGTGGTCAGTGAACCTTCACATTGGGACCCAATTATTAACACAGAGAGCGGTGTGAATGCTGTTACAAGTGTGACATGCGCAAGTCTTACCAGTAATGACTCGTTGCAGGCACTTGTGGTATCGGCGTATGAAGGAGCAGGCCAGACTGCCGATGTCTATGTTTTCGATAATATAATTTCTCCTAGCCCTAACCAGATTTTTAAGCTGCACAATCTCTATAAAGGGTCTGCAAAAATTAGTGCTTATAATACGCTGCTAACCGCCGAGGTCGATCAGGGGTCAAGTCTCAACGCGGCGAATCAGTCTGCGGCGGCCTATCAGCAAGACCTGTTTCGAGAGTTTGCATGGTCTGATGGTGCTGGCACGCTCGTTCCGGTCTCCTTTCCTGGTATTTTTCCGAACCTGACACGTTACGAGGCTGAGAGGGATCAGCAACTTGTGAACCAGGGCAAATTGCTGTTGCTTAGCGCAACACAGGTAGCTAGTCAGTTAGCGACAAAATTATTGAATTGGTCCGCTAACGCAGCGACAACAATCGTAAGTGGTGGCAATCAACATGACAAAGATGCCGTTGTAACCGTGAAGAGTACTAGTGCTGGTGCTGGAACGCTCAAGGTCACGATGAGCCGCCTAGAAGGAAACACGAATAATGGTATTTGGGAAGTAACTGCGGCGACTACTGATGGCCTGTCGATTACATCTCCACAAAACCGGGATCTGCTGAATGGTACGACAACCGTTACTGGTACAGGAAATGCATTTGAAGGTGTCATTGGTAAGGTCAAAGTGCTTGACCATCTTTATACAAGCATCGGTACGGCTGATGCGAAGGGAGCAAGTGGCAACGGTAACACCACCTTCTCGACCAAAGTATCATACAATGCCAGCTTCAAAGGTGGAGTGCAAGAAGGACTTCTGGTCCTCTACAGTTACAGCAATGCAGATGGCACAATCGCAGGAGCCGTGATGCTCAAAGAACTGTTGAACGCATAAGAGACAAAAGCGAAACGAGAATGACACACCCTGAGTGAAATTCCACTCAGGGTGTGTCATTCTCGTTTCGCTTTTGTTCACCTCTTGACAAGCTAATAACAATATGTTATATTATAAGTAGCCGATAGCGATAAGACAACTGATTATGATAGATAAACGTAGTACTTATATGAGAGTGTTGTTCTTACAGGCTTTGCAAGGAGAAAACCACAATGTGGTATCGATATAATAGACGTGGCTCACGAGGAATGCGCTACTTCTGGTTCTTGTTTATTCCTCTGTTCTTTATTGGTGGTGGACATGGGCTTTCTGGCATTTTGTTCTGGATAATTGCCATTATCGTGCTCAGTTTGATTGGTAGAGCAGTGATGTCTATGATAGCGGGAAGTTCAACTGCACAGAATCAGTGGTATACGCCCCGCAATCAGCAACCGTACCAGCAACCATATCAACCAAGTCAGTACCAACAGCCGTATCAGTCATATCAGCAAGGCTATCAGCAGCCCTATTACCAGCCTGGCTCTTCTGAAGAGAGCCAGCAGTATCAGGCTCCTCAGCAGCAACAGCAGTATGACCAGTATGAGCAACCACGTGCTGAATATCCACAAGAACTGCCTCCGATGCAGCAATAAGAAGAATACAGACAAAAACAGGGTTCGTCATATGACGAACCCTGTTTTTGTCTGTGAAGGATTAAGGAATAATATTGGTATCTTTGTTAAGTGCAAGTACGAAGCGTGCTAGCATGTCCGCAATCTGGTCTATATCACGCAGCGAAACGATTTCTGAACCTGTATGCAAGTAGCGGCAGGGAATGCTAACGAGTCCAGTTGCTACTCCACCTCGTGCGACCTGAAGCATATCAGTATCTGTGTACGTACTTGCGGCTTGTGCATCGAGTTGCCATACAATACCCGCGTCGTTTGCGGTTTTAATCAGCAACTGGTATATGCGTGGATTGACATGTCCTCCTATCGTAATAACAGGACCACCATTGAGCTTGACATCACCAATTTCGCTTTTGGATGTTCCCGGATGATCGGAGGTAAACGTTACATCTACTGCGATAGCGATCAATGGATCAATGCTGTATGCGCTTGTTTGTGCGCCACGTGACCCTACCTCTTCTTGGACTGCCGAAACGAAATAGACACTTGCCTCAAGCTTTTCACGCTGTTCATGCAGACGACGCATAGTTTCCAAAAGTGTAAACACACCTGCTTTGTCATCTAAAGCACGTGATACGAGTAGGTCGCCGCGTAATGGCTCAAGTTGTGCTGCTCGCGTCGCGATACTTCCTAGTGGCACAAGCTGCTGTGCCTCCTCCTTGTTCGCGGCACCAATGTCAATCCACATATCGGTCAGTTTCGGCGCACTATTACGTTCTTCACTGCTCAGCTGGTGTACTGGCTTGCGTCCAATGACGCCTAAAACTGGACCATTGGGCGTCGAGATTTCGACGCGGTTTCCTGGGAGAGTAGAAGAGTCAAAGCCACCAATGGGTGCGAAATAGAGAAAGCCATCGCTATCAATATAGCGCACAAGAAATCCTATTTCATCGCAGTGTGCAGTTAGCATCACGCGCGGCTGGGCGTTCGTGTTCAGAGCTGCAATCACGTTGCCATGTACATCTGTCCCTATCTCATCGGTATACTGTTTTACCTCATCGCGGATAACCTGCTGTACAGGTTGCTCAAATCCAGATGGGCTAGGGCTGGCAATCATGCGACGTAGAACTGAAACGCGCGTTTCGTCCATGTTGCAATCTCCTCAAAATTATTGTAGGGGTCTAATTCATTACAGCCTCGCAGCATATGATATGCTATGAGGCTGTAATGAATTAGACCTCTACAGTAGAATGTTAGCGCACAAACTGCTTGAGCACGTCATCGACGCCGGGGTGGAGACGATTGAGACGTAAATCTTCAGCTCCTGTCGAGTCCGTTTGTACGAGTAGGATACCTTGCTGAATACAGGTATTCAAGAGTTCGCGTGCCGATTCACGTGTCAGCCTTCCACGGAACCGATTCTTCGGATTCAGAGGATCACCAATAAAGTTTGACACGCCAATGATTGTGCGCCACGACCAGTTACGATCAATGTAGTCAAGGAATTGCAGGAATTGCGGGTCCAGAACATCCATTTGCTGTGTGCTGTAAGGTGTCTGCTGAAACTGTGTCCCTGATGAGCTAGTGCTTCCAGAAAACGTAATTGCAGGCATTGGTGTTGTATTTCCGGTTGATGCACTCGGCGTGAACGTGACACTATTGATACTTGGAAGTGTGCCAGTATTGCCTGATACACTCATTGCTCCCGTCAGGCCATTAGGTACTAATGGTACAAATTGGTTCGCGCTACTTATTAAATCTCGGCTGACGGTTCCTGGAATCCCAACAACAATAACAGTCTTATTAAGACGCAATTTTAGACGGGCACTAATACGTGTAAAATCTTTATCGCCTGTCATTAAAACAAATGTAGAAATGGTAGGACGATCAAAAACGGTTTCGATAATATCCATCAACATATTTAAATCCACGGTACTTTGCACAACCGTGCTTTGCACAACTGTGCCATTTGTACTCGTGTTACCGTTGATAGCAGGCATATGACCAGTATTTCCTGTAGAGGGATATCCTAGAGGACCAGTATTACTCTGACCAAGAGGTCCTGTTGGAGACTGACCATAAGAATTTTGATAAGATAATGATTGTCTATATGATTCACGCTGCTGATAATCAGATGAACCAAAATTATCATCCTCTGGAAGAGGCTCATCAAGTGGTAACAAGTTGTCGTCAAGACCATTCTGTAGTGGCAGTGGCGACTCCTCTTCAGGAGGCCATCCATTGCTCAAGCTTTGTGCGTTGAGTGCTGGAAGAGGTCCAGAATTTCCTGTTACACTGCTAGGCCACTGTCGTGGATAAGGACCACCAGCACCTTGTTCAGCGATATATGTGGGACTCCCAAGTGCCCCACTTGGAGTATTTCCAGAAGCATAGTGAAACGTTCCCATACGAATACGGTCTCGTTGCTTCGCGGGGCAATCCACACGGTCAATCATTGCTGCTGTGAGGCTGCCTTTAAATGGCTCCGGTTGACGGGACCAATCCGCATATGCACGAGCGACCATAACGGTGCCATAGCGACGGGCAACGGCAATAAGTTCCTGTGGGTCAGGCTCCCGTCGTTGAATATTTAGCATACTGTATCGTATGTTCTCAAAATCAATGAATAAAGCAATATCTTCAGGCACAACCTTCTCCTCTCATGGGGAGAAACCGCGCAGGCCAAGTTTTATGATTGTTCAAGTGCTGAACTACTTTTCTCATGACTAATCTGTAAACGAGCATTATAGAAATGTCGTGCTGCCGATAGAGATAAAAAGCGGTTCTTTGTACCTATGAGCATATCATACTTTATGAATAAAGTCGAGGGTCTGCGCTTTACTTTGTGTAGCTACTATGGTATAGTTTATAGTTGAGAAAAACATGTTTAAGAGAGTAAAAACAATGGAGCTTACACAATCGAACGATCTCTCCAATGATATTTGTCCTGTTGCTCGCACTGCTGAAATCATCAGTGGGAAGTGGACACTTCTCATTATCCGTGATTTAACCTCTGGTGTCAAACGTTTTCATCAACTTGAGCGTTCTCTCTACGGCATTAGCCCTAAAACGCTTTCAGAACGACTTCGCACCCTCGAAGATGAAGGGGTAATCGTGCGAGAGACATTTGCAGAAATGCCACCGCGTGTTGAATATTCTCTCACCGAGAAGGGTCATGATTTGCAAGCGGTCATCGAGAGTATGCGTATCTACGGGAAGCGTTGGTTATGCAACCAATGAACTCATATGATACTAACCTTCTTTCTCGATGTACCGTTTCACTCTCTTATGAGAGAAGAACCGGGGATGATACCCTCCGGTTCTTCTCTCACTGCCTACAAGCAATAACATATTATAATTAGCGTGCGGCTCCAATTAGCTCGCGTTCGTGAGTTGCGAGGAAACGGCGAAGCACTCCATCATCTTTTACTGCACTAATCTTTTCTACATTGTTTTCGATGCTATTTACAAGATCATATAAACTAGCAATGTCATAATGCCCCTGAACCTGGAGTTGGCCTTCACCGTCGAATCCCTCGACGAAAAGTCCATCCTCTTCTTCGCGGATCGCGAAGCTCTTTACACCAAGTTGATCTAGCACCTGACCGACAGCATGCAAAATGTTTGCATAAGTAAACGTGGCCGGCATGAATTCCCTCCCTAAATGTCTGGAGTTTTTTGTTACTAGTAGACTGCACTGTCAAACTGCAACACATCGGTTCGAGGTAGGTAGTTTGTCAGCCTCATGCTACACTTTGACAATTTTATCATACGGTTCCGTAAACGTCAAGGTCAACGCTTACTGCCCATACCATTCGTAGAGCCATTAGCACCTGCAAGAACGCCTGACGCCCACGTGTCTCGTATTGTTGGTGTTGAACCAGTATCTTTTCCTGTCGAGTTTAATATCTCAATAGCTTTCAAGCGCCAGAAGCGAGCACTTGCTGGCCGTTTCAATGAGAGGTATTCAGCCAATGCCTCATCTGTCATATCAGGGTTGGTACGTAACGCTTCAATCGTCATCTGTAATTTATCAGGATTGCCTTCGGTTCCCACTACTGGGAATGAAGGATTGGAACTATTTGTGTTGTCTAAACTGTCTTTTTCAATCGTGAAAAATTGTCCCGTGATCGCTCTTGACTTCGATGAGTCACTCTTTTTGTTGTCTATAGCTGTAGCTGTTGTCATCTCGGATGTTGTTTGCTCATTTGAGCCTGAGTTACCAGTAGATGTGAGCAAACTTACTGGATTGATGCGTGAGCCGCTAGCAAGAGCGCGACGCAATGTTGCCATTGGTAAGCTTGTCTGTTTTGCTAGTTCGCTAAGTGCGGTAATCTGCTGTGATAGTGCTTGTTTATCTTCGGAAGCGGATTCTGTGATTGTCTCCGCCATCATAGTGTAGACGATACCAAGGAGCGGAAATGCGCTAGCCATAAATGGAAAGACATTGACAAGCCATGGGGCAACACTCTCTGCCGCGCTAAGCATTACAGTGCTGTGAAATTGCTTCGCATATGCCCAGTTCACCGCCCATGAGAATACTGTACACATGACGATAAGCAGCCAGTGTTGCCACACAGCCTTTGGTGTACGATAGCGACGGTATCGCTGGAAGGCTGTCCATGACAAAAGATAAACGGTTACATCAATACTAATTGCTATAGCATAACTAACAGCCCACCACCAAATACCCTCTGGTCCCTGTGATGGCTCAAATGATGCAAAGAAATACGCTACATGTGGAATTGAAGCCGCTAAGAACACGGCGAACGCTATCCAGAAAAAATATTTCATTTTAGGCAGTTTCCCTCCAAAGATAGGCGCATGCATATATTCATACATGAAAGAGCGTAACTTCTGTATTGATAAGCGTCAATACTTTATAGTACCTTTGGCGTTTTTTCATATAGCTACAGCCATGCTAAGCGGTAGCTGCGATATCTTCTAAAGACCTCTAAAATGAATTTTTTCAATTTTATAAAACTGGTTCGCAAAACTGTTGACAGAAGAAAAGAAATATGGCATATTATGCAGGCACCACGAAACGGTGCTGAGAAATGTACACTAACAACTGAAGATAGATAACTACTTCAATTTTGTCGAATGTAACTGTTTAAGACGGCAAGAGTTGAAGCAGAGGATAGCGAAAAATACTGTGTTGTTTTGGTTTCGCAAGAAACAGAAATGATACCATACACATCATCGAATGACAATCTTATGTAAATGAGATAGAGAATAAGTAGAGAACAAGCTACACAGAGTACGAGGCGGATGCCTAGGTGCATTGGACCGA
>CAXUIS010000024.1:19861-31624 GCA_964250915.1 uncultured Ktedonobacteraceae bacterium | reverse complement strand
AGAAGGTTGAGGGCTGATGGATATATGGTCGAAGAGGCACAGGCGTTGGATTAATATACAGAGAGAAAGAACCTCTGTAGGGGCCTAATTCTATTACACCCTTGCGGCAATTGATATCGTTCATAGGATTGACGAAACGTTTCCCCATTCCTGTAAGATGGGCAATTGCCGCAAGGTGCAATAGAATTAGGCCCCTACAATTGCCGTATCCATACGCACATGCCTTTCTCTTATATAAATAACATGTTTGATATTATTTAAACATATTCGCATGATTTTCATGTAATATTCTTGACTTAACCACACCACTACGTTTATACTTAAAACGCGAAAGAGAACCTTCCTTTGATCTTTTCTGTCTACTACCTTTTCCCAAGAGCTTTCGAGTATTCAATGTTTTAGGTGAAAGAAAACGGATGTGAGAGATAGTGGGTGTACAGAATATTTAGAAATGACGTATTACCTCACTCCATGCAGGCATGTACAAAAATAGCGCGTACATTGGCTTGCTACTCCGCTTTGTTCTCCTATCACCTCCATCAAAGAAGATAGGCGGTATTGTAGTGCCTTCCTTTCAGCTTATTGAAAGTTCAGCTATCGGGGATCATAGCGTTCAGCGATGCGACACAAGCAGAACATTAGTCGTCAATCATATATCTGTAGTAGTATTCACACCAACAGAATACAAGCTACTTGTGCCTCTCCTATCGGGTCAACCGATAAAAGACGACGATCTCGTCAAGAATGCATTTGGCTTAAGTGTAAAGCAATGAAGTCGAGAAAACCTTAGCAAGTATATCGACAAAATTCGTTCTAAGTTGCGTCCCGTTGACCTTGATGTGCATCGCATCACAAAATACGGGTATGTATTGCTTGCTTCGTGACTTCTGATTAGGTCATAGATGGGACTTCCTCAAAGGAAGTCCCATTTTTATAGACTGTGTTCCCCAAATACCCCTTGTTTTTAGGAGTGTTTTACCCCTAAAAACATACCTGATTTCCCTCTCTCCTTTTTGCGTATTTCTTGTGTACTATTGAGGTGTAGACAGGAAGGTCAAGAAAGGAGGGATTTGAGCGAACATCATTGGAACCTTGAGAAAAGCATTCCACACGAAGAACTTACCGTATCTTTAGCGAAACAAAAAATAGCGTGATGCCCTGGCAAAGATTGGAACCCTGAGCAGAGCATCATGTGCGATTGGTACCGCATGCTTAGTATAGCATGTGGAGTGTTCCTTGTGAACAGAAAGAAGGAAATTCTATGCGCAAGATTGTTTTAGCTCTCGTTGCGACTTTAGTCCTCCTATCTACTTTTACAATAGGTGTATCCGCTCATTCAGTACAGAGAGCACATGCATCGGTTCATTCAGTACAGAAGGCACATGTAGTTGAAAGTGTACAGAAGGTTCTTATTACTCCTAATGCTAGTGGTGGAGGTTGTTCTCAGTATCGCACTAACGGTAATAAAGATATTTCGGTTAAAGCATGTATTAACTACAGCTATCCGTATCTTGATGCTGATGGATATGCCTCATTCTATCTACGATCTGGACATGGTGGTGTAAGTGCATGTTCAGTAAAGGTTGTTGTTTATCGCGCCAATGATAATCGTTTAATTGACAATTCGTACACAACAAATTGTGTCAATGCAGCAGCACGAAACACTTTCGGTGCTCATTTTGGTCCAGATAGCGTATTCGTTTTGAGTACTGGTTTCTCTTACTACTGCTATCTCATAATTAAGCTGTACTACGTTGATAGTATTTATAGTTCTGCTCTTAGCCCAGACAGTCCCAACGAAAATCTTTAATCTATATCGTATCTTACTAAAGTAGTGAGATATGGTATGAATTAGGCTTGGAAACAAGTAACGAGTATCATCTTAGGTACTCGTTGCTTGTTTTACTGTGATAAGATAATTACAGCGTGTTTTGCTATCTCTAAGCGTAAATTATGTTAAGTTTTTACTTGTGTGATCGTGTATCTCTTCTTGTAACTTTCTGTATATGATATTGTATCTCTAAATATTCTTGTCGTTGAACTCTTTTCTGAGGAGATAGGCTATGAATGTACTAAGTGAGAAAGCTCTCGAAATAATGAGTTCTGCTCGGACAGAAGCTCAGCAATTGTTACAAAGCTATATAGGAAGTGAACATATTCTGCTAGGATTGCTTTATCAGGAAGGGAGTGCTGCTCTTGACGTCATGGAAGAGTTTGGTATAGAGCCAAGTAAGCTTCGCAATGAGGTGCTTTTTATTATTAATCGTCCTGATCGTATAATAATTCGTGAACCTGGTTTTGCACCAAGTGGTAAGAAGGCGATGGAGTTGGCTGTTGCAGAAGCTGAGCGGTTAGGAAAGCATACTGTTGGTACAATACCTATCCTACTTGGATTAGTGCTTGAGCGTTATGGGATAGCAGCAGCCGTTTTAGAAAATCACGGTATTACTTCAGAGAAGGTACGTCTCGCTGTTCGTCAAGTGTTAAGTCGAAGAGATGATTCATAAATGTAAAATAAGTCATTACATATACTTCTCCACCATCCCCATCACCTTCTCAAACGCAAACGGTTTGCGCATCGTTGCATCCACGCCTAATGCTTTAGCGTGAGCTAGTTGGTCGGCGGCGGACATCAGCACGATTTTGTGGAGCGCACGCAATTGGGGTTCGGCGTTGAGTCTTTGGCACAGTTCCTCGCCTGTCATGACAGGCATCATCAAATCCAGAAACACGAGATAGCCTTCGCCACTACTGAGTTTGTCGAGGGCTTCGCGTCCGTTACGAGCGGTTGTGACGGAATAGCCCTCAAGAATATCAACCATCATGTCGCGTATGATGGCATCATCATCTACTACGAGGATACTATGGGGTCGAGAACTCATTCTCATCCGACTCCTCATCTGCGGTTACTGGTACCTCTGCCTGTGTCAGGTAGAAGCTAAAGATGGACCCTTTGTTGGTACTGCTTTCGAGCCAAAGTTGTCCATGCATTGCCTCGATATAACGACGACAGATGAAAAGACCAAGACCGGAGCCACGCACAGGTGTTGTCAATGTGCGTGGAGCACGCACAAACTTCTCGAAAATCTTCTGCTGATCCTCTGGCAAAATACCCTCGCCCTGGTCGATGACGCGCACAAGCACCACCGTCGCATGCTCTTGTATGTCGCCCTTGAACTGACCATCGGGCAACAGTTTCTCAATTTCGTGATACGTCATCGCCTGAGCGACAAGATGAATAGTACTCTCTGGTCCCGAATACTTGGCTGCATTATCAAGCAAGTTCGAGATCACCTGACGGACTCGTAGAGGATCACCTAGCATATACAAATTTGGCTGAATATCCACCATAATGCGCTGCTCGATGTTGATACTCAGCATGTTCGCGGCAACATTGACGGCAGTTTTGACCTGTACGGGACCGATCTGCAACTCTAGCTTTCTATCAATCGTGCCTATTTTTGATGCCTCAGTCATGTTTGCCATGATATCATTGAGTTGTTGTGCGGCACTTGCTATCTTGGTGGCATAGCGTGTGACCTGCACTGGCGTCAGTGGTTCGGCACGTGTTGTTTGTCGTCGAAGCAGTGTTGCATAGCCTGTAATCGCGCTGAGTGGTGTGCGTAGTTCGTGCGATGCCGTTGTCAGAAATTCATCTTTCATCTTGTTGAGATGCTGTAGTTCAGCGTATGCCTCGCTGCGTTCGTAAAAAAGTTGTGCGTTGCGAATAACATTGATCGCCTGTGAACTCATCGCGAGCAGAGTGTATATCTCTTTGGGTTTGAAATGACGGTTCTCATTTGGAGTCGCTACCGCCAGAACACCGATCAGCTCGTCCGCGTCGATCAGAGGGACCATCAACAGGTGTTGCATATTCGTTTCGCGCAAAAATATTGCACCCCCAACATCACTCTGTTGCGCAAGTTCCTCGATTTCCATTTTATCAAGAGAAAAGAAGGGGCCATTCGTCATTTGCTCTAGCATGGTGTGCTTAAATGGAAGCTCGATTTGTTCAAGCAACTCCATATGACTGTCTGTTCCGCCTTCCATCATACCGAGCAGGCCACTACCATCATCAAAATTACTCTTACTTGGCGGCGAAAAAGCGGCTTTCGCTACCAGGCATTTTTTATCTTGTGTCGGTTGGAAAAAGACGCATATATCTACAGAGAGAATACCCGCCACCGCTTGCACCAGCTTATTCAAGACTTCAAGCAGATTTAAGCCTGAACTAATCGACTGTAGCGCGCTATTGAGTCCCGCTAACTGCACCTCGCGCTGTTGTGCCTCTTGTAGCAAGGCGCGGTCTCGCTCATAGAGTTTAGTATTTTCGATGCCCACGGTGATAATCTGTATCATCGTTTCCAGAACCTGTACCTCTTCCGGCTGGTAGGCATGAGGACGTGTGCTGGTGAGGCACAAGGAGCCAATACCACGGTTGGACATTTTCATAGGGAGCAGAATAAACGACTTCGCGCCATGTTGATTGCCCCACAAACCTGTCAGGAGTTCATCATACATCTCCGCTTGTTCAATATCGTCAGCGGGAGAGAAGAGCAATGGTCGCCCTTGCTCAAAGGCAATATCCCACCACACTGGTCGCTGAGCTGGCTGGAAGATGCTGGACTCATCAGCTAATCCATCTATCTGCACACCGTTTTTAATCGCCATCACCTCATAAATTTTGTTAGTGTCGCGGTCATATAGCGTAAACAAGAGCGATGAAATATTGACTATTTGTGATGCGTAGGTATAGAGGGCATTCGCCAGTTTTGACGGCTCTACGTCAGAAGGAAAGACGGCACTGAGTTCTTTGATACGTTTCAAGTATTCGTTAGTACGTCTTTGCGCTCGTTCCAGTTTGTCATTTTGTAGATACAGTGCGATACGCTCGACATAGTGCAAGGCTTCCGCGCGTTGCTTTGGCTGAAATGCAGTCACGACACCAGCAATGACCTGATAAAGAACGATAACTCCTAGTGTGTGCGAGTCTCGTCTACGACCCCGCATATCATCGACCAGTGTGGACTCTTGAATAGGCACAACGAGATAGGATGTTGGCGTTATATCGGTGTGGAAAGGTAAGGGACCGCCGTGAAAAATGTTTGCGAGATAGTCTTCATGCTTCCACACCAGGACATCATTCTTTGCCCACGCGGTACCTATCAGGTCGGACGCAAAAGCATAGCTTGTACCGATTGCGAAGAGTTCACTCTGTGAAGCGGGTATCTCGTCTAAATCCTCTGGTGGTATAAGAGACGGCAAGGATTGTGTTGATGAGGATGAATATTGATACACAGAATTCGGCAAAGGGCCTGTTTGTCCTATAGATGAAGGGGTGTCTTGCTCAAGGCGAATGGTATGACGTTGGCGTACTCCACTAATTCCTCGCA
Organism: uncultured Ktedonobacteraceae bacterium; assembly: GCA_964250915.1. Taxonomy (GTDB): domain Bacteria; phylum Chloroflexota; class Ktedonobacteria; order Ktedonobacterales; family Ktedonobacteraceae; genus JBBQVS01. The sequence continues at coordinate 26,231 of CAXUIS010000024.1, read as the reverse complement.
TTGGAGTCATATTTGCCGATGTCCGTGAGCGTACATGCAAACGTACCCGCATTTGCTGGCTCGTCTCATCGAATAACGCAATACATGCACCTTGCGCTGTAAAGTGTGTCATCATATCTTTCAAAACACGTTTGAGCAATGTGGGAGGATACACTTCATCTATATATAACTGGGGACCATCCCAGGTGGAGGCAAACATGGGCCGCTCCTTACGTTTCTCGTTGAAAGCACCAGGAAGCGCGATGAGATCGCTGGTTGCGAGTTTTCCTACATTACGACTACAACAATGTTGTTACTTGTACATTCCGTAGCATATCATACGTCTCTGCTATATTCAACTCTTTATAGTTGAGTATTAGGGCTTTTCAGGCAATAGGAACGTTATATAGGGAATATTATATGATGTTATAAGGCTTCTACAACTCGCGTTTGTCGCCTACGTCGTAGCCTACAGATGTCATTTCGGACCAGAGGTAGCTATCTGCTAGCAGTTTGAGCAGCACCCACGGACGCTTCGCGTCATATGTTAGCTTTTGCTCTTTTTCAAACGCCGCGAGAAAGTCTTCACCGACAACGTTTTTGTCGAGGCGGTCAACGACTAACTTGATCTTCGCGGGTGTCAAATCCTTCAAGTATGGCTTTTTCGCAATGGTGTTGAGCATCGCCATCTTCAAACGATTCTTTTTGCAATCGTTCACAAAACTGTCGTAGCCGTCAAGCGCAACTCTCATATGAGTCAGCTGCGCTTGAATGTCTGCCACTGCGACATCAACCGACTTCTTTAGCTCCTCAAAAAAGCGAAACATCTGGTGAAAGGAATCTTTCTTGAGAACAAAGAGATCATCATCATGACTTACACAGTCGATGTTATCGTCAAAAAGAAGCGCGGAGTCGTCGATCACGTCGTATTCATTATCCATGCTTAAAAATGCGCCGAAGAGACGCGACTTGTGTAATACCTGACGAAGATTGTATGAGCGATAAAAGAAAAAAGCGTCTTGTGGTCTGTTCAATGGCTTGACGATGATGACGTAGAAGCGCAATTTTTCGACAAATTTCTTCTCACTGGGCATAAAAGAAAGCATCCCCTGATAGGCTGTCAGAGGCAGAATCTGCTGTTGAATAAACGTATAGTGAGAGTCGGCAAGATTGGCGTACTCGATCTCGTGTTCTTCGGGTCTGCTATCGCCTTGATACGCCTGAATCACACTGCCACCCGTGAGCCATGTTTTGCCATACTCAGTAAGAAACTTACCCACTTTTTCACGAAATCGGGCCGTAAGTGCTTTGGAAAGTTCGAGACGACGAAACTCAAGTGCATCCTCGTTTGAGAAGTTTGTTGCGACGAGACAGACATGTATATCACATCCATCCGTTCCTTGTTTCTTGTCAAACTTCCCCAGATCGAGCGAGAGTATATCTTGAAAGGCAGAGCTATAGGGAGCAGTCATAGAGGGTGTGCGCTCCTTCAATACTACATGAGAAACACTACTTTACTTGTACAAATGTTGTGTCACCGATATGAACAACACGAATAGAGCTATGTTCCGCTACACGCCGCCGTGTAAGCAGATAGAATGCTGTATCATCTTTCTCTATAGTGATTTCATAGAGATGATAACCCAGGACGTTAAGCATTGGATTGATATATATCATATTGGAATTGACGTAGATAATCAATAAAACTGCAATAAATACCGGAATGGCCCATATTTGTGCGCTTTTCAGGTCAAAGCTCACAAAAGGAACAAGGTAACTTGCGATATAACTTAACACATCCCCATCATGTCGATCCAGCGTGACAATCTTTTCGTTCGAGGGAGTGCGACCCGGTACGACACGAAGAAAGTAAAGTAACATCACGCTTAGACCGACAATACCAACAAAAAGAATGCCCAGTGCCCAGTGCCAATCTTTTTCCCATAAGAGGATGCAAAATATTCCCGTGAGCGGAAAGTAGGAACTGATAAAGAGCAAACAACGTACAAACAGGCTGGGCATGACGAAACGCGTCCTTTCGGCGAAGCGTACAAAATATGTCTATATAGTATCCTTCTTCTTTTTGATACGCAACAATATGGTAAAAAAGACTTTTATAGGGGTCTAATTCATTACACCTTGCTGGCAACACGCACATGTTTAAGGATGTTAAAATGCTTGTACACATCCTTCTAGCGTTGTAGAGTGTCAACAGGGTGTAATGAATTAGACCCCTACAGAGCTGCCTAATATCTATACATAGAACTTTTATATATCTTGTACATTATTTTGTGGGTTCTAGCAAACCTCATTCTTATGCATTAGCTCCACTTTTGACGAGTTGTTGAGGTGCTGTCCCAATTCCTCGAACTCACGCTCCATCTCGACAAGAATATACTGTTCTGCATCATGTCGTGCAATCATATGCTTACGTGCATATGTAATGATGCGATTAACGTAAGAACGACCAATCTCGGCCCGTTGCCATTTGACATCCGGCATAGGACGCAGGTTTAAGAGCGAGCAAGGATAAAAATCTTCGTTATGGAAGGCCAGTGTTAGCAGCTGGGCATATTCAGTGACCGCTTGACATGCCATGGGGTCCGCGAAAAAGCCCGTTTGTGTGCTCGAAATGATGAGAACGCCAGAGATACGCCCCGCATACATAACAGGACAGGCAGCGGCACTGCGCTCGTGTTCGTCGATATCTACCTGTAGACGCTCTTCATTACCTAAATTGTCCCACGTTTGCAGGCGCTGCAACATTGCTGCCGTACCCGCAAGTGTTGTACTTCCCAGATATGCTCGGCTTTCAAGGCTAAAAGGCCAGGGATAATTGCCACGCATAGCAGCTTCGCGTAAAGAATGAATGCCGTCTTCATGCGATGGCATGAGGTTGGCGTAGGTGATAGATAGGCCGCGCCGATCTGAGTCGAGGTGCAATAATGCATACTCGAAGACTGCCTGCGTCACCTGCCAATACCGCGCGTCATCTTCGGGTGTCGTGGTGATTAGATCAAACACACGCCGATAAATATCTTTGCGCACTTCCCGAATACCTAAAGAAGGAGGATCAAGTACACCAGGAAATGTTTGGTTAATTGCGTACGTAAGATTACCTCGATGCTCTGCAAATACCTCTGGTAGGCGTTTCAAGTGCATCGCTCGTGGCTCCGAACTCCCGTTCATCCAACGATACACCGTAATCTCGGCAACCTCTAAATCTCTGGCAACACGCGCAATTTCAGTGCGATCATGGCGAAGAATGTGTCTGAGCAAACTACTGAATGGTGAAAGCTTTTCTTCCGCAAGCGTATATGCTAGCTGCTCGTCATCAAAAACCGCGTCCTGTGGTGGTTGCCGCGACACGTCATTCTGCGGACTCTGCCCAAGGTAGTGTTTCTTTTTAGAGCCGAGGGGACGCCCTCGCCTTCTAGGTTGCTTAGGCACGTCCTGGTCTATATCCATTGAACATGGTCCTTCCTGTCCTGTGTTGAAACAACCTTTTCACTACGAAATAACTACTTAACATAGTATAACACACTAGTTATACATTTTTAAAGCATCTTAGGGAAAATAGCGTAACAGAAATTACACATTTGTGTATTACGCATAGTAATTTCCTCCTATATAACAGAATATTCAGAAAGAAAGTTTTTATCTATGCTATTGTAACGTTTATAACCTCTTTATTGTCTCTTGGAAATACCTACAACATCCCAATACAAACATACAAATACGCGGGTGCCACTATTATTTCTTTGTTAGTTACAATGTATAACTAAAAGTACCGAAATGTTGTACACAATAACAAATATCGGGTAATATTTATGTGTGCAGAAGAGCGCATCCACGCTTCTTAGCAACTTTAAAGGGACATGGTAGGGATAAAAATAACAACGATGGCAGTAAATGATGTCGTGCATGTGAATGAATGTGGACTTCCCCTCAATGCAATTGAATGGTTGGAGACCCATCACCGGAGTAAAGCACACGAACGCGAACAAATGGTTCGCAACCTTTATATACAAAAAGAAAGTTTTGTTGTCGATGCAGGATGTGGTCCTGGTTTGTGGACTCCTCTGCTTGCAAGGGCTATTGGACCACGAGGACATATTGTTGGTGTTGACATTTCACCAGAAGCACTGATAACTGCACAAAGCCGTAGCACAAACCATTGGTATCGCCGTCAGGTAGAATATAGGCGAGCACTGCTGGAAGAGTTGCCTATATCACTGGGGCAGGCAGATATGATCTTTAGTGCCAATGTAAGTCAGTATCTTCCCGATCCCGTATCCACCTTTGCTGCCATGGGACCCTACCTCACACAGGGCGGGCGACTCGCTATCAAGGATATCGACTTTGGTACGATGCGCTTTCATGGCATCGATACAACACTTCAAGCACATGTCCTGCAGGCACGCGAGTATTGGGAGATGCGACGTGTCGAGGAGGGCTATGCATTTGAGGACAGCTGGGTTGGCTCTAAACTCGCGGACTATCTGCGTAAAGCTGGTTACGAAGATGTCTGCGAAACAGCGTATACAATACGACGTGCGTATACCTTGCCCAAAGATTTTCGCTTCTACTTGCAAGGTGTCGCCGAATGGTTTGTAAGCGAGGGCGCACCATTCCTTTCGGATGACGATGTGCGAGATTGGTTACGCAGCTTCCGTGATGGCCCTGATAACGCTATAGACAAAGCGGATTTCCAGAGCGAAGAGATCGAATATGTGGTTACGGGTGTGTGGAATAAGCCTACCGCAAAGTCGCGTAGTTATATTGATATGTACGCTGAGTTGCCTACAACTGAACATCTCGAAACACAGGAACCACTCGTCTTATTACCTATGCATTAACCTACACGAAGTCAGCCGTTAGGGTGTGCTAAAGCAGACCCGTACAGGAGCCATCAATCTTCCAATGATAAAGTGGAAATCCTGTACAGGTCTGCTTTAGCACACCCTAACGCGTGTCGTTCAATTGGTCCGCAATCATAGCGATTGCAACATCGCCAACGATGTCATGTAACTCATTGTGAATCTTTCCCATGTTTTCCATGCGTGCAGTAATAAAATCGTGCTTCGCGCTGCCGTAGGCTAGTCCTGTCATACCATTTTGTGCCGCTTCATATTCTGCACTAATTTGTGACAGCAACCGTGCAACTTCACTACGTTGTTCATTCGCTCCAAGCATGGTCTTCATCCTTCCTATCCATTAAAATGTATAGACGTTCTTCTATCTTTGTATCCATAAACATATGTATACAAACTTGTCATTACAATGTGTATTGTTTGTGTATCATCCTGTACAACACACGTTGATAGTATGCACGAAAATATATCTTCTTGTCTAGTGATTTAATAGGTATTTTTGAGTAATATTACTCCTATTCACAGAATGTTCACAATGTTCTATGAATGTATACATACATATGTCTATACCTCAATCCTTATGTCAAGTGCTGTAAATATACTTTTTTCATGAGACGCATATTCACAACAAAAATAAAAATATCGAAGGAAATATCCAGATAGATGTGGTACTTTTAGGATAGCTCTATTTAATGTTTGTACGAGTTTTTTGCAGTTGAGGAGTAAGCGAATGGACATCACATCAGTAGCACTACAATTATATACCGTACGTGACGAGACCACGAAGGATTTTGCCGGAACGTTACACAGAGTTGCTGCACTAGGGTACCAAGGTGTTGAATTTGCGGGCTATGGAGGTCTCACCTCCTCTGAAATGAAGGAACTGCTCACTGAAATAGGAGTACGTGCTGTGTCTACTCATGTGAGACTAGAAGCACTTGAGCAAGACCTGGCAAAAGAGATCACCTATTGTCGGGAAATAGGCTCAACGTTTCTTGTACTGCCTTGGCTTGCCCCAGAACTTCGTACTACAGAGGCACTTCACCAGCTTGCACCACATTTCAATATGTTTGGGCAACGATGTCAAGAAGCAGGAATAACGTTTTGCTACCACAACCACGATTTTGAGTTCACGCAGCACGATGGCGAAACATTTATGGATATATTGCTTGCTCAGACTGACTCTACGTTCGTCAAACTCGAATGCGATGTCTACTGGATAGCATATGCTGGTGTGAACCCCTCGACCTTCTTACAACAACACGCCGGACGTGTACCACTTATGCATATTAAAGATATGACTCCTGAACGTACCTTTGCTGAGGTTGGTGATGGAACACTGAATATTGCATCCCTTATCAAGGAGGCACGTGCAAGTGGTACACAGGAATTTATCGTGGAAAACGATGCGCCCGTTCTGCCCTCTCTTGAGAGCGCGAAACGCTCGTTAGAAAATATACGCAAGTTTTAAGATAGGTTTGTGCTGGTGTAGTAATGGCAGTTGCCATTACTACACC
>CAXUIS010000024.1:16997-19851 GCA_964250915.1 uncultured Ktedonobacteraceae bacterium | reverse complement strand
AAACATAACCATTATTTCTTTTTGTCTGCTGCTCGAGCGATCTCTCCCCACAACACACCCCCCACCCCCCCCCCCCACAAACCTATCTTATTTCCCTTTCTCGTTTAGGCTTTCTTGCTCATCATGTATGATACGTCTATAATCTATAGGGATGGCAATTCGACGCATTTCTTACTCTGGAGCAAATACGCATGGATATTCCTATCGATTCTACAGAGCTATCGCAATCCGCAGAGGTTGATGCAAAGCGGCAACAGAAGGCACGCGAATACGCGTGTATCCGTCGTCGTCTCTCGTTTATCAACATTGGTATCTCTGTTGTTGGTATACTTCTTATCTTTCTAACTGGCTTTGACGTGTGGTTACGTAACGCTTTGTTACCATTAAACTGGCAACTCTTAGCTGGTGTAACACGCTCTTATCCTTATGGATTTCATGAGCCTTTTAGCTGGTCTCCCCTGATTGTGGCATGTTATCTTCTAGTACTTACTATTGGCTACACCCTTATCACCGCGCCGCTTTCATACTACAGTGGCTTTGTGCTGCCGCATCGCTATGGCCTCTCGACGATGACGGTACACAACTGGCTTGGCGATCAGCTAAAGGGTTTTGTGTTGAGCATTGTGTTTGAGGTTGTTGTCGTCGAGTTGATCTACCTCTTATTAGCAACGCAACCACAATTGTGGTGGCTATGGGTCGCGCTGATCCTGCTTTTCTTTTCGGTCCTCATGGCGAACCTTGCCCCCATTTTGCTTTTACCTCTCTTCTATAAATTCAGTCCGTTACCGGATGGTGAGTTGAAACAGCGTCTTGTGATGTTAGCGGACCGTGCTCACACGCGTATCCAAGGTGTGTTTACGATGCATATGAGTAGCAAGACCACTGCCGCAAATGCCGCGCTTATGGGATTGGGCAACACGCGTCGTATCGTGCTGGGTGACACAATGGTGGATCGCTACACGCCCGATGAAATAGAGGTTGTGCTTGCGCATGAATTGGGCCATCACGTCCACCGTGATATCTGGAAGCTGATTGTAAGCCAATCGCTTTTTATGCTAGTCGGGTTGTTTCTATTCAATCTATGTTTGATCTGGGCGGTTGACAATCTTAACCGCTATCAAGGCATCGCTGATCCTGCTACGTTGCCGCTATTGCTCGTGCTTACTGGCGTTTTTGGTTTTATCATTGCGCCGCTCACAAATAGCTATAGTCGTGCAATTGAATATCAAGCTGACGAGTACGCACTACAAGCGACTCATATGATTGAGCCGTTCAAAAGTGCGATGACGCGTCTCGCTAACCAGAATCTCGCCGAGATTGAGCCATCGCCTATCATCGAAATTTTGTTTTACGATCATCCCTCTATCGGCAAACGCCTCAAACACGCCGAAGAATTTCAAAATAAATAAAAGAGATAGACTGTACATACCGATTAAACCCTTAGCATTTAATCGGTATGTACAGTCTATCTCTTTTATTTATGCCTTGAGAGCATCTTTCAATGCAGAAAGCTGTGCGCCAACTTCATCGATGGTCCCACTGGGCATGCCTATGAGTGGTTCATCAACGCCTGCCACCCCCCACTGGTCAAGTTTGACGACGACCTCTTTTGGTGTGCCAATGATGGTGGTGGCATCGAGCATGCGTGGGCTAACCGCCGCTGCCGCGCTTTTGAGACTCCTCTTCGCTTTGTCCGCCTCAATCACGGCTTGCACATCTTCGCCAAAGCCCTGACGCGTCAGCATATCGGCGTAGTAGACACCCATACGCGCAATATAGTAGGCGAGCGGTTCAGCAGCCTTGGCAGCTGCCATCTGACGTGTCTGCTCATCGACGTTTTCGGGTAGTAAGACACTGGTGATATATGGTGCAAGAGCGGCACTATGAGGAGGACGGCCAGCTTTTTGCGAACCTGCATCGAGCTGTGCGCGTAATTCGCCCCATCTGTTACCAGGCCAGTACACGGGCAGAATACCATCGGCAATTTCGCCCGACTGCTCAACATTCTTAGGACCCATTGCCGCGATATAGATAGGCAGGTCAGCACGTAATGGCTTGAAACGAAGTGTGAAACCTCGTTCGAGGTGGAAGAACTCACCATTATAGACGAGTTTCTCACCACGTAGAATCATTCTGATAATCTCAACATACTCGCGTGTGCGCTTGACCGGTTTCTCAAACTTGACGCCATGCCAATGCTCAATCACGTTCGCGCCTGATGGGCCGAGTCCAAGCAGAATACGCCCTCCTGAACGCTCATCGAGTGTAGCGGCGGTGCTGGCAATGAGGGCAGGTGTACGTGAAAAGATATTCGCTATACCAGCCCCGACCTTGATGCGGTTGGTAACACGTACTAAATCGCCCATCGACGTAAAAAGTTCGTAGCCCCACGATTCGCCAAGCCACACGGAGTCAAAACCCAGTTGGTCGGCGATCTTCACCTTTTCCATGACATCGTTCCACTCACCAGGAAAATTGGGAGCATCGGCGATAAATCCAATGCGATTACGATACGCCTTCGTTGCGTTTGAACCTGCCACAGTGTCGGGTCCGCTATTTGTCGTCATGTGCTAGTCCGTCCTTCCATTGCAAAAGACTCTTTTAGAATATGCTACTTTTGTCCTCGTAATGCATTATATCCTTCGAGTTCATTTTGAGCTGAACTGATGGCAACTATGAGATTATCAATGACATCCAAGTTATTAATACGCGCAACTTGCTCCTGTGCTAAAGGGGTCAAAGCAGGAAAGCGTTTCTCGGTTACTATGAGAAGAATACGTCGAGCAGCCTCTAAGCGTCCTTGCTCCAGTCCTTGCTCCAGTCCTTGCTCCAATCCTAGTTCACGTCCTTGCTC
>CAXUIS010000024.1:7386-16897 GCA_964250915.1 uncultured Ktedonobacteraceae bacterium | reverse complement strand
TTCACGTCCTTGCTCTATACCTCTTTCCATACCTTCACGAAGTATCTCTTGAAAGATGGGAGAGTCTTGTATGATGTCGTGCATCTCGCGGAACCTCCTGACGAGCCATTCTAAATCTACTGTCTTGTTCTTTTTTTGTAAAACAAACGATGCAAGTGTAAACGCGATCACCTCGACCTCAGTTGCTTGCGTCTCTGCCTGCGCTGGTTCTCTCTGCTTTCCAAGTTGCTCGAATACCTGTGTGAGCACTGATTGTTGTGTGCCATTTTCCGTTAGAGGCACTAATGCCAAAAGTGTGTCACTACCTATAGTATAAAGGTCTTCAGCCGTTAGGCGTCCAATCTCTATGCTCTGGAAATAAAACGTATGTACTCTGTATCCGGTTGGCACAAAAACGTCCAACGGTGATTGCGACACTATTCCATCACGCAGCAAGTAAATGACACATGATAGAACGGGAAGCTGATATGCATCCATCAATAATACATTATACGTCATGAGGCGTTTTGCCATCGTCGGATCATTGTACGTCTGAAACTCTATATGCAATAACATACGTGAATCTTTAACGCTCACGGTGAGCAACGCATCAACTTCTCGTTGCAGGCTTTCAATTTTGACAGGAAGCTCTTCGAGAAATACAGCCTCCGGCAACAACCACTGTACAAATGCAGGTGGATCAGCCTTCACTAAACGCTTTAAAGTGGAATCCCACGATCTCAATTCTACCACGGTCCCCTTCCATAATTCTTCTTGTACAAGTGTAACATGGAAAAGCGTCTATTGTCGAGCTAAGAAGTATGCATGTTGATGGTTACATATGCTACTATCTTTATATGAAGACAAGATTGTGTTGTATGGCACTTATGCTGTGCATTTTGCTGTTGAGTGCATGCGCAACAACGAACACGCCGCCAAAAGCGAATAAGACACCAGTACCGACAATGTGTAAGAGTACTGGTAGCGCGCCTGCTATTGTTAGCAGTGCTACTGCGCCAGCAGCCCAAGGGAACTGGACCACCTTTCGTGGCGATAGCAATCGTGATGGCGCAGCATCTAGTGCTAGCAGTAAGAGTAGTGGCTTGTTACACCTTGCATGGACGTTTTGTACTCGTGCCTCCGTCTTCTCCTCGCCTGTTGTACAAAACGGCGTGGTCTATATTGCTTCAACCGATACAACGCTGACCGCACTTGATATTCAGAGCGCGAGAATGCTATGGCAAATTCAGGCTGACGACGCGTTTTTTGGTACACCCGCGCTTGTCAACAACACACTCTATCTTGCCTCATTGAGTGGTGTCATTTACGCCATTAACGCGAAGGACGGTTTCGTACGTTGGCACAAACAGATTGATACGCCAGGCGCGAAGGTATGGTCGTCTCCCGCCATTGCCAATGGCCTCTTGATTATCGGGGTTGCGTCTACCCTGAGCGAGAATCCGAAGAAATCGGGTCAGGTACTGGCCTATGATATCGCAACGGGTAAAATGCGCTGGCGTGCCTACATTGAGCAAGGTGGTAAACCTGGTGGTGGAGTGTGGAGTTCGCCAGTGATTGACGCAGCAAGCAATACGGTGTATGTAGGAACTGGTGATCCCGATGATGGTGTCCAAGCACTCAATCTTAAAACAGGGCACGTGTTATGGCATTGGCGTTCAGTTGTGCAGGATGTAGGCGATACCGATGTTGGAGCTGGTCCATTACTCTATCATGATGCAAAGAAACAACTACGCGTGGTGGTTGGTGGTAAGAATGGCAATATCTACACACTTGACGCGAAAACTGGTCATCTTTTATGGCAGGCGCACGTCGGCGAACATGTCTATAGTTCGCCCGCGTTCGCTCATGACATGATTTATGCCGTAGGAGTCGTGGAACAAAGGGCTATTATATACGCACTGAATGCACAGACTGGTGCTGTACGCTGGCATCAGAATCTGCCACTGATTGTTTACTCCTCACCTGCTATCATAGGTCAAACACTGTACCTGCCACTGGGCGACGGTTTCGAGCCAGGGGACGGAGGTATCACAGTATTCAATGCCATCAATGGACTGCAACTTCAATATACATCTTTACACACAACTATATCCTCCTCACCTGCCGTCATACCGTCGTGGCTTTTCGTTGGCGCGCATGATGGCAACTTATACGCATTTGTACGTTAACGTTCCTCAGAAGACCGTCTTTTATGTTAGAGAATAAGAACTGCAACGTTTGGTAAACGCGTTACATTGTATATACTAGACGTATATCATAATGACAGTATTTTTTATAGCAATATCGAAAGGACTCGTATACATGATGAACGCACATCGCAACGAAGCAGAGAAACCAGATTCACCAGAAGGCATGCACCGTCGAGAATTTCTTGCGTTGTGCGCCTTGGGTTTGTTACCAGGAGTGTTGGCGGCTTGCCAGGACGGAACATCATCAACAGCTGTTGCAAGTAGCACCAGTACACAGCCAGCACAAAGTAGTCCTACGAAGCAGTCTACACCTACGAATGCTGACTGGGCAACATTGGCAAAGAGCTTGCAGGGAACACTGGTTCGTCCCAACGATGCACAATACACAACAGCGCGTCAGCTTTTTGATCCACGTTATGACAATGTGCTACCCGCCGCCGTAGCGTATTGTGCAGTACCAACCGATGTTCAAACGTGTCTCGCGTTTGTACGCAAGTTTGGTTTGCCGTTCGCACCCCGTTCCGGTGGTCATAACTATAACGGCTATTCGACAAGTACAGGGCTGGTAATAGATGTGACACGGATGCATACGGTGACGGTTAATGCAAACGCGAACACCGCAACTATAGGAGCGGGGACACGCCTTATTGATGTCTACAACAATCTTGCACAATACGGTCTGGTACTGCCTGCTGGTTCTTGTCCAACGGTGGGTGTTGCTGGTCTAACACTTGGTGGTGGTGTTGGCGTCATTGGTCGTAAGTTTGGCTTAACTTGTGACAATCTGCTATCGGCACAAGTCGTCACTGCTGATGGACGGATTCTAACGTGTGATGCGCAGCATGACCCTGATCTCTTCTGGTCTTTGCGTGGTGGTGGCGGCGGCAATATGGGTATCGTTACCTCGTTTAACTTTCAAGTGCATCCTGTGACGACGCTTACGCTGTTTACATTAGCGTGGTCATGGAATGATGCGGCAGCGGTTGTGGATGGCTGGCAACACTGGGCACCACAAGCACCAGACGAGGCATGGTCCAACTGCTTACTCCTTGCACAAAAAGACAAGGGCGCAACACCGATTGTGCATGTAAACGGCGTCTATGTTGGTTCAGAAGGCCCGTTGGATACCTTGTTGACGCAACTTATCAATAAAATAGGCATTGCACCGACGTATCGCTATGTGGCGAGTCCGGGCATTCTTGCAACGATGCTGTACGAAGCTGGTTGTTATAACAAAAGCGTGCCGCAATGTCATCTGCCTTCACAAGACCCAAATGGTCAATTGGTACGTGACACCTCCGCCGTAAAATCCCACTACTACGTGAATACCCTGACGCGTCAGGGTATTGATACATTAATAAATGCAATCAACACGCGTCAAGCCTCTTCTACAATGGGTGAGGGCGGTATCGGCATGGATGCATATGGTGGTGCTATTAATCGGGTAGCTTCAGATGCAACAGCTTTTGTGCACCGCAACGCGCTCTTTAGTTCGCAGTTCTCAGCGAGTTGGAACGCCAATGACCCTGCATCAGTGGTTTCCGCGAACCGCTCCTGGCTTAACGGAACATGGCAAGCGATGCGCTCTTATGCAACGGGAACATCTTATCAGAACTATGTTGACCCCGATCTGTCTGATTGGCAGCATGCATACTATGGCGCGAACTTAGCACGCCTGCAACACGTCAAGGCAACATATGATCCGGGTAATCTCTTCCATTTCGCGCAAAGCATTCCATTGTAAATATGCATGGTTTGTGGAATGTGCAAGCGAGTATGCTCGCTTGCACACGCCACAAACTATTCATATCTATGCTTCACGTTGCCTCGGCAACTGTATCAGGAAGTTCGCACCTTCGCCGGGGTGATTGTCGATGGCAATGGTGCCTTGATGCTCTTTGATGATACCGTAGGTGATGGAGAGGCCGAGACCTGTCCCTGCACCAACCTCTTTTGTGGTGAAAAATGGGTCAAAGATGCGTTGCTCAAGGCCCGCAGGTACGCCTGGACCTGTATCACAAAAACGTAACTCGACCATACTTCCATTCACAGTGTACGTAATCGTGATTGTCTTGTGGAGCACGTCTGCCATCGCGTCGCGTGCATTAGAAAGCAGATTGATGAAAACCTGCTCTAACTGAATGGCATTGCCGACAACCGTTATGTCCTCGTCTGAGAAGTCCAGTCGTACCTCGATCTGGCGCAGTCTCAACTGTTCGTTCATCAACGAAATTGCACGTCGAATTACCTGACCAATCACCACAGGCTCATAACTCACCGATGCTGCACGTCCAAAGGTGCGTAGGTGCGAAATAATCTCAGTCGCCTTACGGACCTGTTGCATCGCGCTATTAAGTTCTTGCAGAATACGATTCGGTTGCGTATCGCTCAGACCAAGTTCAATCAGGTCAATTCCATTACCAATGAAGAGGCCGATATTGTTCAGGGGATTGTTTAGCTCGTGTGCGACCCCCGTTGTCAATTCGCCTAATGTGGCAAGTTTGCCCGCCTGCACAAGCTGCTCTTGCTTCTGACGCAATTCCTGTTCGCGTCGCTCCACCTCCGCCGTGGTCTCCTTGAGGTCACTCATAATATGAATCATCGCTTTACGACTATTCTCCAGACGCAGATTGGATTGATGCGAGTCTTGCAGGATATGCATAAGGGCGCGGCGCGAGTTATCCAGGCGTTCGGTCTGCTTCTCTAAATGACTACGATCATGCTCATAGTCGGCGAGAATATGAATCATCGCTTTACGTTGATCGGCAAGCTTGCGGTTGAGCGTATTGAGATCGCTCAGGATGTGCAGCAGAGCACGCCGCCTCTCCTCACCTTTGAAGACACGCATTTCTAACGCATTCTTTTGCTCTGTCAGGAGTGCGTAGTCGTGTCGCAGTGTTTCCAATTCCAGGCGTTCTTGCGTTGTAAGCGGTTGCTCTATGTGGCTCTGGTCATTATTGACTAGAGCCACAGTGCTTGTTATCTCTGCAAGCACCTCTTGGGCTATGTCCATTTCGTCTGTCCCTGCGTGAATTTTCCAAGTTCGCGCTTGAGATTTTCGATTTCCTTTTCTAGCGCAATCATTTTCAGTTCACGACCTACCACCACCTCCTCAAATTTTTCCAGGTCAAGAATCTTTTCTTGCAATTCGGACTTCGACTCTTGCAGGTCCTCCACGACTTTTTCGTATGCTCGCATATCGCGCAGAATACCAATCGCACCAATCGCTTTACCATCTGGGTCACGTAATGCTGCTGCGTTCAGCGTCGTCGGGATAACCTCACCCGATGCACTACGCGGGTTGAGACGTGCGTTACGGGTTACGCCACGCTCGATAACCTCGCTCAAGGCTGCTAGGAACTCACGTGTCTCTTCGGGACTAATAAAACGCGACAACGACTGTTCCAGCACTTCGTCAGGACGGAAACCGAGCAACTCGTAAACAGCATCATTCGCCGACAAAATCTTGCCTTCCAGGTCGGAGACAAACACTGGATCAGGGGCGTTCTTAATCAAGCTATCGGAATATGCTAGTGCTTTATCCAGCTCGCGCATATCGCGCAGAATGCCAATTGCGCCAATCGCTTTGCCATCCGTGTCGCGTAGTGCCGAGGCATTGAGACTTGTAGGAATGACTTCACCTGATGCGCTACGTGGATTTAAGCGCGTGTTGCGAATGACACCGCGCTCAATAACTTCGCGCAGGGCTGCGGTAAATTCGCGTGTCTCTTCGGGACTGATGAAACGTGACAGCGATTGTTCCAACACTTCGTCGGTGCGGAAGCCGAGTAGTTCATAAACGGCATCGTTCGCCGATAAAATCTTGCCTTCCAGGTCAGAGATAAACACTGGGTCAGGCGCATTCTTGATGATGATGTCAGCGTCTAGTGAACCGTGTGCCTTCGTGTTGGTTTGCATTGGTATGTCGGTTATATTGTCAATCATTGTGAAGCTCTCCTTTTATCGTACCATCGTCCATATTGCTTGTGTATGCGGTGTCAGGGTAGCGATACCCTCTACATCCTCTGTTTGTAGGTCTACATAGACGGGGAGGATAACCGAGAAGGCACTACCATTACCTGGACTACTCATAACCTCGATACGTCCGCCGTGTCGTTCGACAATCTTGCGTGAGATGTAGAGTCCTAGACCGAGACCAGGACGTGAACCGTTTTGCACCTCGACACCTGGGGCGCGATAGAACTGATCAAAGATGTGCGGAATGACCTCTTCTGGTATGCCTATCCCCATATCTCGAATCGAAACAGTTGCTTCATAGCCCGATTGTTGTAGTGTTACAGTGATGGGCGAGCCTGTGGGTGCATACTTGCGTGCATTGGTGAAAAGGTTGAGTAACACTTGACAGATACGTGCACGGTCTACCTCAACCTCAATAGGATTGCCAAGGTAGTCAAAGCTTAAATCTGGTCCTGCACCTGCCGTATACTCGTTCAGCAGTTCGCGGCACAACTCTACTAAATCACAACGTGTGCGGTGCAGAGTAAACATGTTCGTTTCGATGAGCGAGGTATCGAGCAGGTCTTGCACAAGAACTTCGGTGCGGTCAAGCGAACGTTCCATGTCGCTCAGACCGCGATAAATTAAGTCAGATGCCGTGCCACTCTCGATTTGGCGTTGCAGCATCTGCGTCATGCCTTTCAGGTTTGCGAGCGGCATCTTGAGTTCATGCGAGACAATACTGAGAAATTTATCCTTGACCGCATTGGCCTCGACCAGTTCGCGTGTGCGGCGTTGTACCAAGCCTTCAAGTGAACCTGCGTGTAATTTGAGGGCGAGTTGTTGCTCATACACCTGGCGACGCAGTTGGCGGGTGTGAATAGCACGCCGCAGTGCTGCCACAAAATAGTCACGATCAATCGGCTTTTGAATAAAATCATAGGCACCACCGCGCAAGGCCAGGACTGCGAGGTCGTGTTCACCATGACCTGTGATTAACAGCGTCGGTGTCTCTGGTCGTAGCTCTTGCACCTTTGCCAACAGAGCAAGGCCATCCATCCCTGGCATTTTGATATCGCTTACAATGGCGTCGTAATCATTTTTTTGAAGTAAGTCGAGAGCCTCTAATGCCGAATCAGATGTGTCTACGTCTATATCACGCATGCGAATATACAACGCCTGTGGCAATGCCTGCAACAACGCTGTGTCATCGTCAACTATGAGAATACGTGGTTTTTCACTCATATTAATTACCTCATCACTTCTATTTTTCATATTTTATGATGACGCCCTATGCATTAGAGAACGACATACATATAAGAAGATATGTTATTAGCTTTACCATAAGCAAATGCATAGCTAAATGGTAGTGATGAGGTAATAAAAAATAAGTGTGCCTACACCTCTATGAAACAGAGGTGTAGGCACACTTATTTTTTATTTTATTCTTTATCGCTGACGCCAGCTTCGGCGAAGGTTGCCATCTCGCGGTGCACATATAGGGCCGCGTCAATAATTGTCATAGCGAGAACAGCACCGGTTCCCTCGCCAAGTCTCAGGTTCAGGTCAAGCATTGGTGAGAGTTTGAGTTGCTCAAGAATAACATGATGTCCACTCTCGACGGAGACATGTCCGGCGAAAAGATAGTCGCGCACAGCGGGAACAAGTTGTGTCGCAACAAGGGCTGCCGCTCCTGAAATAAAGCCATCAATAACGACTGGGACACCATGTGTTGCCGCAGCAAGAATAACTCCAACCAATCCCGCTATTTCCAGACCACCAACTTTGGCGAGTACATCGAGCGGGTCTGTTGCATCAGGACTATTCCGAGAAATGGCGCGTTCGATGATGGCTATTTTATGTGCAAGTTGTGCATCGTCGATGCCTGTACCACGTCCTGTGACAAGCTGAACGGGAACATGAGCAAGCACTGCTGTAACTGCGCTCGATGCTGTCGTGTTACCAATGCCCATCTCGCCCGTTGCAAGCATATCAACGCCTTGTTGTATCAGCGACGTTGCCACATCCATGCCTACGTTGATAGCAGCCTGAGCCTGCTCGCGTGTCATTGCCGGTCCTTGCGCCATGTTTGTGGTGCCAGCTGCAACCTTACGCGAGAGCAGTTTAGGGTGCTGTATTTCCTCCGCGACGCCAATATCGACGACCACAACCTCTGCTCCTGCATGGAGTGCTAGTGCGTTGATTGCGGCTCCTCCATGCAAAAAGTTGAGGACCATTTGAGGCGTCACAGCAGAAGGATAAGCACTGACACCCTCCGCCGTAACACCGTGATCGGCTGCCATAATGATAACCGCTTTGCGCTGTATTGTTGGCAGTACTTGATGTGTGATGCCTGCCATTTGTATCGCAATCTCTTCCAGGCGTCCCATACTACCAGGGGGTTTTGTCAATTGCTGTTGTCGTGTTCGTGCTTGATTCATCGTATCCTGGTCAAGAGGAGGAATAGCTATGTTAAATGGGGAAGTCATGATGTATCCTTTTAGAAATCAAGCCCTTTCTGGGCCATAATACCTTGTGTTTTATAAGGATGTTTGATTTCGCGCATCTCCGTTACAAGGTCTGCATATTCAATCAAGGCTTCGGGAGCATCGCGTCCGGTCAAGATAACGTGGAGCGTGGGATTACGAGCGCGTAGTGTCATAAGCACCTCTTCTATATCAAGCCAGCCATAGGTGAGAGTGTAAGTGATTTCATCCATGATGACGATATCGTAGTTGTTGCTTTCAATTTTCGCACGACACTGTTGCCAGCATTCTTGCGCGAAGGCGCGGTCATGGTCCAGGTCTTCGCTCGTCCACGTAAAGCCCTGTCCCAACGGGATAATCTCGACACCCATACGCTCTGCCGCACGGATTTCTCCCCACTTGCCGGTGGTGGCTTTCATAAATTGTAACATTACAACGCGCAGGTTCTGGCCCCATGCTCGTAACAATACGCCGAGTGCAGCCGTTGTCTTACCTTTACCATTACCCGTATACACAAGAGTCAGGCCCTTTTTCCCTGGTTGCCTATTTGCTCTCACCTTTGCCAGCTCTTGCCGAATACGCGCGCGACCCTCCTCAGTTAATTCCTCAACCTCAGCCTCTTGCACAATTTCGCTTGGAACGTTTTCTTCCATCTTCGTATCGTACCTCCATAGCTATATTGTGACACAAACGTACCTAGATACGAACGACTTACTTATAAACTTTGACAACCGAATATAGGAATATCGGTAGGGGCAGCAATTCATTGCGCCCAATGATGGGGGAGGTGGGGCGAACGTACCCACAACGCTTCTCTTGTGCCGATGTGGACCCCTCCCGACCCATCATTGGGCGCAATGAATTGCTGCCCCTACCGTT
>CAXUIS010000024.1:3689-7286 GCA_964250915.1 uncultured Ktedonobacteraceae bacterium | reverse complement strand
TGATTGTCAAAATTCATTAGATGTCTCCTAGTTCGTTGATAACCGCCTCCACCTCAATCTCAACCAACATGTCAGGTTCGATCAATCTGCTCACTTGCACCATTGTAGCGGCGGGTCGGATATCGCGGAAGAATTCACCATGCGCTTTACCAATCTCCTGCCAGTCGTCGATATTGATGACGAACATGCGGGTACGTACAACGTCTTTCATACTTACACCCGCTTTTGTAAGCGCACGTTCAATGTTTTTGAGTACCTGTATTGTTTGTGCATAAGCATCGCCTTTGCCAACAACGTGCCCTTGTTCATTGGTTGCAGTTGTCCCTGCGACATGGACGCTATTGCCAACGCGTACTGCTCGTGAATAGCCGACAATAGCTTCCCACGGCACACCACTTGAAATGTTTTGACGCTCCATGCTCTATTCCTCACTTTTAGAAGGGCTGATACTCTTCATCGTCGTCATCGACTGGCTGTTGTGGCTTTGGTTGAGGCACCGAGGGTAGTTTGCCATTGGCAGCTTGTTTCTTCAAGAAATCGTCACGCGCTTTCTCCTCCGCCATGATGTCGGCGACCTCATCAGCCATAGAGTGACTTTCACCAAAGCTTCCACTACCGCGCCCACCTGTTCCTCCGTCGATAATTTCGCGCCCACCACGTCCTCCTTGCTCGGAATGGCCTATGATGCCGCGCTCCTCCAAGAGGTCGATCAGGCGAGCCGCACGCGAATAGCCGATGCGTAGACGACGCTGCAGGAGCGAGATCGAGGCTTTCTCGTATTCGCGCACGACCTCTTCAGCTTTTTCGAGCAGGTCGTCGTCTAATTCAAACTCGTCTGATGTCTGCTCTTTTAGCTCCCAGCCTGGCTCAACCGTTGTCTGTACCTCTACTGGATCAATGTTTTGCCCACCATTGGCTGCGATAGCGTGTTGTGCTGCCTGCTCACGCCAGTAGTGCACAAGGCTTTCCGCCTCTTCGTCCGCAAGAAATGCTCCCTGAATACGTTCAGGACGTCCCGCGTCTGAGGGAAGATAGAGCATGTCGCCGCGTCCCAGGAGTCGTTCAGCACCACCCATGTCGATAATCGTACGCGAGTCTACGGCGGAACTGACCATGAACGAGATACGGGTGGGAATGTTAGCTTTGATCAAGCCCGTGATAACATCGACGGATGGACGTTGCGTTGCCACCACAAGGTGAATACCGGTCGCGCGAGCTAACTGTGCCAGACGACAGATCATGCCCTCAACCTCTTCCGGTGCCGCCATCATCAAGTCCGCTAATTCGTCGATGATGATCACAATCGCGGGAAGATTGTTCAGTGTGTTGTCACCCTTCACAGCACGCTCGGCTCGCATTTTGCGATAGCCATCAAGGTTGCGTACTCCTAACTGAGAGAAGAGGCGATAGCGTTTCTCCATCTCGTTGATGCCATTCTTGAGCAGTGAAACAACCTTCTCGACCTCAGTTACGACTGGCGAGAGCAGATGTGGAATACCATTGTACATGTTGAGTTCGACCATCTTCGGGTCAACCATGAGAAGCCGTACATCGTCCGGCGTCGCTTGTGTGATAATACTGGCGATGATAGCGTTAATCATAACCGATTTGCCGGCTCCAGTTGCGCCTGCGATGAGCAAGTGCGGCATACGAGCGAGGTCGCCCACGCGCACAACACCCGCTACGTCTTTGCCCAGCGCAACCGCGAGCCTCGATTTCGCTTTTGCTACCTGATATTCTTTGCTCTCTAACACCTCGCGCAATGTGACAAGCCGACTATTTTTGTTTGGAATCTCAACGCCTACATAGGGGCGTCCTGGTACGGGTGCCTCCATACGAATGGTTTTGGCTTCAAGTACGAGGGCAAGATCGTTTTGCAGAGCCATGATACGGCTCACACGGGTGCGCGTCTCGTAGATGATATTGCCGCCAGCATCACGTACAGGAACAAGTTTACCCGTCTTTTCGTCAGGTTTCATCTCTGGCTTGCCCGTAGGTCGGATGCCGAGACGGATGATGGTGGGGCCGATACTGATATCTTCTTTTTTGACCTCCGCATCGACACGAAAGCTACGTAGCGTCTCTTGAATGGTTTTTGCCAGCGTCTCCGTGTCGTCGCCGAGCATTTGAATTTTGACCTCATCTGGGCTATTAAGGAGAGTGGTCTGAGGCAAAATCCAGAAATTTTCGCCTTGCGGTATTGGATTGGCGATACGCGGCGTTTTCTGCGGTGTTTTGGGTACCTCACTTACCTGATGGCTCCTGTTCGGCATGAGGTCTTCCATGTGCCCTGTATCTTTTATCACCAGCTTATCAAGATTTGTATCGAGTGGAAGCGGCTGTTGACGAGCACCTCTCACCGCGTTCACATGATTATCCACGTCAAGGGCGATGGGTGTACGCGGGCCGCGTGGCACGATGCCTACGTCTTGCTTATGAATATTGATATCGTTGCGTGGATCATCGTCCTCGTCATCAAAATCTGCCTCAAACTCTATATCATCTTCGTCTTCCTCGCTTACGTCTGCTACGTTGCGTGTCTGGACCTGTTGCTGTTGAACGGGTACCATGCCGTTTCCATAGCGGCTGAATTGTGGGCGTTGTCCAAGAAATGGCGAGGGACCAGTTGAGGCTGGTCCATTTTTGTTGCTCAATGTTGGTCTTTTTTCATCGGAAAGAAGGTGTTGTATAAACTGACCGACCAGGAGCACATGACCAAAGGTAATACGAAAGGTGAAGATGATGAGTAGTACAATAAGACCAATTGTAATAACATGTGCGGCTGCCGCAGGCCATCCTAACAATGGGCGCACTAACAGTCCTGCTACGATGCCTGTCGTGAGCGAGTCGTTTCCTATGATGAGACGACTTTCTATAAGAAGTAAGAGCCAGATTGCACCCAAGCCAAAAACCATTGACCAGCGTAGCAGCGGCTCGTTACGAATTCCTTCGATGAGATGTGTTAACGCCAAAGCTACAAGACCGAAAGCTACAAGATAGGCCGACCAGCCAAACATCAGGAGAAAGAATTTACCGATGCTCCCTAAGATAGGTGTGGTTTGAAATATCGTTAATGAGCCGAAGAGTACGAGAGATACTATCAGTAGCACAATGCTCCACACGCGTTGCTGCTGATGTGCCTCCATACCGTTCCATTTACTATAGGCCCAGTCAATAGCACGAGGATCGCTCGGTGCTGGTTTAGGGACGGTACGATATGGTGTAGTTTTTCTAGGTGTACTACTTGTGGTACTCTTTCTGCCGCGTGTTGATGATTTGGAGGACCCACCGCGTGTGTTCTGTTTTGACGTGGGTAATTGTGAACGTTGCTCTACGCGGGTGCTCTGTACGGTTTTCGCATTCCCAACTGCCGCCTTGCTAACGCGCGAAGTCCCTTGTTCCATACTTGGCACAACTCGCTGGCGTCTCGTCTCTTTGTCTGCCATGTTCTAGTCCTCCCTCTTTGTTGAATCGTCTAAGAACGCAGAGACACCCGTATGATAGCGCAAATGTTCCAGAGAAGCAAGAGGGAGTATGCATGTGTTTTTTTTTTAGGGGGTTTGGGGGGGTGGGAGAAGGAGGGGGGGGCCCGCAGAC
>CAXUIS010000024.1:0-3679 GCA_964250915.1 uncultured Ktedonobacteraceae bacterium | reverse complement strand
TCCATCCACGGCGCGGGATAGACAATCACATCATCAATGTCAGCATTGAGGGCAACACGCTTACAACAACACATGCATATACAGCGTTATGGCTGAATGGGTTGACCACCGTTATTAGGATTGCAGAAGTAGCCACACGTTGTCGGTGGTGTGTAGTAACCTCCTCCATCGCCGGTTGTGGGTAGAGTGCCATCAATAAACCAGTCTTCAACGGTTCCCTCGCCTGGGCGTGGTGCGAGACCAGTAGTAGCCGAAACCACGCCTTTATGAACGTTAGCAGGGACAGTGAAATCATCAGGCGGGAAGTTGTACTTATGTGATACTAACTCCATTACGTCATGCCAGATTGGAGCAGCACCGGTGATACCAATAGTGTTCTGTGTCATTTCCACATTATTACTATTCCCTGCCCAAACGCCAGTAGCGACATACGGTGTATAGCCCATTGTCCAGTTATCTTTAAAGCTATCGGTAGTACCTGTCTTCGCAGCTGCGGGCCGATCTAGTTCCAGGTAGTTCCCAGGCGAAAACTCGTGGTAGCGAGCCGGTTTGTCGGATAACATACTACTGACCAGGAACGAGACATCGGCACCTAGAGCACGCACACCCTTTGGATGATTTTCATCATATTTGTAAATGAGCTTGCCCTGATTGTCCGTGATCTCTAATACAGAGGTTTGAGGTTCACGTACACCCTGATTAGCAAAGGTGGCATAAGCACTCGTCATATCAAGAGGCGTTACTTCGTCGGAGCCAATTGCCATAGAGGGAACAAGTCTTTGTGCTGGTAGGTTAGCAATCTCGCTCAAACCAAGACGACTTGCCATATTGACGACGTTGTTGACACCTGCGAACTCAATGGCGTCAATCGCTGGAATGTTAAACGAATTTGCAACGGCGGTGCGGATCGTCATGGGATATTGTGTATGGAATGTCCCATCGTAGTTCTGTGGTGAGTAACACTTAGGAGGAACATTTCCATCACATCCTACGGGATAAATGGTCTTGTGGTCAGGCACAATCATCGCAGGATACCAACCCATTTCAAAGGCTGTCGCGTACACTACTGGCTTAAACGATGAGCCAGGCTGACGAAGTGCAAGGGCTGCGTTATCCTGCCCTTGCATGGTTGGTGTGTTTTGATTAAAGTTTGCGCTTCCATCCATCGCCAGAATTTCGCCGTTCTTTGGATTTATCACCACGACAGCCGCATTATTCAAATTGTTTGTGACGTTGAGTGGGCCATAAACACCTAGATAATTATCTTGTTGCTGCTTGTAGAGTTTGTCGTACACAAGTTGCTCAATCTGCTTTTCCAAGTCCAGGTCAAGTGTCGTATACACATTCAAGCCACCATCCGCGAGACGACTACCAAGCATAGGAGCTAGAACATTGTCGATCACATAGTTGACAAAGTGTGGAGCTTGCAGGTGATGTGTTACCGAATAAGGCTCGAACGTAAATTTTGCAGTTTCAGTTTCTGCATCCATCATCTGTTGCTTCGTAATCATACCTAAGCCAAGCATAGATTGAAGTACTAGCTTTTGGCGTTGCAACGCAACTGGTTTATTTGTTGTCGGGTTGTAGTATGATGGACTTTGTGGTAAGCCTGCTAACATCGATGCTTGTGCAAGGTCAAGCTGACTTACTGCCGGTTTACATTTGCCTAATGTGCATTTTGGTTGCAGACGGAAATAGCTTTCCGCAGCAGCTTCGATACCATAGTTAAGATCACCATAGTAGACCGTGTTCAGGTACATTTCCATGATTTTCCACTTCGGGTACTGCTGCGTCAAGCCTGTTGCCAGCACTATTTCCTCACCCTTGACTTGTAGATTGCCCTTTTGGTTATTAAAAAACTGGTTGTTGACGAGTTGCTCGGTAACAGTACTTGCTCCTTGTACGGCACCATTATGCTGTAAATCAGCAAGGGCCGCACGTACAACACCATTATAATCAACGCCGCTATTTGTCCAGAAAGTATGGTCTTCCGTGGCAACGGTGGCATTTACCAGCAAAGGCGAAATATCGTTGTAGTTGACATACGTACGGCGACCTCGGTCTTGTTGATGGTCATATAGCTCGTAGAGCAATTTACCATTGCGATCATAGATGCGCGTGGTTTGAAAGAGCGAGTGTTGCGCGATGCCATTCAGCAATGGGAGTTGGGCCTGATAATACGCATACGCTGTACCTGTCCCACCAGAGATAAGCATTGCGAAGATAATGAAAAGAACTGCAGCTGCAACAAGGAGACGTAAACCAGTTTTGCCATTTGTATATTTGCGGTCTATATGACGTTTGCGCATCAAGATACGATTGACACGTGTACGACGTAGTGCGGTTTCGTCTACTGTTGGCGTAATAGGAAGTGGCGTCTGACGGCGCAGGGCTGCGAGTGAGCGGCTTATAGAACGCCGTTCCTCATGTACGTCTGTACGCTTCATGGCCTTTGTTGGCACTGTAGCATCTTCATCGCTCACCTCTTCACTACTAGAACCGCTACCACCCGCAGGCACAAGAGCATGTTCGTTCTCTATCTGTTCATCGTGTATGTGTTCATCCATTGAAAAAAATCCTTCCCCGCAGGTACTCCAAAGACATGCCGAGTAGTCGCCCAATATTATGAGAAGAGCGGAAGAGTTGCTCTTATGGTGCTAACGACGTTTCCCCAGTAAATTATACAGAAATCGATTTTGACATGACAGGTGCTCTGCCCCTGTCATGTTTTCCAACCATACCTCTATCGTATCTAATATGCTAAAAAATTTATTTGGTTCGCTACCACAATGTATGACGTATTACTGTGCCCGTTTGTTACATATATAGGACCACACGTCTTTAACTACCTTACCAAACAACTATGCTTCTATGCAACCCTTGTTTCCAGAGAACGTAGTTATAAGTGATGGTTCCACGGCTACAAGGAGAACATATATGAGCCAACAAGAATTCGAGCCGCAGCAAAACGAGCGGCCTTTTTATAATCATTCTGCTAGTCTACAAAAGAATGCTCAGGAAAGCGAAGCGCGACCGTACTATTGGTCTACAAAGCCAAATACTGGCAATATTCCAAAGAACGAGCATCCCGCGAACTTCGAGGACTCGGTTACTAATCTGCCCCCTATCCCACCATACAGCTATCAAGCGCAGGATAGGCCAGTACAAGGCGCGTACATACCTCCATCATCAGTACAGCAAAAGCAGCAACCGCGCTATAACAACCTGAGTCCCGATGGCGATGCGATGGAACATGGGTATAGACCTTATGGGTCGTACAATAGTCAGGTTCCTCCGTGGGCACGTCCACAGCATGGCAATAAAGCAGGGCGTACAATTCTTCTTGTCGTTCTTGGCTTCATGCTTATCAAACCACTTTTAGTACTGCTTGGCGCGCTACTTGTGTTTATAGGTGTTGCTCTAGCTGGACTATTCGTTGTTGTGGGTCTTGCCCTTGTCAGTCTCCTTATCGTGTTTGGGCTGCTGGGATTTCGGCCCCCGTTTGGTCTGTTCCGTTCTCCACGCCAAGGGAGACGTTGGTATTAAGCCACCTAGGATTATGACTATGGTAATTTTCGTCGGTAGGGGCAGCAATTCATTGCGCCCAATGATGGGGGCGGTAGGGCAACGCATCGAGTGAGACCATCGTTGCCAATGTGTCCTCCGCCTAGCCCATCAT
>CAXUIS010000023.1:0-32659 GCA_964250915.1 uncultured Ktedonobacteraceae bacterium | reverse complement strand
TCCATTGAGCAGTGGAATACCATTATGATCGTATCCTGCAACACTCATGAGTGTTGTCACCACCTTCTCATCGTGTACCGACAGTATTCGTATGTCCTGTCCTTGTATATATAAGGAGAGCAGTGCGCCGACGACATGCGGACCATTCAGAGTTATCTGTGCATGAATTCCACTCAGGTCTTCTGTTGGACGAAGTTGTATCTGCTCGATATACGTTGCAGGACGCCCTTCTAGCCATACCGATTGCCAGATACCGCTCGTAGGGGTAAAAGCACAATCGTCGTACCCATCGCTTGGACGACTGCGTTGCTTTCCATGAGGAATATATCGCTTGTCTACAGGAGCTTCAACACGTAGAATGACTTCGCCTTGCCCATTCTCGTCGAGTGCATCAGTGAGATCAAAGGAGAATGGAAGGTAGCCGCCGACGTGCTCACCAATCTCCCGACTATTGAGCCACACCTGACATACATAGTGGGCTGCCCCAATATGAAGAATGGTCCGTTCGTTTGCCCATTCTAAGGGACGCTGAATCTTCCGTCGATACCAGCCGACAGGAAGCCACTCCTGCTCGATACCAGAGGCAGACGATTCCCAAGCAAAAGGAACACATATACGCTGTGACCAGGGAGCACGTCCTGAATGTTGCCAGCCTGCTTCTCGTCCACCATCGTCGGGATCAGGTACAAAGTCCCATTCCCTATTTAAGCTGAGCCAGCGATGCGAGCGGTCAAAGTCGGGACGCGGATAGTCCGATTGTATCATCATAGTCCTTCGGTCCTTCTCTTGAAAAACGTCTTAGAGAACACTGTGGACAGCTACACGCTGAGGAAGTACATTATAGTGCTGTGGGTCAAAGCGATATGTCCTATACCAGAACTCAAAGGTAAACCCAGGCCAGAGCGTCGTGTTATGTCCTCTTGCATCAAGGTACCAACTGGCACATCCAGAGGTCCAGACCGTTCCACGCATTCTTTGCTGCATCTCCTTGTTGTACGCTTCCTCGTTCTCAGGTCGTATCTCGATGGTTTGCACATGCCGTTGAGCCATCATACGTAAGCAGTTCAGAATGTAGTGTGTCTGAGCCTCAATCATGAAGACCATCGAATTATGGCCCAGACCCGTATTGGGGCCAATGAGCAAGAACAGATTGGGGAAGCCCGTTATCGATGTTCCATAATAGGCGTGCGGTCCATCATGCCACGTGTCAGCGAGTGATTGCCCTTTCCGTCCATGAATACGCTGAGAGAATTGCGTATCGGTCACGTGAAAGCCAGTACCACAAATGAGTGTGTCCACCTCATGTTCTTTGCCATCCTCGGTCACGATACTATGCGCCCGTACCTCACGGATTCGGTCCGTAATAACTTCGACATTCTGCTGAGATACCGCTGGATAGAAATCATCGGATAATAGAATACGTTTACAGCCTAATGTATAGTGCGGCGTCAACTTTGCTCGCAACGCTGGGTCCGAGACGTGCGCTTCGAGGTGCTCACGAGCAATTTTCATGCCTGCTTCAAGCAAGTTAGGACGATAGATCAATCCCAAAGCGGTCAGTTCGCGTTGCCAATACATTTTGTAGCGTAGAGCACGCTGAGCAACAGACAGGATACGAAACAGCATGTGTTGCCATGTGGGGATTGGAGCATCGAGTCGGGGCACAATCCAGGGTGCTGTACGTTGGAAGAGCGTAAGATGACCGACCTGTGGCTGGATGCGTGGCACAAACTGAATGGTCGATGCACCCGTCCCAATTACTGCTACACGCTTGCCCGTCAAGTCGTACTCGTGCCGCCACTGTGCCGAGTGAAACAGCGTTCCCTCAAAGCCCTCAATGCCAGCAATGGCTGGAAGCGATGGTTCGCTCAATGGTCCATTCCCTAGGATGAGGATATCAGCCAGAAGCTGACCTTGTGACGTGGTAATGTGCCACTGTTGGTCGTCTTCATTCCACGAAGCATCTTGTAGTTCCGTGTTCCACTGGATATGGGACTGGATAGCAAACCGTTTTATACAGGAGCGGAGATAGTCGTGAATTTCGCTCTGCGCTGAGAATACATGGCTCCATGCAGGATTGAGTGCGAACGAGAAGGAGTACAAATGTGATTGAACATCACAAGCACATCCCGGATAGGTATTGTCGCGCCATGTTCCTCCACCTTCTGCCGCTTTTTCAAGCACCACAAAGTCGTCGTAGCCATGTCGCTTGAGTTGAATTGCCATGCCTAAACCAGCGAAGCCAGTTCCAAGAATGGCGACACGGACGTGAGGGAGTGGAGTCTCCTCAGGAAGAGACTCATTAGGAAGATATTTATGTTGAGCACTCTCGGAAAGTGTGCTGTTGCTTATGGAAGTTTGAGACACAAGTATGTCCTCCAAAGTTAAGAACCAAGTTTATCTCGCTGCTCTGCCGCCAACATGTCTGCCTTGACCCAACGAGAGCCAACGACTCCGAGGACGCCTGCGAGAAACAAGCAAGGAACACAAGTGACTAAGAGAGCAAGCGTTAAGTCTTGTCCTGCGCTATTATGCAGAAAATGCTGTCCATGCGTCGGGTCAAACAGACCTGCTAAAAGGCCCACGATAGAAGGTGCAAAGGCACTCCCTAATAATGCCGAAGCAAAGCCAGAAACAGCAAGTGCCGAAGCGCGAATGACCGATGGCACAACATCAAGAATGGCAGCGTTTGACGGACCAATGTACATTTGGTTCAGCAGAGTTGCAAGGAGAAAGAAAATCGTAAAAAGAATGAGGTTATGATTCACCGCTCCAAAAACGGCTAATGCGTAGGCAGGAGCACCAATAAGCAAGCCAATACCACAAATCAGAACTCGTGCACCTGGAAAGCGACTTCTGAGCGCATCTGACAAGTAGCCACCCATGACAACGCCAATAATGCCAGCAACCGCGAAACCAACGCCTGTATAGAGTGCCGCTACTCCTGAACTGAAGCCAAACGTATCGTTCTGTTGAAGCAACGTTGGCAGGTAGGTCGCACTGGCACCTACGTTAAAACTGGTGAAGAGCCACACAAGCGTTAAAATGACAAAGCTTTTCACCCGAAGAAGTGAATAAAGCGAGGGTGCTTTCTGCACCAACACACTAACTGGTGTCGTAGAAACACCATGAGGAGCACTGGCAGCATCGGTAGCCGATGTTTCCTCATCGGCTTCGTTGCGTCGCGGTTCACGCATCAGCACAACAAGAAGCGCAAAGAGGAGACCAGCCAGTCCAGTCCACACAAAAGCCCATCGCCACATGCCAAAACCAAGACCTGCGACAACACCACCAATAATAATACCTCCCGTTGTTCCAAGCAGAGCACTGGTCCACCACCAACTTAATACACGTGCGCGAACCGCGCGTCGAAAATAGTCTGCTAACATTGCACCACTCGCCGGACTGTAGCCAGCTTCTCCAATACCTAACCCCATGCGCGTTATCAAAAGCGAGGTAAAGTTCCAAGAAAATCCTGTAAGCGCAGTGATCGCACTCCATACGGCGACACAAACCCAGATCACTGTCTTTCGCTTCGCACGATCTGCCCAGATACCGAGAGGAAGTGTCGCAACAATGCTGACAACGAGAAAAGCAGATGCGAGATAGCCAATGCCATCGATGCCAAAGTGGAGTTCTTTGGCGATGATTGTGGATGCTCCTATCAAGATATAGCGATCCACGTAGTTTAACAAGTTGATGCAGAACAAGACAAAGAACACATAGCCTGCATAATTCTTCGCAGTCCGTTTCGATGCAGGTCGCTCTGCATTCAACGGGGAGACGAACTCGCTCATAGGTGCCTCCTACTTGAAGAGTCTACTCTGTCCTACCATGTACAATAACAATATGGATTACAATTCTTGACTACCAAGTGCAAAAGCGTGTTTGAGTGCAGCAATCGGGTCGCCTGTTGGAAGAAACTCATGGCTCACATAGCCTTCGTACTCACTATTGCGGATAGCGCGGAAAATCGCGGCATAATTCAATTCCTGTCTCTCATCAAGTTCATGGCGACCAGGATTGCCTCCGGTATGGTAGTGACTGAAGAAGTCATGATTGGTCCGAATGGTGCGAATAATATCCCCTTCCATGATCTGCATATGGTAGATATCGTAGAGCAATTTCACGCTTGGTGAGTCAACCATCTCGCACACCTCGACTCCCCATGCTGTGCGATCAGCTTGATAGTCTTTATGGTTCACTTTACTATTGAGCAATTCTAGCACGAAGGTGATGCCTGCATCTTCGGCGGCTCCTGCAACACATCGCAAGCCCTCTGCTGTAATCTCTGCTCCTGTTTTGTCGTCTAGCCCGTCACGATTGCCGCTAAAGACAACAATGTTTGGAATGTTCCACTGCTCCGCGAGTGCAAGGTTTGCACGCAGTTCTTTTTCAATGCGTTCGTGATACTCGCGCCTGTTGAGTCCTTGCTCAATAGACTGATGTCCAGCTATCGCAGCAATCTTCAAACCATATGATTTCAGCAAAGGCCAATGGTCTTGACTCACCAGGTCAACGGCCTCATAACCGATCTCCACTGCTGCACGCACAAGTTGTTCAGGTTGCGTTCCACCTCGTGCAAAACACCACCATGCGAAAGACTGTTTGATGTGTCTCATGTGTTTGCTCCCTTATACTATTGTCCAATCAAAGAGAATGCCCAACGGAGACGCGCCTCCTTTGCTCAGCAACTCGTAGGCCGCTGCTGCATCATTGGGGCTAAAACGGTTCGTGATTAGGTGCGAGACATGCATATCTTCGCGTTCCAGATAGGTGAAGAACAACTCTGTCATACGTTTGCGACTCCAATAGGCATGGTCTGTGGAAAGAGGAGGTGGATTACTATCGTGAGCGCCAAGAATAGTTAATCCCTTCGTCACCACATCGCCAACGAGATGTTGTGCTGTGGGCGTACCCGTATCACCAAGCAAGACAAGCCGTCCAAAGCGACGCAGGAGTCGTAACGCGGGTGCAAAAACGGCGGCGGCTCCTGTCACGTCGTACACCACGTTTGCCCCGATGCCATTTGTCAGTTTCAACACCTCACTCCGTGCCTCATCTACACTGAGAGCAAGCGTTGTCGTCGCACCATAGGCTACTGCACATTGCAAACGCTGTTCAACCGGGTCAATTGCTATCACCTGTCTCGCACCCAAAAGGCGTACATATTGCGTGACGAGTTGCCCAAGTGGTCCCAAACCAATGATAGCGACATCCTCACCCAGAATATGTTGTGCGCGTCGCACGCCGTTCTGCACAATTGAGGCCAGCGCAAACCACGATGCATCCTCATCAGAAACTTCATCCGGTATACGAAAGAGGGCGTCAACGGGAGCGACAGCGTACTGTTGATGTGGCCTGTGGACAGCAACACGTTCGCCTTCTCGTACCCCTGTCACATTCTTACCTACGGCTAGCACACGTCCAACCATGCTGTAGCCTGTGGAGAAGGGATATTTCACCCACGCATCCCAATGGGACCCTGGCTCAAACAGGCGAAGGAAACAGATACGTTCAGTACCCGCACTGATAAGTGTCTTTGTCGCCTGCACAAGCACCTCACCCGGTCCTGGGTCTTGCACATCTTTCGTCTGTACCTCTACTTGGTTTTTTCCGGTAAATATGATGCTACGTGCTTGCATGAATCTGTCCCTTCTCTCGTTTATGTGCATTGTAGGAAATCGACGATCACCTGTGCGAACTCCTCACCCTTGTCTTCTTGCAGAAAGTGACCCGCACCGGCAATCGTCGTATGCGGTTGCCCCTTCGCCCCTGGAATACGTTGTTGCAGTATCTTATCTCCGCCCTGTGTGATCGGGTCCGAGTCACTGAATGCAGTCAGAAATGGTTTTTCCCAGCGCATGAGTACCTCCCATGCACGACGGTTAGGTTCAGTTGCCGGGTCATCAGGAGAAATAGGCACAAGCAATGGAAATTGTCGTGACCCCATTGTATAGCGTTCATCTGGAAATGGAGCGTTATATGCCGCAAAGACCTCTGGTGAAGGATAGGCCATGCAACCAGCACCAATGACACTTCCTATATCAAGGTCAGGTGTTGTCTGCGAATACTGAAGCCATGCGAGAAATGCTGGATTGAGTGGTTCATCGCCTGTTGGCAAACCAGTATTCGCTGCGATAACGCGCGTGAAACGTGCTTCTTGCTCAGCAGCTACACGCAGCCCGATGAGTCCTCCCCAATCCTGACAGACAAGAGTCATATCATCCAAATCCAAGCCTGTGAGCAAACCTGTCATCCAATCGACGTGCCGTTGGTAGGTGTAATCTTCACGTTGCGCTGGCTTGTCTGATCGCCCAAAGCCAACCAGATCGGGTGCAATAACACGATAGCCCGCCGCAGTGACGAGGGGAATCATCTTCCGATAGAGATAAGACCATGTTGGCTCACCATGCAGCATGAGCACGATCTGGGCATCGGGTCTGCCCTCGTCAAGATAATGCATGCGGACACCACCGACAGAAATGTAATGCGGAGCAAAAGAATACCCTACTAAATGCTCAAAGCGTTCGTCAGGAGTACGTAACAGTTCCATTGTATACCTCATTAGCTGTAGAGAGTGCTAACTTGCAGTAGCAGTTGCGGCAAAGGACTGTGCAGTCGTATAGCGTGGGGTCCATACTCCTGTCGCCTTGAGCTTGGCATTGGAACAGAGAATAAAACTTTCTTCCTCAACCCATTCCGGCCCAATAGTGCTTGTTCCTTCTTGCCATGCGGTGATTACAGCCTGCATAATCATCTCGCGTGGCACCTCAACCACCTGGAAACCTGCTGCCTTCGCAATATTCGACATCGAGTCAGGGTCATCGCCAACGACGTTATATGCTACTGGTAAATCATGCTTCACAAAGGCGGCGAATGCCGAGGCAAGATCATCCTCGTAAATGAGTTGTAGGCGACTATCATACACTTCTTTGCTCGTAAAATGCATATGGTTAGGCTGAATCATCGTTGTCGCGGCAACCTGATGAGGGCCAATCACGATACATGGACGTAAGCGTGAAATGAGTAGTTGAGGAAAGGCAAGTTGCAGACCATCGAGCCAGATTTCATTTGAAACGTAAGCTTATTGTAAGTTCCCACTGGTGGCACTAAATCAATACCCACAATCCGCTCTATGTCCGGGTCTGCCTCCAATAAAGGTAACAGGACGCGAGCAAAACGACTACTCGCACCCGTGATTGCTACTGTTCGCATGGCAATCGCTCCTTTTCTAACGAGAATTACAACAGTGTAATTGAACATACTATACATCAGGGATGTTCTGAAGATGTTCCGTCAAAGAACGACTATCAGAACATTGGAGAAGCCTGTAATGATATACTGCAAGATAATCCATATCTCTCTGTTCGCACAGATAAAATAGTCAGCGAAGATAATGACAACGCAGTTACAAATCTACTTACTGGGCGAGTTCCGTTTGCACCGAGATGGTATACAAGTCTCGCCCAAAGACTGGCATACGAGTCAAGCATGCCAGTTATTCAAATTGCTCCTCACCGAACGCGGTCATATGGTCTCGGCACACAAGTTGGCTGACATACTGTGGCCCGAACATACTGAACACGCGCACAAAACGCTACGTAGTGCGATCAGTGCTCTCCGAAACGTCCTTGAACCGATGCGAGAACCACAAATACCTTCTCGCTTCGTTCCCAGAGGACAAGCTGGCTACCGACTTTCCTTGCCTTCCGATTGTAACGTCTGGATTGATACAGTCGAGTTTGAGCATCTCCTGGAACGTGCATATGCAGAAGCTCATAGAAATACACAATGCACGTTTCTTGCTCAGGCGTTGTCCCTATACACAGGCGACTATCTTGTAGAGGATGAAGAGGCGCGTTGGGCCATGTTTGAACGCACCCGCTTACATGAATCTTACTTGCTTGGGGCAACGACACTGATGGAGTGGTACATAGAGGAGCGACAGTATGACAATGCAATCAAGGTAGGTCGTCGTGCGTTAATGCTTGACGCATCCCACGAGCCACTCTATCGAAAGCTCATGCAGTGTCAGGCCAGCGTTGGTGACACCGCTGGAGCATTACATACCTTTGAGCAGTGTCGTCAATTTCTTGAGCATTCTCTCGGTGCCGACCCCTCCCCACAAACCCTCGCACTACATATTGCTGTTCTTCGTGGAGAGTTGCAGGAGCAGTCAAGCGAACAGATGCCAGGCAAAAGACCGCAAAGAACACATACGCAGTCTCTATCAACGCCACGCCTACAAAAACAAGCTTCACCGAGAAAGAGGAGACGTGTAGATCAGGAAGAACAGCAATTTGTTGGGCGTAAAGCAGAACTACAATGGCTGTCACAACACCTTGAAAAGAGAGATTTGCCCCGGACAGAGCATAGAACAAACACGGTAGCAGTCGTCGGGGAAGCAGGTGTTGGCAAAAGCTTTCTCCTACGCCTGTTTCTTCAACGTACACGAAGAAAAGACATTACCACATTATCATGTACCTGTTATGCGCTCGATCAAGGCATAGCCTTTGCGCCACTTCTTTCGATGCTCCGTAGTTGGCTCCGCGACTGTAATGCAGAAGAATTAGCAGAATTACCTGCGACAACACTTGCACGAGTTTACCCCTTGTTACCAGAACTAAGTGCAGAGCGCGCCGATGTTGAGACAACCCAAACACTTCCTGCTGAACAGGCGTATTCTCTGCTTGTGGTCGGTCTGGTTGATATACTGTTGTTCATAAGTTGGAAACATCCCCTTGTCCTGTCGCTGGATGATCTCCATTGGGCCGATGAAGCAACTCTGCTCGTTCTACATCGACTCATCCAGCTTGAACTTTCAGCGGACAATAAGCCGCAAGGCTACCCAATCCTCATTGTTATTTCTTATCGACCAGAGGATACAAGTGAGAATCAACCACTCCATGCATTTCTGCGGTATGTAGGACGAGAGCAACGCATTCAGACCTTGCAACTCGCTCGCTTCAATCAAGAGGAAGTGATGGAATATCTGCATCTTTCTCATGCTGCTCCACCACTCTCATCTGCATCGCTCTATCAAGCAACTCAAGGCAATGCACTCTATCTTGTAGAAGCTGTACGCACTCTTCTAGAACAGCAAGAACTCTCAGATGCTCTTTCTCAACTAAACACCATCACGAATGCTCTTCTGCACTCGCAACACATCCGTGATGTTGTGCTTTCCCGTGTCGCGCGTTTACCACAAGATGCACTCGAACTCTTAGAATTTGCTGCTGTGCTTGGACGCCCATTTCCACTTGCTCTCCTTCAGTCCTTGCTCAAAAACGACGACAAGAGCATTGACCTGCTGCTAGAGCGTCATTTCCTGATCGAAGTCGCTTCTGACTCAGAATATGATGTGTATGTGAGTTTTTTTCATGAAACGGTAGGGCATATTATTGCCACAACGTGTTCTTCCATGAGAAGGAGGCGTATACATTCTACCGTTGCGGAGTTACTAGTGAGCCAGTATGCCTCACAGAGAGAAGTGTATGCAGCCGAGATTGCGTTCCACTATCAACAGAGTGGGCAAAAACTGCTACAAGCCCTGTACTATCGAGTCGTTGCAGGTGATTACGCCCGTCGCACCTTTAGCTACCGACAAGCTATCGTTCACTACGATGCTGCACTTTCCCTGTTACAACACTTGGCGCATTCTTCCTCTAATGAGCAAGGACTCGACAGAGACGAATGGAGTGGAAAAGTGTACACCGGAAAAATGTTAGCCTACGAAGCACTCCTCGACTGGGAAGGTATGCAAGCATGCCATCGCTATCTGCTCACGCACACAACTATGAGTACTGATAGAGCACTCGTAGAAACAAGTATTCACCGTTTAGCAGTCACACGTTCTCTTATGGGACATCTCCTCGAAGCCGCTCAGATGGGACACTCGGTAGTTGAGCAGCTACAAGGAGAGATGCAGTTGCTACATGCCATTCCTGAGCGGACACGCATACGGGGAGACATTCTGTTAGATATCACTCAACGCTGGCTACACTTGCTTCTTTTAGAGGATGATAGCTTGTTTATCAAGAATGAGCAACAGACTCTCCACGTTTCTCGCTTTCCTCCATTCTATGCAGCACAACCACCTCTTGTTCAGCATTGGCAGGAAACAAAAGAGCTATTGGGAGCAACACAAGCAGCATTCATGTTCGTTGAGTATGGCTGGGCGTTGCTTTTACAAGGGCAACAAAAAGATGCTGAGCAATGTCTGCTTGCAGCCCTACAAGCTGCCGACGAGACCCATCAAGACGTATGTTGGATTCTGGCTTCGATGCTACTCAGTAAAGTCTATTATAACTATGGACAACAAGACCAGGGGCAAGCATGGTTAGAGCGATGTATGGAGCATTGCGAACATCATAGAGAAGCACCGTGGGTTTCACTGTGGCCCCAAATCAATCAGGCATATCACGCTCTCGGCTTCCAGCACCTTGACACTGCCGAGAGTGTATTTCATTCTCTTGCAACTCGCCTTGCACAACTGCAAGATTTTCCTGCACATCGCCATAGTGTCGATATTGGTCTTGGTCTGATCGCATTGACACAAGGGAAGCTTACACAAGCAAAAGAGACATTTTATGATGTTTTGAAACACCGACAAAGCCTGAACATCGAAACCTATGTTTTGACGGAAACAGGTCTAGCAGATATAGCTAGACGACAAGGACACTATGATGAAGCATATCAACGCTACTGGAATATGCTCAAATTTTGTGGAACACGAAGTCTTCTGCACTTATACAGTACAACAGCCCTTTCATTTGTACTGCTTTTAAAAGAGACACATCAGACGCAAGGAGTTACTGATTTTCTCGAAGAAGTTATGCAAAATATTGCTTCCGTCGGCTATATTGACCTTTATAAGCAGTGTTGTACCTTGCTTAAAACCCTATCTGTAGAAATAACTATAAGCAGGGAATAGTAAAGTGCTAGAACGCGACTGCCTTCAAACGGCTTATTTCAACTACGTCCTGTAGCTATTGAGACCAACTTACCCACCAGAAATATTGTATGTCATGTATCTAGGCAATGGAGCTTCCATATTCAGCTTATTCGTGAGGCTCTTGCTCTCCCACCGAATGCTATCGCCTACCATGCTAGTCAGATACTCACCGAGCGTTTTCCCGATAAGGCTCTTGTTATAAGATTTCTGATGACGCAATGCGCTCATCTTCACCTCATTTTTCTCACCTACAATAAAAAACAGAAGGTAAGCTCTATATCCTATGTATAAGAAGTGGAGTGAGCAATGCGGATTTTAGTTGCGGAAGATAATCCATCTCTGGGACCAAATTTGAAGAGGAGTCTTGAAAAGTATCATTATGCAGTTGATTTGGCCACCGATGGTGATGATGCTGTTTCGCTAGGTCTCAGTGTTCCATATGACCTTATCATCTTGGATATTCTTTTACCTGGTCTCAATGGCTTCGAGGTCTGCCGACAGTTGCGAGATCATAAAAGAAAGTATCCTATTTTGATGCTCACAGCTTTAGGTGAAGTCGATCAACGGGTGATGGGCCTTAATCTTGGTGCAGACGACTATCTCGTGAAACCATTTGCCTTTAGTGAGTTGGAAGCACGGGTACGAGCATTGCTCAGGCGAGACAGTACGTCGAAGACCTCAGTTTTATCGTTCTTGGATATCGCCCTTGACACAACGACTCATGAAGCAAAACGAGGAGAACGCCTCATTGTTCTTTCAAGTAAAGAATATGCACTTTTGGAGTTCCTGATGCGTCATCCTCGACAGGTTTTGAGTCGAACGATGATTGCGGAACATGTCTGGGATTTTGATGCGGAACATCTTTCAAACGTGATTGATGTCTATATTCGCTATGTGCGAAATAAACTATGCGCCGAAGGAGAGTCTGATGTGATTCATACCATTCGTGGCTCTGGCTATCAGCTCAAGGAGCCAGACCAATGAATACATTGTTTTCTCGAATGTGGCCTTTAGGGGTTCGTCTACAACTGATGTTCTGGTACACGGCTGTCTTTGCAGTACTCATCTTCTTTTCAGATACGATTCTTTATACGCAACTACAAGCCTCATTATTAGGAAACCTTGATACCACGCTTCAGCAGCAAGCTGAGCAAATTAGTAATGGTATCACGGCAACAGATAGTGGCAAAATTACTATTCAGGATGTGACGGGTGACCTGCCAGAACTGGGAACAAATGCAGTGGATCAACAGGGGAATCACGCAGATGTCAACTTTGGTTCACTTGTGCGTATTCTGGATACTAAAGGGCATCTTCTGCGCGAAACGGCTGCATCTGCCACGTTGCGGATTCCTTCTGTGAGTGTCACGCAAGCTCTCCAGGGAACGCCCTGGCAAGGAAATGTAACGACCAATACTGGACAGCAAGTACGCATCTATAGTATGGTCTTGACCGAAAACGGGACACATGTTGCCATAGTGCAAGTTGGAGAGTCAC
The DNA here is from genome assembly GCA_964250915.1 of uncultured Ktedonobacteraceae bacterium. GTDB lineage: Bacteria > Chloroflexota > Ktedonobacteria > Ktedonobacterales > Ktedonobacteraceae > JBBQVS01. Next base: position 20,205 of record CAXUIS010000023.1, on the reverse strand, counting down.
TCGCACAACTCAACGCCGCATTAAACAGCGTTGCCCTCGAACTCGTTCTTATTGCGCCATGTATCTTGCTGCTTGGTGCGCTTGGAAGTTATTGGCTCGCCTCGCGTGCCTTCGTACCGATTGATCGTTTGACGCGTACCACACAACACATTCAAGCAGGAGACCTTCATCAACGCGTGCCTGTGCCACGTACTCGCGATGAAGTCCATCGCCTTGCAACGACGCTCAATGACATGATAAGCCGTCTGGATGAGGCATTCAGGCGACAACGTCGCTTTGTCGCGGATGCTTCTCATGAACTGCGAACCCCCGTTGCCGTGATTCGGAGTATGACCGAACTCGCATTATTTGAAGGAATGACCCCACAAGAGTACAAGCAACTCCTTGGGAATATCAATAGTGAGGCCGAGCGATTAGGTCATCTTATTAGTGAACTCCTGGCCCTGGCACGCTCTGACGAGGGAAAAACAATACTTGAATTGGAGCCAGTACGCCTCGATCAACTTGTTGAAGGTGTTGTCGCTAACGCTGAAATAGTGGCAATGGAGCGTCATATTGTGCTTCATGTACATGCAGACAAGCCAGTTACTATTCTTGGTGATGAAGCACGCCTTCTTCAAGCACTCATCAACTTGTTGGATAACGCCATTGTCTACACCAATGCAGGGGGACATGTGACGGTCAGCGTTGAACAAAAGGAGCACACAGCGTACCTTGCCATTCGTGATACAGGGATAGGCATTGCCCCAGAGCACATTCCTCATCTCTTTGAACGTTTTTACCGTGTTGATCCAGCGCGTGTGCGAACGGATGGCAATAGTAGTGGATTAGGTCTTGCTATTGTCGAGTGGGTTATTCGCGCTCACGGCGGCACCATTACTGTTGAGAGCCAGGTGAGGCAAGGCTCCACCTTTCTCATTGCCTTGCCTCTGGCTCAAACGCCCCATCCAGGTGCTCTTATACAGGGGAAATCGAAAGCTGTTGAAAGCGAACCTCACCATCATTGATTCCACGTAGTCCAACGGTGCCGTTCGCAAAGGTGGAAAGAGTCGCTTGCCCAACAGGAGACCCGTTTACCAGCAGCGTTGCGTGCTGCCCTTTCATGATAACTTGAAGCTGGTTTGTGACATTCATTCCAGTGCGAATGACGCTGTTCCGTGTAAAGGGCAGAACAATGTGTCTCACATCGTTGACGACAACGGTGAGCGTGAAACGACCATGAGCATCAATTCCAAAGAAGTAATAGTTTTTGGGTGCTTCATGATGAAACACAATGCCAAATGCGTGATTCTGTGAGCCGGTTGTTTGTTGTACAGAGACAGCCACGGACATATCTGCGATGGGTGTGGTAGGAGCAAGACAGATATAGGCTTGTCCACTACTAGGGTGTACTGTCAATCCATTGCTTGTAAATGTACAGGAGGGACTATTTGCCCAGCCTGTTGCTTGCTGCGCCAAGGCGTTGCTATAGAGTGTTTTGGTTGTCGTAGGCGTGGGATACGGCTGTGTGATAGCCGTTGAGCCTGTTGCCTGAATAGGCGGTGCCGGTGTTGTCACTAATGCACCGCATCCAGCAAGCCAGAGGGCCAGAAAACTCACTATTCCTATCGTCCCTATTCGACGCATAGTGTGCTGCATAGTATTCATCCTCTCACGAAAGAAACTCTTTTTCATTCATTTTCACTTTTCAAGAAGGCATGTTCTTTAGTATGGAGGTATTTCATGATACGAACATGAGAACAAAAAAGAATGTTCTCATGTTCGTATCATGAAATACCTCCATACTTCTTTTACAGTGATGAACCATGCATGAGAAAAAAGGAAGGATTATAATATGATTTCTGGACGACTTGTTGACCTGCGGCCTGTGCGTGCCGCTGATCTGGCACTTCTGCGCCAATGGGAACATGACCCGCAGATTGATTCCTGGATGGCAACAACTGCTACTGCACTCGACGCTCGCGAGAGTCATGAGCAGGAGTTCGAGCGACTTCTCCGCACGCCTCGCGTGAAACTCCTGGCAATTCAGACAAAAGCAATGGCGGTTGTTGGCTTTCTTCGTCTCAATGATCTCGATCTTGCCGCGCGTAAAGCAACAGTACGTCTTTTTATTGCACCCGATATGCATGGGCAAGGCTATGGCACTGACGCACTTCACACGCTCACAGGCTTCTGCTTCCGTGAATTAGCGTTGCACCGTATTGGACTTGTTGTGCGCGAGGATAATGCGCGTGCCATCGCTGTCTATACCCGTCTAGGATTTGTGCATGAAGGGTACGAACGCGATGCTGTATGGAGCGAGGGACGCTGGGTGAGTTTTCTACATATGGGACTCCTCGACTCCGAATGGCGTGAGGAGCGAGACTAATGCGTATCTGGTTCCGCTTTCTCACTCTGCTCAAACCATATCGGAGACGCCTGCTCGTAACTTTTCTCGCGACAGTAACACGTCCACTCCTCAATGCCGCAAAAATCTACCTGCTCAAGCTGATTGTCGATAATCTCGTACAACATCCTACAGGCAATCTTGTTCTTCTCATTTGTGGTGGCTACCTGGCAATCGCACTGACAAAGGGCATTGCGAACTATGTCGATCAATACTGCGGAGCCTTTGTAGGAGGACGTGTTGTGATTGATCTACGCGAGCAACTGTTCCGACGCTTTCTGCGCCTTTCATTGCGCTATCATAATAATCATCGTGTGGGTGAGAGCATTAGTCGCCTTGTGAGCGATGTCGGGGCAGTAGAAGACCTGCTAGTATCTGGTATCACCGATGGAGCCACACAAGTGCTCACCATTCTGGTCTTTGCCGTAATGCTTTTTTACCTCGACCCACCATTAGCCCTTGTCTCGCTTCTCGTCCTCCCCTTCTTATTCGCATCATTAGTCTTCTATGCCCGCCGTACTCGTGACGCCTCACGCGATGTGCGTGTACGTCTAGCCGAGTTGACCTCTGCGGCAGAGGAGCCTTTTTCAGCTATCGCATTGGTTAAGTCCTATATGCGCCAGGAGTACGAAACGCAACGCTTACGGCAGCGCGGAGTACTGCATTGGAAAGCACGCATGAAAGCCGCCCAGCAACGCGCCATTTTTGCACCACTCGGTGATATCGTAGCGACAGTAGGAACGGTCCTAGTTGTCTACTTTGGCGCACAAGCACTTGCGTCTGGGACGTTGACTATCGGTGGACTCGTCATCTTCCTGGCCTACCTTGGGCAACTTTATAATCCTTTGCTCAGCCTCAGTCGTTTAGGGAATACGATGCAGGCTGGTTTAGCGGCAGCAGAGCGCGTAGCTGGACTGCTGGATTTACCGGCAAGCGATGATGAGCCACAAATTGCAACGCTTCCCTGGCGTACCGTATCGTATGAAGCAAGCACATCTGCTATTGCCTTTGAACACGTTTCTTTTGCGTATACTTCTGAGCAACCGATACTCCAAGACTTCTCGCTCAGCGTACCTCGTGGTGCTATTGTCGCTCTTGTCGGTGCAAGCGGCGGTGGAAAGTCAACAGCAGTTGCATTGTTACAACGCTTCTACGAGCCTGACACAGGTTGTATTCGCATTTTTGGTCATGACCTCCGTGAGTTCGAGACGGAGAAGTTACGCAAGCAAATAGCAGTAGTACCGCAAGACGTTTCTTTGCTGATGGGAAGTATTCGTGATAACATTGCATACGGGCGTTTGGCTGCTACAGAACAGGATATTCTACGTGCCGTTGAGCAGACAGGCATTGCGGAGATGAAGCTTGCGGATGGACTGGAGACTCTGATTGGACCACGCGGCGTCAAACTTTCGGGTGGACAACGCCAACGCGTTGCCATTGCTCGTGCATTAGTCCGCTCGGCACCTCTCCTCATTTTTGATGAGGCAACATCTGCGCTTGATACGCTCTCTGAAGAACGGTTACGCATGACACTCGAAGGGTTACGCTCACAGCACACCATCCTGCTCGTTGCGCATCGTCTCTCCACAGTACGCACAGCAGATGTGATCGCCGTTGTAGAACAGGGTCATGTCGTTGAGGTGGGCAATCACGAGGAACTACTCAAGCGTAATGGTGCCTATGCAGCGCTTGTGCAAGGACAACAACAGAGCGATGTAGCGGAGCAGACGACGGCAATGCTGCCGCGTCTTTAGAAACGGTCGTTTTCTCATAGAGCTTTCACTACCATCTCATAGATACCCTTTATGATTGAAGTGTGCGGATGATGCAAAGGCGTGAACTGCACACACTACGGAAAGAAAGGAGAAACACCTCATGGCAGAAGCAGTAGGTCTCGAAAGCGAAAGCATTGAAACACCAGGAACTGAGACAGACGGGCCTGGCGGTCCTGATACTCAGCAGGACGGCAACTTTGAAGGCAACAACTAAGTTGCTCTTGTAATACGAGGACTGGTGACAAGAAGAATGCATGCTCCTTCGTTACCAGTCTTTCGGTGTGTCAGAAGACAACACAAACACTATTTTTTTATAGAGGAATGTAGCGATGGCAAATAGTAATCTTCCTGGAGCGGAAAAGGCTCATAAAAGAAAATCCTCTACTACTAGTCAATTTCAAACAACACTTGTGCCATATCATCGACAATGGGCACCTCGACAAGGAAAAGAACAGCGTCAGAAACGAAGCCGATGGCGTCGTCGATGGTTTGTCGCCTGCTGTCTGATAACGCTTATCGTAGCACTGGTAGCGAGTCAGGGAAACGGGGAAGTGGGTGCGTGGGTAGCGGACTCATTTCGTGCCACATTTGGGCCAACGCTCACAGCACAGGTAGAGTCATGGTATCTTGGAATTTCAGACTCAGCCCATCAGCTTCAGTATCAGCTCAATGGGAAACACGTCGTCAGTCCCTGGACAGTCAAACCAACAGCAATACCAACGAAGCCTTCATCAAGAAGCGGTAGCACGCCCACCACGCCAGCATTTCTGCCGATGTCACTACCCTCTATACAGCCAATGGTGACGCCTTCAATTGCAGGAGAAGGGATTTGGGCAGTACAAAATACAGCTCTTCCACCTCATACGGACTTGCCCATTGTTGCCAAAGCATTTATTCGACCTGACCCAACGCATCCGTTCGCGCTTGTAACGCTTCTCCAATTCGATCCTCGTTTCTCTCTCCTTCACATGGTTGCGGGCCTTAGTCAACCAGGAGGTCCCGTTGGAAAAGTTGGCACTGGTGGCATTCCGGCAACCGACCAGAACGGAGACTCCCTGCTAGCAGTGCTGAACGGTGGGTTCAAGTATGCTGATGGACGCTATGGTATGGCATCTATGGGGACAGTGTATGTGCCGCCACAAGCAGGAGCGGCAACACTTGCAGTGACAAAAGAAGGGAAGGTTGTGCTAGGAGCGTGGGGTGTTGATCCACTCCTTACGAGCACAAACACCGACTTAGCGGCATGGCGTCAAAACGCGGCATTGCTGATTGATAAGGGTGTCATCAATCCGTTAACACAGGATGGTGCAGCGTGGGGAGGGACAATTCTCAACCGAGCCTACACATGGCGTTCTGGTATAGGAATAACAGCCAAAAATACACTGGTCTATGCGGCTGGAGATACCCTCACTGCCCAGACACTTGCCGACGCACTCCGTTCAGCAGGAGCAGTAATGGCGATGCAAACAGACATCAATCCGTTTTGGGTCCGTGCCTTTCTCTATCAACATCTCGCGAATGGAACATTCTCCATCTCCAAACTGAATTCTGCGATGCAAGGGAGCGGGTATGAGTATCTCCAAAAAAGAGAACAACGCGATTTCTTTTACTTCACACGTGTTGCACCGACTCAACCATCACGAAATGCTCTTTCACATGGGTTGGCTCATTAACATCCCCCACGCATTTTATGCGTGGGGGATTCCCCTTTCTCAATAACGCTGTCCTCATCCTCTTCTCATAAATGCGCCGTATCCTTGAGATGCGAGGTTCACCTCAATCATATGGCAAGGGAGCATCACTACTTTCAAAACCTCCAAAGGGAAACTATACTCTCATGATGCTCTCATGTATCACAACGATGGTACCAACATGTATTTTATTGTAAGGAGTCTACTATGTTTCTACGGAGGAGAGGATACTGTATTCTCTTCGTATTCCTGGCACTGTCTTTTGCAGCTTTTTTGAGTGGATGCGGAGGGAGTGGCACTGCAACATCACCGATTGGCACGCCAAAGGGAACGCAGACCGCAACTCTACAGGGGAACGCTACTGCTGCCACAACACCACAGGCGGGAGATATTCCTGATACACAGACGTTTGTGAAATACCATTCTACTCAGGGTGGCTATGAGGTAGAAGTACCGGAAGGCTGGGCGCAAAGCACAACCTCGACAGCAATAGTGTTTACCAGTGCCTATAATAGTGTACAAATTCAACTTTCTCAGGCTAAAACTGCTCTCACTGTAGAGAGTGTGCGTACACATGAGGCCGTAACGTTGCAGCAGACAGGAAATGCAGTGCGAGATGTAAAAGTACAGAACGCGCAGACTAGTAGTGGTCCTATCGTCCTCATCACGTATACCTCGAACTCGGATGCGAATGCAGTTACAGGGAAGCAGGTACGGCTTGAAAATAACCGTTATCTCTTCTTCTCTCATGGAAAAGTTGCCACGTTAACCCTATCAGCACCGCTTGGTGCCGATAACGTTGACCAGTGGGCACGCATGTCGCGTAGTTTCAGGTGGGTGTAATATGCCAGTACTTGAAGCAATCGATGTCTACCGCTTTTACCACATTGGAGATGAGGAGACGCTAGCATTGCGTGGCGTCAGTGTTCAGGTTGCGGCAGGCGAAATAGTTGTAGTAATGGGACCATCGGGTAGTGGAAAATCAACATTGATGGCATGTCTTGCGGGCCTGGATGAACCCGATGGAGGTTATGTAACGCTACTGGGAAATCGCCTCACACGCCGTCCAGAGGCAGAACGTGCGGCAATACGTGCCGCCGAAATTGGTATTTTGCTCCAGACAGGCAACTTGTTTGAACAGCTCTCAGTGAGTGATAATATTCGTCTTCAGATGCGACTGGCACAGAAAGTTGATGAGCAGCGAGTGCGTCTGCTGATTGAACAGGTTGGTTTATCAGATCGGCGTTTTGCCTATCCTTCTCAGCTTTCGGGTGGCGAGGCGGCTCGTGCTGGTCTGGCGATTGCGCTCTCCACCAATCCAAGAGTCTTGCTTGCTGATGAGCCAACGGGCGAAGTCGATGCGGAAACAGAACACCATATTCTACGTCTTCTGACCGCGCGTCGTGATGCTGGTGGGGCAACGCTAATTGTCACGCATAGTGAAGCACTGGCGGCTTTTGCAGACCGTATTGTTCATCTATCCGATGGGAGGGTCGTCAATGCCTGAAATACTCGCATCCATACACAATGCCGGGCGAACGTATACGCGTGGAAAAACATCTGTCCTTGCTCTTGTCTCTGCCACTGGTGTCATTCGGACAGGGAATCGGATCGCGCTTGTGGGGCAATCGGGTAGCGGAAAATCCACACTACTCCATCTTTTAGCTGGGATCGATGCACCAACCTCTGGCGACATCACATGGCCTGCACTTGGTCCTCGTGAGACGTTGCGACCGGGAAAGGTGGGTGTTGTCTTTCAATCACAGAGCCTACTTGCGCCCTTCACCGTCGTGGAAAATGTAGAGGTCCCTTTACTTCTCGCACAGGTTACTCCACAAGAAGCACGTAAGACCGCACTGAATGCACTGGAACGAGTGCGCCTAACAGCACTTGTGGACAAACTGCCGGAAGAGTTATCGGGAGGACAGGCGCAACGTGTTGCTGTCGCCCGTGCTTTAGCCTCACGACCACAGCTGATTCTTGCAGATGAACCTACTGGTCAACTGGACCATCCAACTGCACAATATTTATTTGACGTGTTGCTTGCCTCGCTTGAAGGTACTGACACTGCTCTTGTCGTAGCAACACACGATATGAGCATTGCGGAACGCATGCAGACGATCTGGCATATGCAACATGGACACCTAGAGGAACAACGCTAATGCTTCTATTACTTTGGTTCAAGGGACTTCTCCTCAAGCGTTCGGGGCGTTTGATAGGAATTATCATTGGTATTGCACTTACTGTCTCACTGCTTGCGTCGCTGGGTGCATTTATCACCTCTAGTGCCGCTTCCATGACTCAACGGGCAGTAGCTGGTGTTCCTGTTGACTGGCAAGTCCAACTTTCGCCAGGTACAGATGTCCACACAGCAACAACGGCGATAGGACAGGCAGTCGCCTCTAGCACGGCTGACGAAGTAGGCTATGCCGATGTTGGAGGATTATCGGCACGCACCGCGAACACGCTCCAAACAACGGGAGCTGGTAAAATTATCGGTATCAGTTCAGCCTATCGTCAACACTTTCCCACTGAACTACGCCTTCTCCTGGGATCGCTCAATGGCGTCCTGGTGGCTCAGCAAACGGCGGCAAATTTGCATGTTACTATTGGTGATAGTGTCACCATTCAACGCGAAGGACTCTCTTCAGTGACTGTACAGGTTTCAGGCATTGTCGATCTTCCCTATGCCAACTCGTTTTTTCAAGCGGTAGGTGTTCCCGCTAACGCGGCACCACAGGCACCTCCTGATAACATTTTGCTGTTACCACTTAGGCAGTGGCACAGCCTTTTCGATCCGCAGGCGGTTGTACGTCCAGAGTCTGCACGCTTACAACTCCATGCACGCATCACACATGCGTTACCCCCCAACCCAAATGATGCTTACGCCTTTGTACAACAGGCTGCGAATAATGTTGAAGCACGTCTTGCTGGTGGTGCTCTTATTGGAAATAATCTAGCCGCACGATTGGATGCAGTCCGTAAAGATGCATTGTATGCACAGGTACTTTTCCTCTTCCTCGGCTTACCGGGTGTAGTACTCGCTATTTTGCTCACGCTTGCGGTTGCAGCTTCAGGCACAACGCGCCGTCGCCAGGAACAGGCCCTACTTCGTACACGAGGGGCTTCGCTCACACAAGTGCTGACGCTAGAAGCAATGGAAGCTATAGTGGTAGGTCTCGGCGGCGTCATACTGGGTATCGCACTTGCCTACATTATTACCATACTCATTGCGCCCTTTGCCTTTCAAGCCATCACTACGTTTCTTTTCTGGGTTGCCATTGCGAGTCTCGCGGGTATGAGCCTCGCGATAGCGGCGATTTTGTATCCTGCATGGCGACAGGCACGCACAACAACCGTTTCATCCGCGCGGGCCGTTGTCGGCCGTTCACAAACACCACTCTGGCAACGTCTCTATCTGGATATTGCCCTTCTTATTCTTTCAGGCATCGCATTCTGGCGTACAGCAAGCACAGGTTATCAGGTTGTTCTCGCACCAGAAGGCGTCACAGGTTCATCGGTTGCATATGAAACATTTCTGGCACCGCTCTGTCTTTGGGTTGGCATTGCTTTGCTTGCGATGCGCGTATGGAGTAGTATGCTTGTTCATGGGCGTCGTGTGCTTGCGAGAACCTTACGCCCGGTTGCTCGCGGGCTTTCTGGCATCGTCGCTGTGTCACTTAGTCGTCAGCGCGTTCTCATCACGCGTGGTATTGTGCTGGTCGCACTGGCGTTCTCTTTTGCAACCTCTACAGCTGTCTTCAATACCACCTATAACGCGCAATCACTGGTAGACGCTCAACTTACCAATGGTGCTGATGTAGCTGTGACAGGCTCTACGACTGCTCCACCGAGTAGTAAGCTTGCTGATCTGAAAGCTCTGGCAGGGGTGGCAGCAGCGCAACCAATGCAACATCGTTTTGCCTATGTTGGAACAGACTTGCAAGACATCTTTGGCATTAATGCAGCACAGATTGGTACTGCTTCTCCCATGTCAAACGCCTACTTCGTAGGTGGAAACGCACAGGACACATTAGCCGCTCTTTCAAGCCGTGCAGATGGTATTCTGGTTTCCGAAGAGACCGTGATGACCTTTCAGTTACATGTTGGAGATCAGCTCAACTTACGCGTACAGAGTGCAGCTGATCAGCATTATCACGTTGTCCCCTTCCACTTTGTAGGCGTGGTACGCGAATTTCCTACCGCTCCTAAAGACTCTTTTCTGATCGTGAATAGCACCTATCTCGCGCAACAGACGGGAACAGGGGCAGCAGAGGTTGTCCTACTTCGCACGACAGGGAATCCAGCGGACGTAGCAAACCGTGTTCGCACTATTGTACACATACTTCCCGGGGCAACTGTGACCGATATTGGCTCGACACAGCGCGTCATCAGTTCTAGCTTGACCGCCGTGGACTTGCGCGGTCTTACCAATCTGGAGCTTGCCTTTGCAATCTTACTAGCAACAGGAGCAATGGGTCTCGTGCTGGCACTCGGACTTGCTGAAAGACGAAGAACCTTTGCCATTCTTACGGCACTTGGTGCAAAGGGACATCAATTAGGAGCGTTTCTGTGGAGTGAGGGGATGCTCATTCAGATAGGTGGAGGTATTGTTGGTATCGCGCTTGGTTTTGGCATCGCGCAGATGCTTGTCACTGTACTCACGGGTGTCTTCGATCCACCACCTGAAATACTGTTTATCCCCTGGTTCTACCTGCTCCTTCTCACAGGAGTTGCCCTCGCTTCAATGATTGGCGCGGTACTTGGCGCACAAGCAGCATCCCACCGTCCAGTCGTAGAAGCCTTACGCGGCCTCTAGTTCTAGAACAACCGAGGAGAAAAGCTAGTAAATTTTCTCCTCATGACCATCTCATAAATTCCTGATATGCTTAAGTCATTTGTGTCCCTTCGATGGGAGATGTCCGTGGTGAATATCACTTTCTTGCAACAGGTTGCTCCACTTCTCATTTCGTTGTTTCAGCAGACGAAGGCGGACCATTAAAGAGGAAGAAGTTGACATATCAGAGTATCAATCCTTCGCTGATGTAGTGGAACATATCGGACAATTTCTTGGACAGGTTTATATGCACAAGCGTATTCATTCTTCTCTTGGCTATCTGACTCCTGTAGAATTTGAGCAGCAATGGCAAGAGCAACGAGAACGAACTGAGATGCCTCCCTCTTCTTCATGATTTTTGTGTCCAATGCAAGGGGCGCACTACACTTTTACTGAGGCCGGACTTGGAGGAAAACGCAGCCTTTCTTCACCTCCATCTTTTTCTAGAAAAAGCGAGCTACCACCTTCCAAATTTTTCATGCTGGTCTGTGCTGACTCTCTCTTTGATATGGTACACTGGCAAGCAAAGGGAAGATCATCCGTTTTATGTGTGCATAGGAGGATGTTATGGCGACGAATCCCCACCATGAAGGCTATGAACGATTGGGATGGCCTGGCAAGGGCAAACGTATGACAGAGGACGAATATCACGAATTGGAGCGCCTCTCACCTGATCGTAAGTATGAGTATCTTGCTGGCATGGCCTATATGATGTCTGGCGGCAGTGTAGCTCACGACCGGATCACTCGCAACATCGGATATGCACTTGATCTCCAGTTTCGTTCTGGCCCTTGTACTGTCTTCGGTGTGGACGTGCAGGTGCTGATCGGTACGAAAAGAAATGGAAAACCTCACTATGTGTACCCAGATGCGACGGTTTCCTGTGATCGTGCCGATAGACGCCCGAACAATACTCTGATCGCATCGCCGCGCCTGGTCGTTGAAGTGCTCTCTCCTGGGACAGAAGTACGCGACCGAGGCATTAAGTTGAAAGCGTATCAACAGTGTCCTACGATCCAAGAAATCGTGCTGGTGAGCCAGTTTGCACAGTATGTCGAAGTCTGGCAACGCAATGACCAGGAGCCAGGCAATCCGAAAGGATGGTCCTATCGTCACTATGGACCGGGTGATATGATCAATTTCGCCAGCATTGCGGTGCAGATTGAGATTGAGGAGTTTTATCGAGGATTGGAGTTTGACGAGGGAGAATTCGAGGACGAATAAGCCCCACTCAAGAAACCATTCTGTCAGAACTCAGGCACCATCCTGGCAAAGTGGTGCCATTTCTGTTACGCTCATCTTTTAAAAAGAAAGGTGAACAAGGAGTGTTCGTTGATGAATTGCCCCGTTGGGCTACAGCACTTACGAAAGAGTGAGCAAAGAAAACCAAACGTAGCTACCCTGGTTTCTTCTGTCCTCAATGTTGATGTACCTTCAACGAACGAACCAGCACTCCTTTCAAGGTGCCTTGAATTCCTCATAGATATTGCCTTGCTGGTTCTCTCAGAACAAAGAGTGCAGAATCTTGTCAAGGCACGCATGCTGAAACGCTGCAATTATCACGAGAAGGTTGTTCGTATCAATGCCTTCAAAGCCGCAAGCTGATCAAGGAGTAGACTGTATCCAAGGATTTAGGTCTCCATCAGCAAGAGTGAGTGCGCAGCAATTAAAAGCAGGAAAAGAAGGAGAAAATCTCTCGCATAGGTGGTTAGAAAAGAGCAATAGTGAGCAGAACAAGTGATTACGTTGACACGAACAACGGCGGCGAATTTCGTCGCGTTCGTATCGCTGAGCACTATTCGTGACGGAGAACTGATTTAGTGGAGCAAGACCATACAGGTCGAGATGGATAGGAGGAAGTATGTTGCCCTTCCTCTCCATGGTTCACAGCCACAAGGCATAGGTCCGATGGTAGCCCGTCAGCCGAACAAAGTCGTCCACTATCACGCGTTTGTGTGCTGACAACGCCTCTCGATACTGCGGAGCCATCTGTCTCAAAACTTCACGCCGCATCTGCAAACTCGCTCCCACCTCCACCTTCCTCCCCCTCTGCTGCGGTTTCAGGCAAGGCACAGGTGCCACAACGACAGCGACATCTGCTCGTGCCTCATCCAAAATCTTTCTTGTTCTTCTCATGATAGTCTCTTTAGTGCTTCACTACAAGTGGGACGACGTCAGGTCCTGCCCTGTGAAACACCATATCAACGTCGCTCAGAGAACACCGAAGAGGGTTTTGGAAAGAAAGATTTCCGATGAGGCAATGCGCCCCTTCAGGCTGCCCGTCTCTTGCTTAAGTCTCTAGGGAAATTTAAATAGCCCTGGCACTTTTTGGTGAAAAGAAGCTATCTCGGTCTATCACTTCTTCAGTCATTGTCAGAGAACACGAGATGATGAAGGGGGCATGTGAACACGATCAACTAAACTGGATCAAAAAAGAGGATACTCGCTACGAATGGTACTTTAGGAAGAACATGATACAATAGCCCTAGATGTATCAGAAAGAGGTATCTATCTATGCTCGACTTTCCTAGAGGAGCGATGCACATCACAGAAGAGGCAGTACTCATTTCGTGCCAGACGCCCCTCTCTACAGCCTCTTCTGCTCTTGTTGGTGGAGGTCTCCTACAGACGCAAACCATTCTTAATTATCATGTTCCTCCTCACTACACCAATAGGAACCCAGCAGAGGAGGTACGAACCTTTGCACGTCGCAAGCACATCAAGGAACCATTCATCGGACTCATGACTGCTGTCCCTCTGCACTACACGAAAACGACAACGCTTCGTCACGAGCAGCTTACCGTCGCCTGTATCATTACAGCAGGACTTCGAGTCGCAGAGGCTGCGGGACTGAGTACTCCGATACCATCTCTAAGAATGCCCGGAACCATCAATATCATTCTTCTTGTTGATGCGCACCTTGACACATCGGCTCTTCTCAACGCCATCATTACCGTGACAGAAGCAAAAACAGGGGTCTTGATGGAGCATGGCGTCCGTACCGAAGAGGGTTATAGGGCAACAGGAACCGTCACGGATGCGGTTGTCATTGCATGCACAGGACGCGGAGAACTGCTCCCCTACGCTGGACCTGGGACACGCATTGGATTTCTGCTTGCTGCAAGTGTACGGCAATGCTTAACGGAGGCACTGGCATGGTGGAAGCAATGACCCCTCCTCAACAGTCACAAGAACAGGTTCGCTTCCTCCTTGTGCGAGAGACGACAATTCTTCTCATCGCTCTTGGCGTCGATGCGCTTGGGGAACCACCGCTTCCACTTCATCCCGTTGTGTGGTACGGCACCCTTATTCGCGCATTAGAATCCAAAGCCCCTCGGACACCGCGTTTGCAACTCCTGTATGGGCTGTGTATGCTGCTGCTTGCCGCTCCTGCTGCTCTACTTCCAGCATATATCATTGAGGTGGGCAGTAACGTCATACGAGAAATGGCCCGGAAGCGAGGACATTTCCTTCTTGGGGAGAGCATCTCTGTAGTGCTCACAGGAGTGAGTCTTAAACCGTTTTTCGCCTTGCACATGTTAGTGCAGGCTGGACGGTCCGTTCGGTACGCTCTTGAACAGCATAATCTTCCTGCGGCACGCCTTGCCTTGAGGCAGTTGGTCAGCCGAGAGCGTTCCCAGCTTTCCGAAGAACTCGCAGCAGCGGCGGCTATCGAGTCGTTAGCAGAAAATGTCAATGACTCCGTTGTCGCGCCTCTCTTCTATTATGCAATGTGGGGATTGCCAGGAGCTGCTGCCTATCGCCTCTTCAATACCTTCGATTCGATGATTGGGTATCATGGTCGCTACGAATATCTCGGTAAGGCCGCTGCACGACTTGACGATGTGCTCAATATTCTTCCCTCCCGTCTCACGGCCTTCCTAATTATCGCTCTTGCTCCTCTCTTCGGAGGCAATCGACGGAGTGCATACCGTATGTGGCAACGTGATGCTGGCAAGACGGAAAGTCCCAATGCTGGACATCCAATGGCTGCCGCTGCTGGCGCATTCGATATCCAAATGGAGAAGGTCAATTCCTACGTGCTAGGTGATGCTCGCACACTCATCACGCCCGCTCATATTCAACAAGCAGAACGGATGGTGCAATGGGTTGGGGGAAGTATATTTCTCCTGGTTGCACTGCTGAAACTTCTCTGGAGGTCGTTACTATGAGAGCGAAGAGGGAACACCCTGTTCATGGAGCACGTGACTACGAAGAACTCGAACGACTCGGAATACATCCCGATGCGGTCTGCGATTTGAGTGTCAATAGCAATCCCTACGGTCCTTCACCGCATGTTCGACCAGCACTGGCACAGGTCCCTATCGAGCAGTATCCTGATCGTGCATGTCTTGCGTTGCGACGCACTATTAAGACCTATGAACTGACAAACACATCTCTTTCGCTGGACGCTCTCCTTTGTGGCAATGGAACAGCAGAATTGATTTGGGCTATCGCTCGTGCCTTTCTTGGTCCAGGCAAGAAAGCAGCTATACTCGGACCAACATTCGGAGAGTACCATGCTGCCTCCTACGCCGTCGGCGCAACACTTTGTGAATACCGAACACGCGCATCAGAGCAGTTTGGACTTGATGCAGATGCAATGATGAGATGGCTGACACAGGAACGACCCTCGCTTCTCTGGCTTTGCAACCCGAATAATCCAACGGGGACATGGCTCAATCACCATACACTCTCGTCTCTCAAAGAGGTCTGTCAGAGCGTTGGGACAATTTTAGTGATTGACGAAGCCTATTGGCGTTTTCTCGTCCCACAAGAGGCGTTCTCTGCCCTTGAACTTGTCGGTGACGCGTCGCCGTTTCCCTTGCTGGTGCTACGGTCACTGACAAAAGATTGTGCTCTCGCTGGGGTACGTCTGGGGTACGTCGTTGGACCAGCAGAGGTTCTTGAGCAGGTGCGTTTGCAGTTGCCATCGTGGAGCGTCAACGCATTTGCACAAGCTGCTGGCATTGCAGCACTCACCGATCAACTGCATTTGACGATGACACTCCATACCCTTGCTCAAGAGCGCACTGCCTTCTTCCAAGCCTTAACTGAGCAGGGCTTGCAGGCCATGCCATCACGAACTCATTTTTGTTTGATCACTGTTGGAGATGCGTGTGACGTGCGGCAACGACTCTTGTCCAAGGGGATTCTCGTGCGAGATTGTTCCTCATTTGGACTTCCTGAGTATATCCGCGTTGCGACGCCGCAACGCGACGTGTGGCACCACGTTCTCCAGGTGCTTGGGGAGGTGCGATGAGTCTCGCACGAACTCTGATGATTCAGGGAACTGCCTCATCGGTTGGCAAGAGTACGCTCGTGACAGGTCTCTGTCGTCTCTTTGCCCAAGAGGGCTATCGAGTCGCTCCCTTCAAGGCGCAAAATATGTCCCTTAACGCAGCCGTAACCAGGAGTGGGGGTGAAATTGGACGAGCACAAGCGACGCAGGCAGAAGCCGCAGGAATTGAGCCAATGGTTGAGATGAATCCTATTTTGCTGAAGCCGGAGAGCCATGCACGCAGTCAGGTTATTATCATGGGGCGACCAGTAGGAACAATGGAGGCAAAAACATACTACCTGCATCGTACTGGCTTTTCCGAAATCGTTCAGCACGCGCTGACAACGCTTCGGCAGAAGTACGATCTCGTCATCATTGAAGGGGCTGGAAGTCCAGTCGAAATCAATCTGGCACAGTACGATTTAGTCAATATGCGCGTTGCAGCTCTGGCCGATGCTCCTGTGCTACTCGTTGGCGATATCGACCAGGGTGGCATTTTCGCCTCCTTACTGGGAACGTTGATGCTCTTTCAACCAGAAGAACGAGCGCGAGTCAAAGGGATGATCGTGAACAAATTTCGTGGCGATTTCACCCTCTGGCGCGAGGGAGAGCGCATGCTTGCTGCTCGAAGCGGTGTTCCCGTCCTAGGAACGCTCCCCTTTCTCGAACACCTGTCTATCGCCGAAGAGGACTCGGTTTCCCTTCAGAAAGGAACAGCAGCACTTCTACAGCAGACGTCAGACATCGCATCAGTAGACATCGTGCTGGTGCGCTTTCCCTATTTGAGTAACTATGACGAATTTGACGCCCTCGCAGCTGATCCACGTGTTCATCTGCATGTCGTTGCTCATCCGCACGAATTTCCACCGCATCCCGACCTCATTCTTTTACCGGGCACAAAAAATACATTCTCCGACCTCTCCTGGCTCTGGCGACAAGGACTCGCACAGCATATACGTCAGTGTGGAAAACGAGGAAGTGCTGTTCTTGGTATTTGTGGCGGCTACCAAATGCTTGGAGAACGGGTACGTGATTCCTCTGGGGTGGAGGCGGAAGCTGGAACAGTCGAACGTGGAGTAGGGCTTCTCCCACTCGAAACGGTCTTTGGGTCGCTTGCTGAGAAAGTGACGCAACGTAGTCAGGCACATCTTGACGTGCAGGCACAATACGGGCTTTTTGCACATGTGGGAGATGCTCCCTTGCAAGGCTATCAAATTCATGTTGGACAGACACGAGTTCCTGCACGAGATTCATCGCGAGGGCATGCTCTGTTTCGCGTCGATGGAGGACAGGAGGATGGATGGATAGATGAGGGAGGATGGTGTGCAGGATGTTCACTTCATGGACTCTTCGAGAATGAACACTTCAGGCAAGAAATTCTCACAGCACTGGCACAACGTCGCTCCTTCCAACGTGAGCCTCTGGCACACGTCTCGTTCAGTCGCGAACACGACTACAATCGACTGGCTGAAATGCTTCGTCACTCTCTTGACATCCATGCTCTTACAACACTGTGCCAGCTAAATAAGTAGGCTTGGAAAAATAGAAGTGCAGCTATCACCCAGCTTTCCATACAGACGCAGCATGTACAAAACGCTGTGCAGCTACAGGAAATCCACTAAATGAAAGGTGTATATAGCTTGCAAGCAAGTTGCCATATGTAATACCCTCTGTTTGATGCAGCAAAGGAATTTCGTAGGCCGCCTCCTCTTGTGGAAATGGGACATTCAGAGATGAGAGATGAAACTCGTGCCCACGTACCACTTCTCCTCGCCGCGTCAGCAGAGTATCACGTAGCACCAACGCCTCACGGTATCCGATGACTACTTCACTTCTCTCTGCAGGGAGCACACTTTGCCTCGCAATTGCTCCTACCATTGGGAAAACTTCTCCTGATGGCACACGCATCGACTCACACAGATACATCAAACCTCCACATTCAGCATAACAAGGAATATCTTGCTCGAGTAGACGCATCAGAGCGATACGCATACTTTCGTTTGCAGAGAGACGTTGCGCGAACTCTTCAGGAAACCCACCTCCGAGATACATGCCAGCGATGTGCTCTGGCAGCTTGTGGTCATGAAGTGGGCTGAAGGGCACTAGCTGCGCACCTGCCTGTTGCAAGAGACGAAGTGTATCAGGATAATAGAAGTTGAAGGCTTCATCCTTCGCAAGAGCAATTCTGACAGGCTCACTCATTGCTGATGGAAGCGCAAAAGGGTCATCTGCACTCTTCTCAAGAGCGGGGGCTTCGCGGGCAAGCTGAAGGAGTCGTTCCACATCGCAGGTGCGCCGAAACTGTTGACCTAGTTGAGCGAGGTATTGGGCATGGACGACCTGCTCGGCAACTGGTATCAAGCCAAGATGCCGTTCTGGCATGAGTAGATCTACTGATTGACTCATAAAGCCAAGCAGTGGAACACCTGTTTCTGCTTCAATGGCCTCCCGAAGTATGTGAGCGTGCCCTGCTCCACCGACACGATTCGCGATGACGCCAGCAATCTGTATGGCGGGATCGAGCCTTTGAAAGCCCAGCACCACCGCTGCCGCACTGCGGGCCATTGCACTTGCGTCAAGAACCAGAACAACAGGTGCCTCAAGCAGTTTTGCAACCTCTGCTGTACTTCCCTCGTCACTCGTACTCTTGTATCCATCATAAAGACCCATCATCCCTTCGATCACCGCCACATCACTTGGTGCAGCTAAGGTACAAAACAGAGAGTGCATTCGAGGAGGAGGAATCATCCACGTATCCAGATTGTAGCATGGCTGTGATGCGGCATGAGCAAGATGAGACGGATCAATATAATCAGGTCCGACTTTAAATGGTTGAACCTGTAGACCCTGTGCGTGCAGTGCTGCAATCAACGCTGTTGTGATCGTTGTTTTACCAACGCCACTTGAAACGCCTGCAATCACGATTCTAGGATAGGGCTGTATCATGCTCTTTTCCTTTAATTTTTTAAGAACGTCACCTCATGGAGCGGATGCATCAGCAACCGATCATGCCCCGTGCATTATATTATACTCTTTTCACAAGCGTTCTTCCTGTTTTGAGAACAGGACATGCATTACTGTTGAACGATAATTAGAACTGACCTTGACCCGTTTTAATGACTCTTCCGCAGCTCTCGTGCTCAACAATTACGAGGAGGATAAAACAGGGAAAATCTGTTAGTTAGGAAGCCTGAAGAGCGCATTGTGGAGCACAAAAATGGTTTGCTCTTGTTTACACAAAGACTTATTTCACCTCTTTCATATTGCTGAGCACGGAAGTTGCGGATGATCCATCAAATCGGGGCAAGATCAGAACGATGTACTCCCTTACAACGGGCTCTCGATTGCTTTTCTGCCTGGAGAAATAGTCCTGGTCTCGGTGTGGAGGGACGTCGTGTCGATATCCCTCATTTTCATGGTACTCGAAAGAGTTACCCCTAACGCACTTAGACTGGTCATGCCAGCCGTACACATCAGGAGAGCCGACCAGAGATGGAATAAGCCGATCATCGCAAGCACGCTCTCCGTTGGGATATGTAGGAGTCCGTGGAAGATGAGAATGCCCACGACTTCGTTGCTGCCCACCTGACCGGGAGGACTAGGTAAGATGTAGAAGAGATTATAGACCATGTAGCCAAAGACCGCCTGCCCGAAGGAAATGGGGTAGCCAATTGTCCAGAAGGCAAACATATTGTACAGTCCGTCAAAGCAGACTCCAATCGCGGTCAAGGCAAGGGCCAGCAGAAAGATTGTGGGACGGCGGGCACTCATCAACACGGCATCGACAAACCCTATGGCAAAGCCCTCGATTTTGTGACCAAGTGCCGATGGCAGAAACCGGGTAAAGAAATGCAGAACGGCGACAGCCAGTGCGGGTTTCCACGCTGACAGAAGCACAAAGAGGATCATGCCCAGGAGCACTGCATTGGCAAGTCCAAGCACCGACCAGAAACGCACATCGAGTTGTATCCCTAGAAATGGGACTAGAGCAATGGTAAAGACCGCAGGGAAGAGATCAAATACCTTATCCATCGTGATCGTTGAAAAGGTCTGCCCAACTGGCAGATGAGCCACCCGTTTGAGCACCAGACTCTTGGCAACCTCCCCAATGCGGATTGGAACCAGGAAATTGAGGAAGACACCCACCAGAAAGAGTTGCACCACACGCACCACGCTGACCTGACCCACAGGATTCAAAAAGAGTTTCCAGCGCATGGCCCGAAAGAAAAACGCCA
>CAXUIS010000022.1:14028-33064 GCA_964250915.1 uncultured Ktedonobacteraceae bacterium | reverse complement strand
CAAATGCTGCGCCTCGTGATGGATGTGGTGTAGAAGATCACTTTTCGTAGCGACATGATTGTCGCTACGAAAAGTGATCTTCTACATCTACCCAATTTGCGCTTTGTGTACTTTGGACGTGTTATTTGTACGATTTTTCTGACGTAGAATAGACCAGATGCGCAGGTGAAGTGAGGCGGCAGCTATTGTATGTGGGCAAATATACTCTTTTTGGTAGACATAACAATCGCATACAAGCTTGTGATTACCGATATCGTTTTGTACGCGCACGTCACGGTAGCCACCGAAAAGGTCTTGTATCTGATAGTGACCAGGAGCGACAACCTTAGCTGGAAGTGTAAAGCGTTTACGGGCCGCCCACACATCTTTGATGGATTGTTCTAAGAGAGCGTTCTTTTGAGCAATTTGCTTGTTGGCATCTTCAAGACGCTCCTCGACGCCTTTCAGAAGGTGCATAGACACAATGAGTCGTCCTAGCACACGTCGAAAGAGGACCGCGAGTACCGCGAGCAGACTAAGCCACCAGAAAAATTCAATGACAAGTACAATAAATGGATTTGCTTGTCCGAAGGACGAGAGCGAGAAGAGTGTCTGCACTACGACCCAGCCAAGTAAGGCAATGAGTGCCGTAATAAAAAAGAGACGAAGACGCTTTGATGTGTTTTCTAGTTGCGCGAGTGGATGCTGAAATGCTCCATGAGATGCACTAAGGGGGGATGAGTGTTGCATTGTAATTCCTCCACATTCGACTTCCTAATCTACATAACACGTTGAAACATGCACAATTAAGAATACGCTACTCGTGAGGAAAGAGATATAAGAAATACGTTAAGAATAGGTATCTTTTCATCAAAACGGTGTGAATGTTGAAAAGATACCTACATATGATTAGACAGGTACTATAAATGGAGGCTCACCTATTCTGGTAGTGTCAGCACACCATCGGGACCGCCAATAAGTGCCTGCTCTGCCATGCCCAAGAATAAACCCGTCTCGACGACACCCACGATGCGATGCATGTTTGCGCTCAAGCCAATGGGGTCGGAGATGCCACCAGAAAAGGCACAATCGAGGATGATATTGCCGTTTTCGGTCACAAAAGGCTTTCCTGCAATAACGCGCGTTGTGACGATGGCTCCTAACGCTTCCAGGTGTCTGCGTACTGGCGTGATAGCGAAGGGGACCGTCTCAACAGGAACAGGAAAGTTTTGCCCAAGATGAGTGACTTGCTTTGTTACATCTGCAATAACAACGAAACGACGTGCAGCAGAGGCTACGATCTTTTCACGTAATAGCGCACCACCCGCCCCTTTGAGCAGGTTAAGCTGTGTGTCAATCTCATCTGCACCATCGATATAGAGGTCAAGCGTAGGATGTGTGTCGAGGTCGGTAACAGGAATGCCAAGATTGGCGGCTAAGTCGTGTGAAGCTTGAGAAGAGGAGACAGTACCAACTATGCGTAAGCCAGCTTGTACCCGTTGCGCAAGTGCATAAATCAAAAAGTTCGAGGTTGAGCCGGTGCCAAGCCCGACGACCATCCCATCTTCAACCAACTTCGCGGCGGCTGTCCCCACCATCTGTTTCCACGTGTCTTGCTCTATATTGTGTGGCATCATCATATTGTTCCCTCTCGTCTGCAAAATATTCGGGGCTGATGAAACTGTAGTAAGGCCCATATGGGAGTATATCATGTTTGTGCGGGAAGCGTGAAAAGCCAAAAAGCGTGACCATCTTGCTATCCCTACAGCATCGTGATACACTCTTGCAAGTGATTATGAAGCAGTGAACTACGCAAAGAGGAAGTGCACAAGTAGCGTGTTGTGAACTGCGCGAGTAATAGGACGAGCAGCGAGTATGTTTGTACGTATGGATGTACAAAACATATAAGGGAAGTATTTTCAGGCGGTAGAAATCATGGCTGAACGATGGCGTATTTTTGTGGTTGAGGATGAAGAGAGCCTCAACCGAAGCATTGTCAGTTCTTTGCGTAAAGATGGCTATACCGTGAATGGCGCGACAAACGGACGGGATGCTGTACAGGTACTTTGGGCAGAGGTACATGATGTCGTCATTTGTGACCTCAACACGCCAGGGGCAGGTGGTTTTGAACTCTTACAATGGTTACGCGCCTATCGTCCTAATACGCGGGTGATACTTGTTGGCGGTTCAGACCCGTCACTCCGCACACAAGCATTAGAGGGCGGTGCTGTTGGCTACCTGGAAAAACCGCTTGACCTGCATCGCTTGAAAGAAGAGCTGCGGCGCCTCCTCGTGCAAACAGGCTTTTCTGCTGACCTCGACTCGTTTGATCTCCTCGATGTTATTCAAATTGTCTCGTCCAGTCGCAAGAGTATCGCTCTGCTCATCAGTACTGGTTTGGAAGAGCGCGGCATGCTGTGTTTCCAAAATGGAAATCTTGTGTGGGCCGAATATGGCACGTTGCGAGGCGAAGAAGCTTTTTTTGCGCTTGCGGCACACAAGACCGGAACGGTGGTTCATCAAGCGTGGAATCAGCAAGTTCAGCCAAATGTGAGGCAACCATTGTCACGGCTTGTGTTACAAGCATTTCAATACCGCACAAAATATAACCAAATGCAGCAACAACTCAGTGGAGAGCAAAAGGCGGTTGTACCATCCGCTTTCGCACAAGAGGATGATACGCCGTTTACGGTCCTGACAGAGCATGTCACGGACTCAATACAAGAGCCATTTCCTGCTCAATCGAATGCCTTCGTCCCTATCAATGCTTCTGCAGCGTCGGAGCAGGATATGCCAGGAAGGAATGGTGTACACGGTATGAGTGAAAGTGAAAAAGAATGGTGGGAACAGACAGGTAAGTTCTCTGGTGTTAATATGCGTCCCACTCCCTCAAGCGTTCCCGCAACACCTTTTGTGGATACAACAGCAAGTGATAGTAACGACACGCATACGTCCTCCTCTACTAAGCACAAGAAAACCATTGAGTTGCATAATGGTTCTGTTGGGAACGAGGATACACCTGTGAGACGAAATGATCTGCCCTCCTGGCTGACAGATCAGCCTACAGCAGCGGATATGCCAGTGGTGCGCCCTTCATCGCCTTCAAGCTCCGCATCTATGAGGGCTGCCAAACCCTCTTCTCCTATTACACCTATCGTGTCACCGCCAGCAGAGTGGCAACCAACTCAGATACAAGCACCTATCCGTACAGCACGTAGGTTGGCGGAACAGAGAGTGAGGGAGATGACGGGTCCGCAAAAAACATTGAAGACAGACACGAATGGGCAAAAAGCTGCATCTCCTGAATGGCAACCGTCTAATGGTGAGAGTCAGTCGCAAAGTGGTCCACTTCAAAGCCTTACTCCATCTCGCAGGATAAGTGATACGCATCCTTTACAACAACACAGGAGTGCCAGTGGAGAGGGCAAGACAAGTTCCTCTGATTTGCAAGCTATTCCACGAAGAAGTGGAAGTACGAAACGAAACTATAACTATGCTGCGCTCGTTTCTGCATTACAGACATTAGGCTATTCTATCAACGGCTTTATTGCGGCAGCAGTGGTGAGCATAGATGGACATCCTATTGCACAGGTTGCTGTAGATGACCTGGATATGTCTCGGATATGCAAGCATTTCAGTACAGTGATGAAAAGTGTCTTTCAATCACCTGATACAGCGGTATGGGGGGCGTATGAAGACGTTGTTATTACGAGTGCGGACAGGCATATTCTCTTACGCGTCATTGGAGATGGGAAAAGTGCATTTCAGGTGCTTGTGACAACGCGTGAAGCAAAGCCATCTGAAAGTGGAGCAGTCATGGCAAATGTTGAAGGTGCTATTGCAGCAGCCTTGGGTTAACACAAGAAGGATAAAAAGTATGAGTGAGCAGAGTGAAAAGATGCCTCCTACCGAGGAAGAAAGAAAAAATCATCGTTTTTCGTTTATTGTAGGAATTATCATAGCAATG
Organism: uncultured Ktedonobacteraceae bacterium; assembly: GCA_964250915.1. Classification (GTDB taxonomy): domain Bacteria; phylum Chloroflexota; class Ktedonobacteria; order Ktedonobacterales; family Ktedonobacteraceae; genus JBBQVS01. Next base: position 29,118 of record CAXUIS010000022.1, on the reverse strand, counting down.
GTAATCATCATTGCCTTTGCGCTACTTTTCAATAGGTAGGGTGTGAAAAAGAAAATGCTGTAGTGCCACAACGAGTCGGGGCACTACAGCATTTTCTTTTTCACACCCTATTCGTTTATTCTATATTTTGTTTTATCTCTAGCAGTTTTTTTAGGCGTTCGTTATCCTCGTCTTGAGTGCCATATTCTTCTTGCTCACTGAGTCGTTTTTTTGCTGGTGCTTTCATCGGTGGGCGTGGTGCGAGAAGGGAAGCCGTTTGTAGATCATGAGCGTCTGGTAGTCGGGATGGTTCTTGAGTTGCGTCGCTTCTGCGTTTGAGGTCGCGCAGTTGGTGCTCGACAATTTGTTCTTCCGAGAGTCGGTCAAGTTGTGTGTCAAGATCACGTTTATGCAAGTCTGCTAGAGCACGAGCGCGGGCTTCGGCTTCTATCACTGCATCTTGTGCTTTCGTAGTGCGCTCTTTGTCCTTCGCACTTCCAGTAGTACTAAGGGCATCAAAAACGCGTTGCTGTAGCAGTGCATTGCGTTTGCGCGCAGCAAGCAGATCAATGGTTGTTTCAACCTCTGCAATCTTTGCTTCGAGTTGACGTAGGGCACCCCGCATTGTCGTAACCAGTTGCTCTTGCTCTTTTTGTTGTTGTAAATACCTTTGAGCTTGTTTCGTAATATCATTGTAACGTGTTAGTGCGGAACGTGCTGCATCATCATTGCCCTGTTGAATTGCCTGCTCAGCCTTTTTCATCCATAAATCGGCCTCCGCGCCCCGCTCTTTGCTGCGCTTCTGCAATTTGTGGCCTTCTGCGATAGCGGTAGCGACCTGTGTTTTGACTTGTACGAGTTGATTGCGCATATCGAGTTGTAGTTGACGCAGAATCTTTTCTGGGTCTTCTGACTTCTCAACCACCGTATTGAGGTTTGCGCGAAGTAAAGTAAGCACACGTTCCAACAAATTCATGAGACACTCCAAACCTTATAAGAACGAGCATCATCTGATATCCTACGGACGTCAGATGAACCGTTGTTTCCCTTGTTAGTTGTATACGAAACATGGCGTTCAGATTCGTACATCTACTAAAAGATACGAAATAACGGTGAACAGGGAGACCGCTGCCTTCATCATTTCCCAAATGCGGCTGGGGTCTCCCTGTCCGCTCATTACTTGTTGTCAAGTGATGTTGCGTCAATTGTGCTTACTTTCCCATTGACATGAACACTTTTGGTACCATTACCATTTGTGCCATGCTGAGTTTCAAGATTTGTCAACGCAGGAATGTTGTTCATCAAATCACCGATACGTGTTCCGCTCAGCAATTCAAAGAGTGCAGGTACTTGGGCGACCATGTTTACGATATCACCTGTGAGACGACCCGCACCAATGCCACTCCCGTCGGCACCATTACCTGTGGAGACAATTGTGACCTTATCAACCTTGCTCAGTGGCTCAGCAATGGCACGCACGATTTCTGGCATGTTCGTGAGGAGCTTATCCAACACTGCAGCCTGATTGTATTCGTGGAACGCGGCAGCCTTAACTTTCATGGCGTCAGCTTCAGCTTCACCTTTTGCACGGATGACTTCTGCCTCGGCGAGACCTTTAGCGCGAACAACATCGGCTTCCGCAAGACCTCTAGCACGGTTCGCATCAGCATCACCAAGACCGCGAGCCTTTGATGCATCAGCCTGACCTTGTGCTTCCAATGTGAGACGTTGACGCTCGGCTTCCGCAACGGTCTCGACGCGGCGACGTTCGGCCTCTGCCGACTTTTGCACCGTCGCTTGTAGCTCTAGTTCACGGCGTTGAATTTCGGCTTGTTGTACTTTGATCTGCGCGATCTTTTCAATCTCTGTCACCTTAATTGCTTCGGCGACAACCTGCTGTTGCGAGACGTTGGCCTGAATGTCATACGCTTTGTCGGCGGCTGCCTGCTGGCGTTTGACCTCGCCATCGAACTCGGCTTTTTTCAGAGACAGGTTACGTTGTGAGGCGGCCTGAAGTGCGAGTGACTCTGTTTCAGCCTTCACACGCTCTTGATCGGCTGACGATTTAGCAACAGCAGCTTCGCGGGATGCGTTTGCTTGCTGGATTTGTGTATCGCGTGCGGCGATGGCAGCGGCGATATCGGCCCGCTTGCGGTTCTCGACGATCTGTGGACGACCCATGTTTGCAATGTAGTCATTTTTGTCGCGTACATCTTTGATGGTGAACGAGATGACCTCTAAGCCCATTTTATCCATATCGGGAGTGACGGTCTTGAGCATCTTGCCGCCAACGTTTTCCGGGTCCTTCACAAGGTCTTCAACCGTAAGTTGACCAACGATGCCACGTAAGTGACCTTCCATAACGAGACGGATCAGGTTCTCGCGGTCTTCCTGAGGTTTGCTCAAGAACTGTTCGGCAGCAGTTTTGATGCTTTGCTCATCCGAGCGGACCTTAATCTGTGTCACTGCCTCAACGTTAACTGCTACACCCTGTGATGTATACAGGTCTTGTGGAGGTGCCACGTCGAAGGACATCAATTCAAGCGGAAATTCTTGGGCACGTTGATACAAAGGAATGACGAACTGTGCGCCACCTGTAATAACCTTGGTTCCACCCTGTCCATAAACGATCAGAGCTTGGTTCGGTCCAACCTTACGGAGGAGACTACCGCCTATACGGAATAACATTAAGACAACAATAATAAGTACAACAACACCAATACCAGTTAATAGAAGAGGATCCATACAAATTTACTCCTTTTGAGTATCTTTTCGCATAACAAATTGGCTATCTTTTTCCTCTGGTTCCTCAAGTAACATACGTAATGCGGCCATTTCTGCCTCATCCGATTCATGATCGGATGAAACTCCTTCGGAATCTTCATGATTTACAAAGTGATCCCAAGTATCTACTTCGGCAACACCGCGCTGATAGTTCACAACGACAACCTCTGAGTCGCGTTCCAAACGTCGTCCATCAATACTTCGGGCAGGAACACTTTTTCGCATACCGCCGGGCGAGACATAGAGTACTTCACCAATACCGTGCTCTTGAATCGTCGTGCTGACTTTTCCTAAGAGACCCGTGCGGTCTGAAACATCCTGAATTGTCTCACCTTCACTGTCACCAAAGACACGACCAAGAAGAGCGAGTAAGAGTGCTGCGATAATCAAGCCACCAACTACGGCAAGAACAATTGTAAGGGGTAGCATGAAGCCAGCAGTATCGTGAAAGATATAGCCGAAGAAGCCAAACCCCAACGCGAACAAAGCAATAGCAGTAGGATTAGCATATGTGGATAATGAGAATTTGCTCTGTGCTCCATTATTGGTTTTAGCGAGAGACCCCTTGCCTGCTTGATGTGTGGTGTGAGTGAGATGTGTATGATGCCCTGCACTCACATGCCCCGCGTGTGTACTAATATGAACACCATGACCAGCATGCGTACCATGTCCAACGCTTCCTAAAAGGGTAGTCGCGACCAGGAAGAGTAACCCAAAGAGAAAACAGGCAATGAATACTAACGAAAGTGGATCAGTTGCGATTGGCATAGGTTTGCTCCTTTAGCCGTAAAAACGTAAGTACCGATGTCTCTGTTGTAGAGCAATAGCGATCTACTTGTTCGAGGATACCAATGATGCTTGCGAGCACACCAGCAATTCCCAAGACAAAGGCGACTAATACGCAAAGCAGAACAAGCGTGCCTACGGGCACTCCAAAGAGTGTAAGTACTGAAAATACGGCATCCGCGAAGATACTCGTAACACCCAGTAGAAGAGAGCTACAAAGAAGGACTACTGGCGTAAGGACCGGATGACGTTGTAGTAGTGGACTGCGACCGAGAACATGGCGATGAGTAGCAGGTCCCTTCTGATGCATGATTTTCATTCCTCTGTATAGCTCAAAAATACTGATAGCCATACATGTTAAGCTTACATGTTTGTATATACTGGCTAAGAATTCCGTGTCTATATATGTAGACGCAAGAAGTACGGAAAATTACAATACGTGTTAATCAATATCGGTACTTACGGTTGTCACCGCTTCTACAATCGCTTCGAGTTCGTCTATAGATAAGTGCATCAGTTTATTGAAAAGCTTCAGGTAGCGACGAGGCTCTACCGTGTCAGCCAACTGTTGCAGAAAAATTTGTGCGTCCGGTTCTGTATGCCACTCGTGGGCACTTGCGGCAAGCCACGTACCCAGTCGGTCTCCGTCGGATTCCATTTCGGTTACAAGGTCAGTGCTGTAATCGGGTGGATCACTGATGAGATAACCTGGATGAACTTTGAAGAAGCGCGACAAGACATCGCGGCTAGATGCTGTAAGGTGAAGCCGTTTGTTGCGTTCCAATTGAGATAGGTATGCCTGACTTACCTTGACACCCAGTTCTTCCTGCATGGCTTTGACAACCTCAACCTGAGTCATTGGTCGATTGTAGCCGCGCAAGTCGCCTTCGACCGCTCGTAGATGTTTCATCTTCTCCGCTAGATTCATCACACACCTCGCATAACTATTTGCTATATTGAGTATAGCTGCCTGCAAAGGTTCTGTCAAGTGGTAGAGTAACAGTAGGAAAAAATGTTGATGAAGGCATGCCTTCATCAACATTTTTTCCTATTATGCCAGGGTTATAGCCCCTGTTGCACTGTCAACCGTAATTTTTACGGACGCGAGGGGTGTGGGAGCGGGTGGATTGACAACTTCGGCGTTTTTCGCGGGATCAAAGGCTGCTCCATGACAGGGGCATTGCAATAGTTGACTACTGGGGTCATAGTCTACCTGACAACCTGCATGTGTGCAAAGAGCATCATAGGCGACAAATTGTCCGTTGTTTAAATGGACAAGCACACCAGCATCACCTGATGATGGAATGGTAAACGAAACAGCACTATTTTTGGGGACTGCACTCACTTGTGCAATACGACCTGCCACTGGCGTACTACTTGTTGTTGCTGTACCAGCTGATGGAGTTGATGTGGGAGGTGTTGTAACCGCTCCACCGTTGTTTGTACCAGCGGCCGTTGTTTCGTCAGAACCACTACCTAGAATACGGAGTGCGTAACTCACGGCAAAGACGCCTAATGCTGCTGCTCCACCTGTCAAGGCTCCCCATAAAAAGGTGCGTCGTGTTTCTCTCTGTGCCGCTCTCTGTTGCATGATAACGCTATAGCGGCTTTGTCTTTGTGGCTGACGTTGTGGTGTTGAGTTTACAATATCGTCTGTGCGGATGGGTTCTTGCCTGCCTATTGTGCCTAAGATAATGCTGAGAGATAGGGCTACCCGTTGTTGATACTGTACAGGAGCAGCTTGCAAGAGACGTAGGGAAAGAATTTCATCAAGCGATGGTAGACCTGTGTGTGTTGGGCCACTGAGCATGAGAGTAAGCCATGCAAAAGTGAAGACAATATCTGCTCCGTAGAAGTATGGATAGACATGCCATGATGCAGAGAGAAAAAAGAGTAAGCTAAGGAGTGCCCCAAAGAACGCGGCCGGTCTGAATAGAAAGCCAAAGAGCGTACCCAGGCCAATAGCAATTTCTCCAAAGATGATCAGGATACCGAAGAATTTAGCGTGTGGCTCAGCGAGTGATGTAAGTAACCCATGAATGGGTGAGCCAAGCGCAAAGCGCGAGATCTGACGCCCAATGTAGCCTGATGCAGATGTTTGGAAGAACTGTGGGTCCATAATCTTCTGAATGCCTGCATAGATAAAGGTGATACCAAGAAAGAGACGCAATGGTAAGAGTACCCACTGCTGTATGGAAACAGGACGTGTATTTTTTTGCATTGTAGCTCCCATTAGAAGAGGTCAAAACATTCTTGTACGATTTTGTGAATATTCTCAAAGAGAGATTACAGCAAGAAGCTGAAAAGAACATGAATAAAGAAAAAAGCAAAGAACGGCTCTCTTATAAAAAGTATACATCTACAAGATCAACAACATATCTTGAAACCGTCAAGTTTTGACCTTTTGAGAGTCTATGATGTCCTGGGAACCATATGCAATATGCCTTGCGTATGAGCTTCAATTTGTTCGGAGTTTGCAAGCATTGGATGATGACCGACAGAAAGCCACATCGAAATAAAATCGTCATAGTGCTTGCTCGCGGGATGTCCTGACTGTCCGGGTGCATGTCCTGAAAGGGAGTTGTTCATATCCGCGAGTGTGACGATTTGACGATACGACGGAACAGTGATCACTGTTGTGGGATCGTGAGGCAACGACGCACCCATGTTGACGGTATCAATATCGCCACCAACAGGGAACGGTCCTCGATTAAAGAATGAAGCGAAGAGTTTGACACTGCCTAGCGTATGGTTATAGGTCATTGTATGGATAGCTCCGTATTGCCAGCGCGTCGGGTCATCGCCCAATGTCTCATGCAATTCTTCAACCGTCGCGGTAAATGCACGACTTAGAGCTTCTTTCCAGGTTGTAGGACCATTGGGAATAACTGAAGTAGTGAACCATGTATCATCCTGTGTCTTGAGCATACGAATGAGCAGTGGTTTGCCGCGACTGGCATAACCGTTAGCAGAAGCAAGGATATTCGTCCCTTTTCCCAAGTACGCTTGCAATAACGTCTCGTCAGTACCAAGCGCGGCACTGAGTACTAGAAACTCTAAGCGTCTCAAGAATGTTGTGTAGATAGCTGCCCCTGCGCTTTTTGGGGCAAGTACGAAGTCCCAACTACGTAAGATATCTTGTACAGATTTTTCTAACGTTGTTGTGGTATCTATGGCAAGTACATATGGGACTATTTCGACTGCTGGGAGCGAGTACTGATCCGCCTGAATGCTTGCCATATCTGTTGGTGTAAGCTTATGCTTTCGCGTCAGTAAGTCTGTAATACGCTGGGCACGGTAGCCATTCAGCCATTCGTTAGTGATGTAGTAGGGATAGGTATCATCTACAACGCGGTTATTTGCCGTCACAATAAAATGCTGCTCTGGATTGTAGCTTTGTGGTAATTCGTCGAACGGAATAAGTCCTGTCCACTCGTATTCGCCCGTCCATCCTGGTGAAGGTAGTAATGCTTGTCCTTTCGCACGGATAGGAATCGCCCCTGCCATGACATAGCCGATGTTGCCCTCTTTGTCCGCGTAGATAACGTTCTGTGCTGGCACGTCCCAATCGCGCAAAGCGTCGCGGAACTCTTGCCAGTTTGCGGCGCGATTAATCTTTAGGATTGAGGAAAGAATATTACACTGTTCTAGTCCAACCCAGCGCAATGCTAGCGGAAGTTCTTGTGGCGTGCCTGTTCCGTTCTGACTCGTTCCATCCGTATATGGGAGCATACTGGTCAAAATAGGACCGTGACGTGTGATAAACACCTCTTCCACGAGTGGCTCTTTTTGTCCTTTGACACGAATCTCTTCATGTACAACGGTTGCATTCTCCCATTGGCCCTGAAACTCGTACTGGTGCGGGTTTTGGGGGTTGAACTTCTCAATGTACAGGTCTTGCACATCGGAGACCGCGTTGGTGACGCCCCACGTGATGTGCTGATTGTGTCCAATGACGATGCCAGGGGCACCGGGGAAGCTTGCACCAACTACGTCGATATCTCCTACGACAAGATGACATTCATACCAAATAGAGGGGGCGGCCTGCCCAAGGTGCGGGTCGTTACAGAGAATGGGCGCACCTGTCGCGGTCATTGTGCCATCTACAACCCAGTTGTTACTTCCACCAAGCATACCAAAGCCGCTGAGTTCCTTGAGTTGCTCATATTGTTCCAGCAAACCAAGATTGACGCCTTGATAAGACACGCCCGAAGGAACAATAAGTGGATGTTGTGCATCATAGCCGGACTCTAGTTGTGCGGCACGTTCGGGGCCAACTCTTGAGACGATACGAGCGCGGATAAGCTCTGTTTCCCAGTTGCCGCCAAGATTCCAACCCATCATCTTTGACCACTGAATGGTGTCAGCAGGACTCCACGGTGCTGGCTTGAAGCCAAGCAGCGTAAACTCGACAGGTAGCCGATGGAAGTTGTTTTCAATGAATGCATTGACACCCAACGCATAGGCATCAAGGACGCGGTGGTCGTGCGCGGAGAGTCGTTGTACCTCTTCGGCTGCTGAGCGATGCATACCGAGGCGACGACAGAAACGGTCGGTTTCTACCGCAATAGGCCCAAATAGTTCAGAGAGTTGGCCTGAACCGACGCGCCGATTGACTTCCATTTGCCATAGGCGTTCCTGTGCATGCATGTAACCTTGCGCGAAATAGAGATCGTCCTCGTTATGCGCGTAGATATGAGGTACGCCATAGGAGTCTGTGAGGACTTCAACGGGTTCATGCAAGCCTTGCAAATGAAGCTTGCCTTTGGTCTTCGGCAGAGGGCGATGCGTGAAGGCATAATATGCGCCATATGCCGCGCCTGCAACTCCCGCAATACCAGCTGCTGTGAGTGCTGTTTTCTGCCACCACGACGCCATAATATGTCTCCTTCAATAATATAGACAGTAGACGAAATTGAGCCATCTGTAGGGGTCTAATTCATTACACCTTGTTAGCCACGCACAAATGCCGGAGGACATGAGAAACATTTCAACCCTCTCTAACATGTTACGCTGCTAACAGGGTGTAATGAATTAGACCCCTACAATACTTCGGTGCCCTTAGGTGTATCGCGTACCTCATATCCCTCGGCCTTGAGCATATCGCGTATCTCGTCGGAACGTTTCCAGTTGCGTGCAGTACGAGCTTCATCACGCTGATGGACTAAAGCGAGTACCTCATCATTCAATATTCGTGGGGCATTTGCTTCGACAGTATCGAGGCGTAGCCCTAACACTCGATCGAAATCCAGGATGAGTCGGTGTCGCTCTTCGGGCGCGATTTTGTTGTTGCGTGCAACCTCACGCGTCAAGCTCAAGGCTGTTGGCAAATCCAGGTCATCGTTGATAGCTTGCTGAAAGGCATCATGAACCTGTTGTGCCTCTGTTGACCAACTTTGCTGCTGTGTAGATGATGCTGCGACGGCAGGAAGTGAGGCAATATCGGCGCGTAAGTTGTTCAATCCGTTCTGGGCGGCGATAATCGAATCATCGGTGAAGTTCAGCTTCGAGCGATAATGGGCCGTAAGCAAGAGGTAACGATAGGCCATCGGGTCAATGCCTTGCGCTTGCAATCTGCTCAGAAGTAAACCATTACCAGTCGAGCGCGACATTTTTACACTACCAAGAACAAGATGCTCACCGTGCATCCAGACCTGTACTGGCTGTTTCCCACTCGCACCCTGACTTTGTGCAATCTCATCTTCATGGTGTGGAAAGCGCAGATCAATGCCACCTGTATGAATATCGAATTGTTCGCCGAGGTATTTTGTCGCCATTGCCGAGCATTCGATATGCCAACCAGGGAAGCCCGTACCCCACGGACTCTCCCAATTCATTTGTCGATCTTCGCTCCCATGTTTCCAGAGCGCAAAGTCTTCGGGCGCGTGTTTATCTTCGGCAACCTCCATCTGCTGACGTCCATGTCCACCTGTACGCAGGTTCTCAACGGTATTGCCGGAAAGTTGCCCATAACTGGGGAAGCTACTGACATTGTAGTACACGTTGCCGTTTGTCGTGTACGCATGTCCCTGCTTTATCAGTTCCTCAGTCATTGCCTGCATCTCTGGTATATGCTCGGTTGCCTTCGGACGTAGGTTTGGTGGCAGAATGTTTAGTGCATCAGAGTCGCGCAGATATTGCTCTGTGTAGAAGGCCGCGATATCGTAGGCATTACGACCCGTTAAGCGCGCCTCATGCTCTAACTTATCTTCGCCAGTCTCGTCGGTATCGTTTTGCAGGTGTCCAACGTCAGTGATGTTGCTAACAAGAAACACGTTGTAGCCGTTGTATTCGAGCATACGGCGGACCCAATCGGTCATAATGAACGTGCGAAAGTTGCCGAGGTGAATATCTTTATAGACGGTGGGACCGCACGAATAGATGCCAACTCGTGCTGGATTGAGTGGTGTAAACAGGTCTTTGCTTCGGCTGAGTGTGCTATATAGGTAGATAGGTTTTGCGGTAGGCGTTGACATAATAAGCAAATCTCCTCTGGAATATATTCTTGCTAGGAAGGTCTGGAATGTTTCAGTAGCTCAGGCAGGGGAGACGTGCGGAAAACAGGAATATTGGATGTTGCTGTTGGAGAGCACGATATATTAACGTTCACAGAGGGCTGAGCTACTTTCTGCTACCTCTATGAACGTAACGACAGGTACAGAACCGCGTTCTAAAGTGTTGATGCACAATTCTCTCCAACAATGTAAGTAGTGTATAGCTTTTATGTATGGAAGTAGTATAACATAGCTTACGAGAGATGTGAACTAGTTTTTATATCTCTCACGAAGTCATCTCTAGTAACTTGTGTGTTCTCTTGTACCTATTACGCTTGAAGCCCTACAAAAGAAGTCCTATCCTTGTCCTTATTGTATATTCTTGCTCGTTCGCTTACGAGCATACAGCCGTCGCATACGAATCAAACTTCCACATTCTTCATCGCTACACCATCGTCTGCTTCCATTCTTGCTTCGGTCTAAAAAGAGCCATCCACATCCACCTTCCCAATGAGGACACTCTTTTACTCTCGTGACTTCAGAAGAGGTAAGCAGTTCTATAGCAGAACGACTCAGAGGCCAGAGCAGTTGCTCTAGGTTACTCTCTTCTGAACTCCATTGCCATTCAATGCCTTGTGGTGTTTCTTCAATGTGCCCCTGAGTCATAGTCTCGACAAATAGCCTCCGCAACGTGTCAAGATCGGAGGAGGACAGAGAAGCGTGTTGAATAAGTGTAGAGAAGATGGAATAGATAGCTTCACGTAAGTTCATTGCCTTTGCGAAGACAGCAGTGGCATCCTTCTGACGTGACTGTGCTTCCTTTAACAACGTGTTCGCTTTCTCTTCGGACAGGAGTCCTACATAGTGACTCCATAGAACAAGGTCAGCATATGTTGTAAGAACATCGTGAGGATTGTTGCCAACGCGTGGTTCAACCGTGTTTACAAAATCGAGACAAAGATGTCCTCCTGAAAGACGTGAAAATCGTCTATATGTCTCAAGCACATGAGATGGATTTTCTTCCTCTTTACTCTTCCCTTTGAGAAGTGCTCTCACATGCTCCCTCTTTCCTACAATATTCTTGTTTGCACTTTGTCTAGGCATAAACGTTCCTTTCTAAAATAAATTACGGTCAAAGTATATATTGACTCGTAATGGATGAATAGGTATATTACGGTTAAAGCTATTGTAGCTCGCAATAGTATTACGTTTAAGAAATGGATTATGTAAACAGCAACTCTTCATCAGGAGGAATCCGAAGATGACCGAAAACAGGACACAGAAAACGGTGTACAATGCTTCTGAGTCAGAAAGGAAGTATACTTCTACACGAGCGTGGGCAACACTTGCACTTCTCTGCACAGCACAGTTTGTAGGTGTGCTCAATCTGCAAATCGTCTCTATTGCGCTTCCAACTATTCAACGCGGTCTCGGATTTTCTCAGGAAAATCTTCAGTGGGTACTAAGCGCAAATGCGTTAGCCTTTGGAAGTTTTCTCTTACTGGCAGGTCGTGTGGCTGACCTCTTTGGGCATCGTCGCCTTTTTATGATTGGAATGGCTCTTTTCGCCGTAGCTTCGCTTGGGTGTGGCCTTTCATCGTCTCAATTAATGCTCATTGTATCTCGTGCCGCACAGGGGCTAGGAACAGCAATTGTCACTCCTGCTGCTCTAGCCTTGCTCACCGACACCTTTGCTGAAGGGACTGGGCGTAACTGGGCACTTGGTATATGGGGCGCAGCAGGTGCATTAGGCGGAATTCTTAGCGTTCTGCTGGGTGGTGTCCTCGCCAATAACTTGGGTTGGCCTTGGATCTTCTTTCTCTGTGTGCCTATCGCAGTACTCGCGCTCGTCCTTGCTCCTATAGTGCTTCTTGAACACCGCAAGCAGACCTCAGCCAAATATCTTGACGTTGTAGGTGCAATCATTGCGACGACGTGCCTTGTTCTGCTCGTCTATGGGCTTTCTCAGGCAGAGCATAGCAGTTTCGTCCAATTCCAGACAGGGGGGCTTCTCCTCCTCGCACTCGGTTTGCTTGTTGTCTTTGGTCTCTTTGAGTCACGTCTCACTCATCCCCTCGTGCCCCTACGCATTTTTCGTCAGCGTACCCTTCTCGGTGCAAATCTCGTCACCTTGGCATTTACTGCTGTCGCCAATACGCCCATCTTTTTCTTCGTATTATATATGCAACAAGTTCGTGGGTATTCATCCATACTCACTGGTCTTGCCTTCCTGCCAACGAATCTTGCCATCATTGGTGGTTCAGCACTTGGTACACGGTTGATAAACTGGCTTGGTCAGAAGCGCACTATGCTCGTAGGCATGGGTACGCTCATCATTGCGTTGTTATTCCTCGCTAGCATCTCCGTCAATAGCAGCTATTTCAGCACCTTGCTTCCTGGACTCATCTTTCTTGGCCTTGGTCTAGCAATAACGCAGGTTGCGACGACGGTTGCGGGGACTGAAGGGGTAAGCATTGAGGAGCGAGGACTGGTTTCAGGTCTGCTGAATACCTCGATTCAGATTGGCACTGCAGTAGGACTAGTCATTCTTGTAACAATTGCTGATGCACGTACTAGCACCCTCACGCAAGGAACGCATATAGCAACAGCAGCTCTCGTTGATGGTTTTCGATGGGCATTTTACGCTGGGGCAGGACTTGCTGTAGTTGGCCTTCTCATTGCTCTGCTTGTCGTCAGCGAGCAGCGTTCCAACGTAAATAAGCGTACTGTCACACATGATCTTTCAAGAAGCAAGAAAGGGTAGTAACTCTGCACTTGATACTGTACTCTGGTCTGTTGCACGTTCATCTGCAGAACTTTTGATCTCCGAAGACCTTATGCGTGTCAAGGAGTGTCCAGAAAATGATGGCTGTGGTTGGCTTTTCGTAGACACAAGTAGAAATCATAAACGACGATGGTGTGATATGGAGGGATGTGGCAATCGAGCAAAAGCTCGTCGTCACTATGAACGTATACACTAGCTCTTGAGAAGAGGGAAAGCAAAATGTTAACCTCTTCTCAAATGCATGCAGTCAATGTTGGATAAGCTACTGAGGAGTAGCTTGCTGATGGTGGACCACGATAGGCACAATCGTTCGCCTTTGATACTTTCTTGGCTACAGCCGAGAAAGTATTTTATCGTAATCTGCATGTGTGCCAATCCAGAACCAGAGAAAGTAGTCTGGTTTACGGACAGCAAGTGCTCTATAGTGAAGACCTATTCGTACTGAATAAGTAGGACCTTTAGAACTAACTTGCTTAAAAGACAAACTGGGATGGGAAGGATTTAATCTAAAGAGCCGATAAGCTTCATCGGCTTGTTTTTGTACTGACGCTGGTAACTCTTCAAACAATGCATGGAATTGCTTTGTACGCTTCGATTTCATGAGAGGAAGCTATCACCAGTAATGTCCTCTGTTTCTCCATCGGCGTCCTCTGCAAGTGCCTCAGCTACCATATGTTCAAGAGTAGTTTCAGAACGAGAATCATTGAAGAGGAGTTGCCAGTGCTTCTCAGAAGCTATTTCCAGCCTTATAAGTTCGATAATATGTTTTTGCTCGTCTTCAGGAAGCTGTGCAACTTCGTTAAACGTCTCTCTTAATGCATCTATCATAATGTGTTCTTGCCCTCTTATCTCTTTCTCGCTTGGCAAGAGTGTACCATCATTTAACCCACAAATCAACATTCGTGGCGAACAAATGATAGTACTTTCATCAGTTTACACTCTAGCAGCCTCTGCTGCCGTTCTCACTGCGAAGTAGCTTGCTTGCTGATGGTGTACGATGATAGCCGCGGTTGATTGTTCCGGCACGAGTTGATGTGCCTCGGTTAGCTCAACACCGATGGAACTTGTTACGGGCAGCAATTGAAACACCTTCTCATGATCGGCAAGATCAGGAATAGCTGGATAGCCCCAACTGTAGCGGCGTCCCCTTAAGTCATCAAGTGCCAATTCATGACGAATAATGCGGTTTGTATATTCGGCGAGTCCTTCTGCCATTTCGACGGCGAGGCCATGCACAAAGTAGGCTTCGGAATAGTCGCCAGCTTGTTGTAATCTATCAATGGCTTCGCTTGCGGGCTTGCCCATCGTCACGACTTGTAGCGCGACGACATCTAGCTTGCCGCTCTCGACTGAGGAGAAGTAGTCGGCAAGGCACAGGCGTTCACGCTCCTCCTGACGCGGGAAGCGGAAACGGGTGCCCTCTTTATGGCTACCGTTTTTTTGTAGTTCCTTATAATCGTATACGATAAGTTCGTTCCCAAATGATTGACATGGGAAGTAACCATACACCACACGTGGTTGCAGATAGCGTTGCTGACGCGCTTCACGCATCATACGCTCCAAGCGCGGACGAAAATCCTCGTCGATAAGCCGATTGAACTCAGCCCCATGTGCCTTTCCACCCCAATGGAGTCGATAGAGGGTGTTAAGGTCCATACATTCCGCGACATCTTCTAAACCAATGCGCTCTAGCACACGTGGTCCCCAGAAGGGTGGCGTAGGAAGTGTGAACGCAGGCACGATACTGGTAGAAGGTGTTTCTGCATCAGTACGTTCGACGAGTTGTACTTCATTTGTTTTTGTAGCTTTTTTTTGGCGTTCGTGCAATGCCTCATCTTTATTGTGCTGCACAAACGCGCTCCGGTCTACCTGTGGATTGGTAAGCTTATCAACAATTTCCAAGCCCTCAAACGCATCCTTGGCGTAGAAGACGCCCGGATCATATGCTACTGGTAACGCGTCAGGTGTTTGTTCATCGACAAAAAGAATACGGCGTCCATAAGAACGATTAATCGCGGCACCGCCCACAATAATTGGAAAGTTCAGACCGCGCTTATGCAGTTCTTTAACACACAGCGGCATCTGCTTTGAAGTGCTAACAAGCAAAGCGGAGAGACCGATGGCGTCGGCGTTTACCTCGATAGCCTTGTCGATGATTGTATTCAGGGGAACCTGTTTGCCGAGATCGTACACGGTAAAGCCGTTGTTGCTCAGAATCGTATTGACAAGATTTTTGCCGATATCGTGTACATCGCCAAAGAC
>CAXUIS010000022.1:5913-13928 GCA_964250915.1 uncultured Ktedonobacteraceae bacterium | reverse complement strand
GGCAACAACAGCCGAGCCATGCTCAATCGCCATTGGCACAACACTGTCAATTTTCTGCCGTCCGGTTTCCATATTGACCGAGTTGATAATTGCACGCCCTGGGTAAACCTCTAGTGCGGCCTGAATTACGTTGGCTTCAGTACTATCAATTTCCAGGGGTGCCTCAATGCCCATTGAAAGCTTTTTGACAACTCTCGCCATCTGTTCTGGTTCATCGGTGCGCTCGGTCAAGGCTACCTGCACATCAAGCGTATGCGCTCCGCCTTCAACCTGTTCGCGCGCGATACTCAGCACTGTATCATAATCATCGTTGAGCAATGCTTGTTTCGCTTTACGGCTACCCTGTGCATTGACGCGTTCACCAACAATCATCGGTGCAGGGTCTTGTGTCAACGAGGTTGCGCGAATGCCGCTTGTGACGAACGATGGTGTGATATGCTTGAAGTCTTTTTGTGTGAAATTGTTGTCCGCGATTGGGCGTGCGTGGCGTTGAACGGGCCGACATGCCTTGACAATTGCACGTAGGTGCTCATGACTATTGCCACAACACCCACCAACGATGTTGACACCGAACTCTGTCACGAAATCGCGCAGAGCTACCGCCATCGCCTCCGGTTCCGTTGGGTAAACCGCAAGTCCATTCACATTCAATGGAATGCCAGCATTTGGAATGGTTGAGATAGGCAAAGGACAGTTCTCAGCCAGATAGCGCACTGGTTCACGCATATAGTCAGGACCGGTGGAACAGTTAAGGCCGACGATATCTACACGCAACGCGACAAGCGTATTCATAACTGCCGCGATATCTGTGCCTAGCAACATGCGTCCACTTGTATCAAGTGATACCTGCGCTTGAATAGGTACGGTGTGCCCTATCTCTTGCATGGCCTTACGCATACCTGTAATTGCGGCGCGAACCTCAAGAATGTCCTGGCTGGTCTCGATGAGAAATACATCAATACCACCCTCAAGCAATGCTAAGGACTGTTCACGGAAGATTTCCACTAACTGCTGATAAGTGATATTGCTCAACGTTGGGTCGTCAGATGAGGGTAACATACCTGTTGGACCAACAGAGCCAGCGACGAAGCGTGGTTGTTCCGGTGTGCTATATTTATCGGCGAGGCGACGAGCGAGGCGTGCGGCGGTAAGATTGACTTCCTTAGTGAGATGCCCGATACCGTATTCATCCAACTTGAGGCGACTAGCTGTAAATGAGTCAGACTCGATGATATCGCAACCAACGGCAAGAAAGCCTTCATGAATCTCTTCGATGACGGAGGGTTTGGTGAGGACAAGATATTCGTTACAGCCTTCTGTAGATTGACCGCCGTAGTCTTCGGCGGTCAACGAGTAGCGTTGTATATTTGTGCCCATTGCGCCATCGTAGATCAAAACACGCTGGGAAAGTGCATTCAGAAATGTGCTCATACGGTATCACCTCTATAATTTTCCTCGGATTGGTAGGGACCGATTTATCGCGTCCTCAGCACGAGCGAAGCAATGAGCGCGTCCCTGTGTTATTTCCTGTCGTTATTATTCTGCAAATGCCGCCACAAGTTCGCGGCAAAAATCGGGGATATCCTCTACTACGCGTCCCCAAACCATGTTGCCCTCGCGGAATGCAGCTTCGTTGATCCAGATGCCGCCCGCGTTCGTAATATCATCTTTGATACCAGTCGAGCCTGTCGCCTTACGTCCTTTAAGAATGCCTGCGGAAATAGGAACCCACCCACCATGACAGATGGTGCCAATAATCTTGTTTTGCCCGTGTATGTCACGGATCAACTGCAGTACGCCAGCACTGCGTCGCAGTTTGTCGGGTGCCCAACCGCCTGGAATCACCAATCCATCTAGCTCATTTGCGTGTGGAGCTTCTTCGATGCTTACATCCGGTGTCATCGCTAAACCATGTTTACCATGAACCGTCTCTGTAGTCAGACCAATCACAATGACTTTTGCACCCTCTTCGCGGAGCCGCATGACAGGGACCCAAAATTCCAGGTCTTCCACCTCTTCAGCAACAAAATAGCCAATTGTTTTTCCCTGTAAGCGCATAGCAGGCTCCTCCTATGTAGTAAATAGCTTATCGAGGTTATTATATCATGTCCTTCCAGCAGACAAATAAATATGGGTCTCCATCCTTGTTCATCAATTTTCCCTAAAGGATGGAGACCCATATTTATTTTCAGTGATACAAAGAAATCGTTTCGTGTTATACTTTGCAAAAGATGTTACACAGCTAAGACTTTGCGATTTGTAAAGAGGACGAACATATGCGAGTAGATATTGAAGTGTTACAATCGCTTGTAAAAGATGGCTACCTTATAGCACGTCCTCATCCTACTGCTGATCTTCTCATCTGGAATTATACACCAAAGACACAGTACGAACACTATTGGACACCTGAAACGCTTTTATGTCGTGGACTTATCACTCACCTAGATGGAACCGTTGTTGCACGTGCATTTGAGAAGTTCTTTAATTATGAGGAGATTACAGAACCACTTCCGTTAGAGCCATTTACCGTAACAGAGAAAATGGATGGCTCGCTTGGTATTCTGTTCGTGTTAAACGACAAACCGCAGATTGCTACTCGTGGTAGCTTTACAAGTGAACAAGCGATACGTGCAAACCGTATCCTACAAGAGCGATACAGTGATTTTCATTTTCAGTCTGATTACACGTATCTTTTCGAGATCGTGTATCCTGAGAATCGCATCATCGTAAATTATGGCACGCAAGAAGACCTGATTTTGCTTGCTGTGATTGTGACAGAGACAGGAGCAGAAATTGATATTCATAGTGATGCTTTAAAGAATACATGGCCTTTTCCTCTGGTGAAACGTTTCGATGGCATCAGCGATATTACACAGTTAAGGAAGTTAGAACAAGAAAACGCCGAAGGTTTTGTCGTGCGTTTCGAGAGCGGGCTTCGTGTAAAAATGAAATTTGCGGAATATGTACGTCTGCATCGCATTATTACACATGTCAGTGCTCGCGTCATCTGGGATTTGCTGCGTACCAATCAGTCATTAGAGCCACTCTTAGAGCGAGTCCCGGATGAGTTCTATATGTGGGTGAAGCGTACGCGTGAAGACTTAATTCAACGCTTCAACGCTATTGAAGCGCAATGTAGAGTTGTGGTAAACCGTGTAGAACATCTTCCAACACGGAAAGAGCAAGCGATGATTGTCACAAAAGCGAACTATCCCGGTATTGTCTTTGCAATGCTTGATAAAAAGAACTACCAAGACATGATTTGGAAACTCCTTTATCCAGAAGCGGCACGGCCTTTCGTTGTAGATGAGGAAAATTAGTATGGGTAAGCCAACGTGTGTGATTGTGAAGGGATTGCCTGCTAGTGGAAAAAGTACGTGGTGTGCAGAGCAGGTAGAGAAGCATAATGGTCAGTACAAGATCATAAGTAAAGACAAACTTAGAGACATGCTTGATATTGGAAAGCACAGTAAGCATCGTGAAGTTTTTATACGCGAAGCACGGAATGCTTTGATTCTCGCTGCTATTCAACATGGGTATAGCGTGTTGATCGACGATACAAATTTGCATCCAATGCACGAGCGCGATATACGTGCTCTCGTTAGCGACACGGCAAACATCGAGATTAAAGACTTCACGGATGTGGATGTCGAGACGTGCATTCAGCGAGACCGCAAGCGTCCTAATTATGTAGGTGAACGAGTGATACGACAAATGTATCGTGACTTTCTTCAGCCCAAGCCTCCTGTGCTTGAGTTCGATCCCTCGTTGCCTACTGCTATCATATGTGATCTTGATGGTACGCTTGCGCTACTCAATGGACGCAATCCATACGATGCGTCTCGTTGTGAGGAGGACCTTGTGAATGAGCCAGTGGCGGATATTCTCAAGACGTACTTTCTGAACGGCTATACCATTCTGCTTGCTTCGGGCAGAAGTGAGCAACATCGATCTCAGACCGAACGCTGGTTGCAAAAGCACAGCATTCAGTATACCGCCCTTTTTATGCGTTCAGTAGGAGATAGCCGCAAAGATGCTATCGTAAAGCGAGAGATATACGAGCAGCATATGCAGGGACATTATACAATCAAGTTCGTTTTAGATGACCGGAATCAAGTTGTAGAGCTTTGGCGAAGTCTCGGTCTGACTGTGTTACAGGTTGCTGAAGGAGACTTTTGATTTCACATCTCAAGCTATACAAACTTTGGTTATATCCCCTAGCACAGTTAGAAACCTCATCGTCGGTTAAAACGTACCAGAAGGTATAGCAGTAGAGTTCTGCCCTAACAGATTGAGGAGTGAGCAATGGAGACGCGTTTTACGCTGGGAATTGAGGAAGAGTTTCAGTTGGTGGATATGCAGACTGGTGAGTTACGTTCCTACGCAGACGCTATTATTGAGAAGGGGGCCGACTCGCTTGGCGAACAACTCAAGCAGGAGATGTCACAATCAACGATAGAATTGGTTTCAAATATTTTACCCAATATTGTTGTTGCGCGCCAGGAGGTGCGGAACACACGCGCTGCCCTCGCTCGTCTTGTCAAAGAAGAGGGACTAGCTATCATTAGCGCGGGTACCCATCCCAGTTCGTCCTGGCGTGACCAGAAGAATACGGAGGGTGAACGCTATATCGAATTGGCACAGGAGTACCAGGACGTTGTGCGGTCCGACCTGATCTTTGGTCTGCATGTGCATGTCGGGGTAGAAAATAAAGACCTTGCGATTACCATTATGAATCAGGTGCGAACATGGTTGCCTCACTTGCTGGCACTCTCGACTAACGCGCCATTCTGGTCAGGCCGTATGACAGGTCTCAAGTCCTATCGTGCAGTGCAGTGGAAACGCTTTCCACGCAGCGGTGTACCCTATGTATTTCCTTCCTGGGACCATTTTGATAAATATGTACAAGACTTGATAGACATGGGCTGTATCGACGATGGCAAGAAAATCTGGTGGGATGTCCGCCCACACGCCTATTTCGACACCGTTGAGTTTCGCGTCTGTGACATGCCCTCGACAATAGAGGATACCTTAGGTATCGCTGCCCTGTGTCAAGCACTGGTAGCAAAGTTGGCGCGTTTGTATGAGCAGGGAAAAACAGTGCCCATTGTGAAAAGCCGCTATATTGAGGAAAACAAGTGGCGCGCTATGCGCTATGGTCTGGATGCGGAGGTTGTTGATTTTACGTTACGTCGTCGCTTGCCCATGCGTGACTCAATCCGTGAGGTGCTGGATTTTGTTGATGAGGTGGTAGATGATTTAGGTAGCCGCCGTGAGATAACATATCTTCACACGCTGCTCGACGATAAGCAAGGAACAGGGGCAGATCGACAAATGGCGATTTATCAGAAGACAGAGAGTACGCAGGACGTGATCGCGTTTTTGTTAGAGCGAACAATGCAAGGAGTATAGGAATGGCGAATCGTTTTTCACTTGGTATTGAAGAGGAATTTCAGTTGGTAAAGCGCGCATCAGGCGAATTGTGTTCGTGTGCACAAAGCATTCTCGCAAAGGGAGCACCGTACTTAGAGGAGCAGATTAAACCAGAGATGCTGCAAAATACAGTGGAATTGATCTCAAACGTGTTCCCCGATATAACTGCCGCCCGCACCGAACTGCATACACTACGCGTGTTACTCAATCGGCTCGCCAACGAGGAAGGACTGGCACTGGTAAGCGCGGGTACAAATCCGAGTGCATTGTGGGTCGATCAAGAGCGAACCGATGGTGAACGTTATATTGAACTGGAAAAAGAGTATCAGGACGTTGGACGTTCTATTCTTATCTTTGGTTTGCATGTGCACGTTGGGATAGAGAACAAAGAACTCGCTATGCGCGTGATGAATCAGGTGCGAACGTGGTTGCCACAACTTATCGCAATCTCCTCGAACTCTCCTTTTTGGCAGGGACGCATGACTGGTATCAAGTCCTATCGCTCGGTAGTATGGAAGCGTTTTCCACGTAGTGGTATGCCAGAGGTGTTTGAGTCACGGCAACACTTTGATTCATATGTGCAAGATTTAGTTGAGATGGGCTGTATCGACAATGGCAAAAAAATCTGGTGGGATATCCGCCCGCATCCGTTCTTTGATACCATCGAGTTTCGCGCCTGTGATATGCCTGCCACGATAGAAGACACGCTAGCGATAGCTGCATTATGTCAAGCGATGGTCGCAAAATTGACCTATCTGGATGAGCGTGGTAAACCTGTAGCGATGCTGAAGCGCGACTACATTGACGAAAACAAGTGGCGCGCAATGCGTTATGGTTTGGATGCTGAGGTCATAGACTTCACACAGAGACGTTCTATTAGCATGCGTGACTCTATCCGTGAACTACTAGATTTTGTTGATGAGATGGTGGACGATCTTGGCAGCCGCCGAGAAATGAACTATCTACGTGCGTTAATGGATGACTCACGCGGAACGGGTGCCGACCGTCAAATGGCGTTCTATAAAGAGAATGGCGAAGATAGCTCTAAGGTCAATCAATTTTTGATTGAGCAAACCATGCAAGGTGTCACGCTTGAAGACGCTGATCTATCAAATCGCTTCCTGCAATTCAAAATGTACGAGGAGAATGTAAGGAGCTAGATGTAGGGACCGATTCATCGCGTCCTTGTTGGAGTTTTCACACCCACAAGGGCGCGCTGAATCGGGGCCGACATCGAGCGCGTGAGTCGGGCGTATTAGTATGTCAATCGCCACAAGGACGCGATGAATCGGTCCCTACAAGATGATAACCGGATTCACGGGAGCACCTGTTGCATTTTTGAACTTAATGGGAGCTGCAGTGTAGAGGAAGGTATATTGTTTATCTGCCGCACAGGACTGCCCTAGCTCTTCCAGGTCGCAAATCTCATTTAGCGCGACACCGAGGTTACGCATCAGCGCGGCGTGAAGTGGTAACGCAATACCTGTTTCCTTGTGAACGGTGGTTTCGTTGGCGATAGTGTCAGTACAGAGGGCAGGTATCTCCATATCATGGAACCACTGTACCAATTCTTTCGTGTAACTTAACCCTGGCTCATTGAAGGGGCGTTCATAGAATTTGGCGGACCCCTGTGTAAAGAAGAGACTCAGGAAGCCCGTCCTAAGAATGAGAATATCATGCTTCTCAATGGTGACACCCTGCTTCTTGGCGGTATCGAGCAGGTCTGGTAGGTGAATCTCTTCGCCTTTTGTCAAAGCATCGACTCCCCGAGCGCGCGCAACGTCCAGCAAAATACCACGTCCAACGACGCCACGCTGAGCGATAGGATAGACGCTATCCTTCTCCATGCCACCCGAAGTTGTGTTGGCATCGTACCCATTCCAAATTTTATCATCGTACCAAGCGTGCCCCAACGCATCGTATTGTGTCGAGCCTTGTAAGAACATGGCGGCGAAATCGTCGGCAAACTCAAGCCCACCAGCTGCGGGCCTGCGTTTTCCACTGGCATAATAGCTCTTGTCTTGCGTCATAAAGTGTTGCGCGGGAGTACGTCCAGGCCATACAGGATCACCACCCTTATTGCCTATCGCCATACCGATAGTAATGACCTTGCCTTGCTTGACGCTTTGCACACCGCGTAAGACTTCCTGTGAGGTAAGATAATTGAGCGAGCCAACTTCATCATCAGCTCCCCAGCGTCCCCAGTTCATGGGTGCGTCTGCGAGTAGTTCGTGTAATGTAGTAACTTTGGGAGTTCCATCTTCAGCCATTGCTTTGTTTTCTCTCATCGACAGTGACGTAAAGGTACAGGCTAGCAACCATTTTCCTAAAGATGACGCACTACGAAAAGCTTGCATACAATTAGTAGCGTTGTGAATGGGGAGCATCAAAGAACAAGTTTTGTACTATGTCAATGATACCTAATAGGTGTATATCATATTGGGAAGGTGTTTGTACAGCAGTAGACATAGTTGTAGGGTGTAATGAACTGCGCCCTACTAGTTCGTCAAACGTCATGTGTCACCGGAACTAGGGCACCCGCCAAGGGGTGCCCGTGGCCCAACACCATGGTGGTGATGCGG
>CAXUIS010000022.1:0-5903 GCA_964250915.1 uncultured Ktedonobacteraceae bacterium | reverse complement strand
TTTCCCCGTCCCATTGTACTTGTGTTGTCCGGCTTTTTGTTGTTTGGTTGGGTCAGCCCTTTGGGGGTGCCCTTGCCTTTGATAAATCTACTTTGACAGACTACTACAACTATGTCTACTGCAAAGGACACAATCAATTGCGCCCCTACAGTGCGTTTCAACGTAACATTATTGTTTTCCGTCAAGGGCAAGGTTCAACTCCAGCACGTTGATGTATGGCTCGCCAAAGATGCCCAGGAAGCGTCCATGAACATGATTATTCACTATGCTTTGCACCTGACTTACAGAAAGACCACGCACCTGAGCAATACGGTTTACCTGTAAGTTGGCTGCTTCGATAGAGATGTCCGGGTCTAGTCCTGATCCAGAGGCCGTTACAATGTCGGAAGGTAGCGGCGTGTTGGCGGCAAGATTGTTCTCTTTACGGAATTGATCGGCATAATTTTGTACACCTGCATAGGTGCCAGGAACGTCGTATGTATTCTTCTTTCCTACAACGGGTGTTGCATTGGCAGGAACCGGTGTACCAGCCGTTATGGTAACTTGCGTTCCATTGCCACCTGTAAGTTGAGCATTGGTCGGTCCTATATTTGAGGCCGACGAGTTGTCTGCAGAATACGGTGCTGCTGAACCTGAGGTACTCAAAGTCGCCGAAGGGCGTCCATGAAAGTACTTGCCAGAGGTCCAGTATTGACCAATCAAGTCGGAACCAATGACTTTTCCGTTAACGGTATGTAGACTGCCATTGGCCTGATAGGGAAAGATTACTTGTGCCAGTGCTGTCACAATGCCGGGATAGATAAATCCAGTGATAATAGTGAATAGCAGCATCATGGCTATTGCTGGTCGTAGGTAGCCGACAAGTCCAACGCGACGTGGTACTGCTGGGATAGCTTGTGGAGTACCTTCCTCAGTTGATTGTATAGATTTCATAATGAATTACTTTCTTTTTCGTGTTCCCTGTTGCATCAGGGATATCTTTCAAAGGCTAGAACTAGGGCACCCGCAAGGGGATGCCCCTCCCATAATAACGTAAGGACACGCGATGCGCGTCTATGGGAGGGGCATCCCCCTTGCGGGTGCCCTAGTCTCCCATGTTTTTCCTAGAAGGTTAAGTGTAGGACTTGCAGGATCAGGTCAATGATCTTGATACCAACAAAAGGAACGATGATACCACCTAAACCGTAGAATAGGAGATTGTCACGCAAGAGGCGACCTGCTCCAAGTGGACGATACTTCACACCACGAAGTGCCAGCGGTACCAGGAAAATGATAATCAATGCGTTAAAGATGACTGCCGAAAGCACTGCGCTATGTGGTGATGCCAGACGCATAACGTTGAGCGCGTTCAGTTGTGGATAGGTGACGGCAAACGCTGCCGGAATGATGGCAAAGTATTTCGCAACGTCGTTGGAGATACTAAAGGTCGTCAACGCACCACGCGTAATCAGCAACTGTTTTCCGACTTCAACAACCTCGATCAACTTCGTTGGGTTAGAGTCCAGGTCTACCATGTTGGCGGCTTCTTTTGCTGCCTGTGTGCCTGTATTCATCGCCACACCGACATCTGCTTGTGCGAGTGCTGGAGCATCATTCGTACCATCACCAGTCATCGCAACGAGGCGTCCTCCCTGCTGTTGCTCTTTAATGAGTTTCATCTTGGTTTCAGGTGTAGCCTGTGCCAGGAAGTCATCCACACCTGCTTCTTTAGCGATAGCTGACGCCGTGAGTGGGTTGTCACCTGTAATCATGACGGTGCGAATACCCATGCTGCGCAACTGGTCAAAGCGTTCGCGCATGCCACTCTTCACAATATCTTTCAGTTCGATGACACCAAGTAGACGTGCCTGTGTGCGTTGTCCACTGGCTGCACCAGGAATTTCCGCAACCACGAGTGGTGTACTACCAGCTTTGGCGATAGACTCGACAATGCCTTTGAGTTCGTCACTGGTCGAGCCACCATTTTCAGCAACATAGGCTGCTACAGAATCGCCCGCGCCCTTACGAATAGCGGTTCCATTCTCAAGGTCAACACCACTCATACGCGTTTGAGCAGAGAATGGGATGAAGTTCGCCGTAGAAATTGCCTCATCGGATAAGCCATACTTTTCTTTCGCAAGCACTACGATGGAGCGGCCTTCTGGCGTTTCGTCGGCGAGGCTTGAGAGCAACGCTGCCTGAGCAAGGTCGCGCTCGTCAACACCTTGTAGTGGCACAAAGCGTGATGCTTGACGATTGCCGATGGTAATTGTGCCTGTCTTGTCAAGCAACAATACGTCTACGTCGCCTGCTGCCTCTACCGCTCGTCCACTCATTGCTAATACATTGCGTTGTACCATGCGGTCCATGCCCGCGATACCGATAGCGGACAGTAGTCCACCAATCGTTGTTGGAATAAGACAGACGAGTAAGGCGATCAAGACCGTAATAGAGACTGCTTGACCAGAGTAGATGGCAAAGGGTTCAAGCGAGACACACACAAGGACAAAGATGATGGTCAAGCTTGCAATCAGAATGTTGAGTGCAATCTCGTTCGGTGTCTTCTGTCTGTTCGCGCCTTCCACAAGAGCGATCATGCGGTCAAGAAATGTCTCGCCTGGATTCGCTGTGATTTGAATAATAATCCAGTCAGAGAGCACGCGCGTACCACCTGTCACCGCGCTTCTGTCACCACCACTTTCACGAATCACAGGTGCGGACTCACCCGTGATGGCTGACTCGTCAACGGAGGCTACACCTTCGACAACCTCGCCATCGCCTGGGATTGCGTCGCCTGCCTCAACTAATATATAGTCGCCTTTGCGAAGTTCTGGTGCGGCAACCTCTTGTACGTTCGCCGTACGACTAAGGCTGGCTAAACGTTTTGCGAGCGTGGTAGTACGTGCCTTGCGTAGAGTATCCGCTTGCGCCTTCCCGCGTCCTTCTGCCATTGCTTCCGCAAAGTTGGCGAACAAGACCGTAAACCACAGCCATATGGCAACGGAGAGTACGAAAAATCGCTCCGCTGTTAATGCACTTGCTGTGAACCCTCCTCCTGGTTGGGTAAACAGCAGACGCACGAACTCGATAGTTGTGACCGCGCTTCCGACCTCAACGACGAACATCACAGGATTTCTGAGTTGCACGCGTGGGTCGAGCTTCACAAACGAGTCTATAATCGCCTGCCGAATGATTCTGCCATCAAAGATTGACAAATCTCCCTTGCGGCGTGATGGCTTCGTCACTTCCGGCTGTTGAGGTTGTTGAGTTTGTATTTCTGTCGTCATCTTAGAATGTCTTTCCTTGTAGCATCAACAGGTGCTCAACAATCGGTCCTAGCGCATAGGCAGGAAAGTAGGTCAACGCACCGACAATGACTACGACGCCGATAACAAGCGATACCCATAGGAAACCCGTAGTAGGAAACGTTCCTAGTCCTGCTGGTATGACGCGCTTCTTCACTAATGAGCCTGCCAATGCCATGATAGGAATAACAAACGCGATACGTCCAATCAAGAATGCCATACCAAGCGTCCAGTTATAGAAGGTCGAGTTCACGGTCAAGCCTGCGAAGGCCGAGCCATTATTGCCATTCGCCGAGGTGTAGGCATACAAAATTTCTGATAAGCCGTGCGGCCCAGCGTTTAGAATACCCGTTAGTCCTGCGGGCGCGACAACGGCAACCGCAGAGAATGCCAGAATGGATGCTGGCAAAATGAGAATTGCCAATGCTGCCATCATCATCTCTTTACGCTCAATCTTCTTGCCGAGGTATTCCGGCGTTCGTCCCACCATCAAGCCTGCAATAAAGACGGCGATAATCGCGAAGACGAGCAAGTCATAGAGACCAGAGCCAACACCGCCAAACACGAGTTCACCTAGTGCAATATTAGTGAGTGGAACAAGCCCACCAATAGGTGTGTAACTATCGTGGAAACTATTCACTGCTCCACAGGAGGTATCAGTTGTGACAACAGCGAAGAGTGCCGAGTCCGTAATGCCGAAGCGCACCTCTTTGCCTTCCATATTGCCACCAGATTGCGTCGCTGTAGCCTGTTGGTTAATGCCATACTTCGCTAGTAGAGGGTTGCCCAACTGCTCCGCGGGTAGGGCTACACCAATGCCAACGAAAAAGAGAATGGCACCCACAATCCAGAGCGTCCAGCCTTGACGTGTGACACCAGTCATTTTGCCAAAAAAGTAGAAAAGTGCTGCTGGTATGGAAAAGATCGACACAAGTATCACAATGTTTGTCAGCGCATTCGGATTTTCAAAGGGGTGGGCAGAGTTGACATTGAAGAAACCACCGCCGTTTGTGCCGAAATCCTTGATGAACTCCTGCGATGCTACTGGTCCTTGCGCGATTGTTTGCTTGATACCATCGAGAGTTGTGATCGTGTCATAGGGTCTGAAATTCTGAATCATGCCCTGCGAGACATAGAACAGCGCACCGATAATCGAGATGGGCAGTAAAATGTAGAGAATACAGCGTGTCAGATCGACGTAAAAGTTGCCCAGGTTTTGTGCGCTGCGACGGGTAAGTCCACGTGTAATCGCAACCGCAAGCGCGATACCAATCGCTGCGGATGTAAAGTTATGTACCGCGAGACCAGCCATCTGTGTCAGGTAGGTCATGGTCGTTTCACCACCATACGCCTGCCAGTTTGTGTTCGTTGTGAAACTCGCGGCGGTATTGAAGGCTAGCCCTGGTTCGACACTCGACAAGTTTTGTGGATTAAAGAACGGGCCATGTATTGCCTGTGTGCGTTCAATGAGGTACAAGAGCAACATGCCAAAGGCACTAAACGTGAGCATGTCAATCGTGTAGCGTACCCAACCGTGCTCCTCTTGCTCATGAACACCGGAGATGCGGTATAGCACTCGCTCGACGGGTACGAGAGCAGGTGAGAACCACGTTCGGTTCCCTGTAAACACATGATACAGGTACAGACCAAAGGGCTTCGTAATCAACAAAATGATGAGTATGAAGAGTCCTATCTGTACGACTGCGTTAACGGTAATCGCCATTATATTTTCCTTGTAGATTGAAACAAAAAAATTAGAAACGCTCTGGTGCTAGCAATGCAATCACCAGATAAATCATGATAGCCAGCGTGACTATACCAATCAGGATATATTCGAGTGGAGAGTTCATTCTGTATTCCCTTTCTCTATAGCTTCTCGCAACTCCGTGTGAAGGCAACGAGTGCGAGAAATGAAAGAATAGTTACCGCAACAGCTAACAGGTCCATGATGATAGAACTAGGCATGCAATTCCTCCTCGGAAGATGGACGTTGCTCCTGTACGAGAGCAGCATCATTGTGATTAAGGAGCGTTTTCCCGTCTCGTCGTTGCGCTGCTTCGGAAGCGAGACGCAAAAGAGCGTCCATTGGAAATGGTTTGGGAAGATACGCCAGTGGATGAAACTCGGCGAGTCTGCTTGGGCTAACGCGCACGGCAGAGAGAACGACAACGGGCAACTTTTTTTCGTTCCCCTCGACTTCCTGTGCACGTAGTATGCCTTCTTGTAAGGCGACCCGCAGAATATCCCATCCAGTCTTGTCAGGTAGGTTAATATCTAAGAAGGTGAGGTCAAAGCTGCCACTTCGTAGCTGGCTTAACGCTTCTTGAACATCTCCTGCGATGCTCACGTCATGACCTCGGACACGCAAATTGCGTTCAATCAAGTCGCGCAGAACCTCATCGTCCTCAATAAGCAGAATGCGTGCGCCAGACATAAACCTTACTCCTAACACTTTTTTCCTTTACATCCATAAGTGTAGAGCGAAAAGGGTCAAAGTGAGTTCAGAAGATGCCGAAATGTTCTCAAGATATTCTCAAAATGGAGGAAGAGAGGGAGCAAACATACAAGAAGTGGGGGCGAAAAGAGAAGCAGAAAGGGCTGCCACTAGGTGGGATGGAG
>CAXUIS010000021.1:0-34340 GCA_964250915.1 uncultured Ktedonobacteraceae bacterium | reverse complement strand
CCGCTACTTCAAGCGTTAGTACTAATACATCCCAAACAACTACGTTGAGCGGAATCACGAACCCATCTCCACCCACTCCCCAACCTCCACCAGCTCTAGCACCTGTTCCTACTCCTACCAATACTAACCAAAGCAACTATCAGACTTTAGTCAATCCAAATAATCCGCTCCCTGTAACTTCTTCTACTAAAATAGTTGAGGTATATAAAGAACTACAGACAGTATATCTTACAGGACCGAGAGCAGCACCACATGCTGTAGGAGCACTCCTACGCATACTCGTAGAGATTACTGCTCAAGAGTACTTGTCGAAGACACAAGGATTTCAGTATGATAAAAATAACAGTAGTAACTTCCGAAATCCAGCCGAACCAAGTAAGACGTACAACGATTTAATACAAAAGCTAAACTACATCGTTAATAACTGTGGGCTACTAGGCAATATAGCCCAAGCGTTGCGCGTGCTAACTGCCGATCAGCTTATAACGCCTACGCTTAATCAGGTTATGCATAGCTCAATTTTCTCGGCAGATGCTGCGGCATTAAAAGGACTATGGAAAAATTTAGAGAGAGTGTTTGACTATTTAGTCAATGAGATACAGTAATGAGCACACCAATCGTCCAGGTCAAAAAACAACCGAAACATGCGTACTCACCGTTGAGGTATCCAGGTGGTAAAACCTCCTTGTTTGGTTTCTTCAATTCAATTATAGAGAAGAACGGCCTCAAGCATGTACAGTATATAGAGCCATATGCAGGCGGGGCTGGTGCTGCTTTATCGCTGCTTATACTTGGGAAGGTTGAATCAATCGTTATCAACGACTTTGACCGAGCAGTGTTTGCCTTCTGGAAGGCGATAACGGAAGATACAGAGAACTTCATTCAACGTATTTGGGAAACGCCCGTTACCATTCACGAATGGTATAAGCAGCGCGAGATATATCGCCGAAAAGATGGCAACTTGATGAACCTAGGATTCGCTACGTTCTACTTGAATCGTACCAATCGTTCAGGCATCTTGAACGGCGGAGTCATCGGCGGAGTGAATCAGACCGGGAAATGGTTGATTGATGCACGTTTTAAAAAGGAAGACCTCATACGAAAGATAGAAATCATCGCACAACACAAGCAACGTATAGAAGTCCTTAATGAAGATGGGTTGGCGGTCATAAAACAGTTTGCCGATATGCCTAGCAGCCTCTTCTACATTGATCCACCGTACTATTTCAAGGGTAGCCTCTTGTATTTCAACTCTTACAATCACAACGATCATGGCAGACTCGCTGAGCTACTAAATTCGCTCACCGAAACGAAGTGGATGTTGAGTTACGATGATGTGCCACAGATACGCGATCTATATAGCTCTAGAGCTAAGCAGTATAAATTTTCTCTCCATTACCAAGCACATTCAAGCAAAGAAGGCTCCGAGATAATGGTCCTTTCGGACAATTTAGAGCTTTAAATTTTAGGAGACCATTTAAGTTTGGTTAGCGGACCTAATACAAATAGTCTTATCTAAGAGCACTGTCACCAAACGATGATTGACGCATTCTGAACAGGAGAATAACACAATGCTTGCCTGTGAATGGGAGGATGGTGCTGATGCGGCGACGCATACAGTAGATATTATACTTCTCAGAAGGGGTACAGGAGTATGGCATGTATGCTGCACACGTGTCCAACTGCTCAAGCTGTAAGCCGTGCGGGTCGTCCCAAAGCCGCCACTCCTCCTAGTACGTCTACGAGTGCCAAATTGTTGTGTGGCGAATGCCAGCAAACGTTAGATGAAGCGAGTTCCCTACCTGTCGAAGAGCGACAGCCATGCCCTAACTACGATTCACTGATACGTACACATAAAATTACATTTTATGTAACGCTGATGGTCCACGAGTTTGTTCGTATACGAAGCAAGTGTTCGGGCAAGGATGGTTGGATACAGAGCTTACGAATTGGCGACAACTACTCACGATACCTCAAAGGTTGAGATGAGCGCGAAGAAATCCGTGTGCTGGTGTCGAGAGCTGATATTGTCTACACCAGGTCGGTTGCCCCTAGCTTGACGACTTGAGTTATTCAGGCTATGCAGGAGAAACGGCTGCAGGAGCAAGAACACGAGGCTTCATACACTTACTGTTTATGAGGCAGAAGTACAATATGTATAAGGAAGCGTCAGTTCGATTCGTTCAGTATACAAGATAGTATGTCAAGAGGTGTGTAAAATTGGTTGGTCTGGTTGAGCTTGAGATGGGACGGGCATCGTCAGCTTATTGAACTTCAAAGAGCGAATGACGGCATAAAAGAGCAACACACAACTGTCTTCATTGCGAAAGGCTGCTGCCATCTTGTGCGAGCGACGTTTGACTTCTCCAAAGAGCCGTTCGATGATGTTATTGGTGCGGATCGTCTTCCAGTGCTCTTTGGGAAAGGCGTAGAAGGTCAAGCATGCCTCTAAGTCTCGCCGCAAGCAGGCAACCGCCGTGGGATAGATGCGCTCATATTTCTCGACAAAGGCTGCAATCGCCTGATCCGCTTCCTGCCGATTCTTCTGGTAAAACAAAGCTTTGAGTTCTGGTTCCACCTGCTCACGCTGCTTGTGAGGCACATAACTGAGCACATTTTCCATCTTGTGCATCACACAGCGTTGTCTTTGCGAGTCGGAAAATTGGAGACCAATGGCTCCCAGCATCGCCTGTCCTCCATCCGTCACCCACACATCAATCGCTTTGACCCCTCGTGTTTTCAGATCATCAAGCAGGTCTTCCCATGCCTGCTGATTCTCACGGTCTCCCACACGAAAGGCGAGCACTTCTCTTTCCCCGGTCGTGCGAATTCCTACCACCGCTAAGATCGGCATTTTACAGCCCTCTCCATTGTACATGACGCTAAAGTAGGTCCCATCGGCAAACGCATACGTATAGTGCTCGGCAAGTGGACGCTGTTTCCATTGCTCATACTCTCCTTCTAACGTATGAAAGACTCGCGAAACGGTTGAGGCACTGGGATGCGAGCCGGTGAGCGTCTCCATCACCTCACCAACCTTTGCCGTGCTCACTCCTTTGACGAACATCTCGCCAATTGCAGAGTCGAGTTCCTCTCGACGCCGATGATAGCGCTCAAACACCTGCGTCTGATGTCCTTTGCGAGTGCGAGGAATGGGCAAATCCTCGATGAGTCCCATGGTGGTTTCCAAATCGCGAGAGTACGAGCCATTGCGATAATCGCGACGCTCGTGATTGCGCTCGTAGGGCTTGGCACCGATTAAGGCTGTCACTTCTTCCTCCAAGACGCTGATGAGGGTCGCGCGCACCGCGTCTCGCAGTCGTTCTTTCACCAACTGGTCAAAGCTTGCTTGACTTGCAAAGGTATCTTCGCTATGGTTGTCGGTATGAGTCATGGGTATCCTCCTGATGATGTTGAACTGTCTATCAGTTCAGGATACCAGACCTTTCTTTTACACACAAATCAGTATACTATCGATATATTCCTATTGATAGTTGACTATTACTTGTTACTAACAACGTCTTTCGATTTTTTGCATTCCAGGAAATGTGATGATCGAGATTGTTTCCAACAATAACTAGTCTTCCGGTGAAAGAGGGAATGTAAACCTTTATCAAACTATGTGAGATTTTAAAGGACATTAGACGATGATGAGCTTAACTGACCTACGTTTTCACCTTACAGAATCAACCGATGTTCAGAGTCTTCTAAAAACCTTAGCAAATGAATATCATAATCGTAATTTGGACCTCGTTTCAGGTGCTCCTACATATAGCGAGGGTACTCAATCAGACAGTTTCGTTGACGACTACACAAGAATACTCGAAGTGATATATGGCAAACTGCTGCAAACTAATTTAACTAGTCTTACTAGTGATGAAGACGAAGAATTTTATTACAACACAATTTGGTATGGCGAGAAAGATGGTTCCATTAATATCAAACAAGCGGCTAGAATGGTTATTAGCTATCTACTAAACACACATATGCCCAGTATTGATGAGTACATAAATCACTTAGAGGATTACAGTTTACCGAAGAAACTTAATATTCCGGTTGATGATAAGGGTCTAGTCACTCTAGCTGATGATATGGAATTGAGGCGGCATGCTCTCCTATTGCCATCACAAAAGGCGATGGTATATCCACACCAGTTTTTGCGAAGGTTTTATAGTGGTAATTTCGTTAACATGCCCTATATGCTTGAGAATCTTAGAAAAGAAGGCAAGAAAGTACAGATACGATTAGACCCTTTTCGCATAGCACATCCAAAATATTACCATGAAGTACTTGAGGAAGACTATTGGTATGGCCTGAAGTTTGCAGCTTCACTCCTTGAAAATAAGGACAAAAAACCAGTCAGAACGCTTCATAGGACAAATGGCGACCACAATTTCTATTACCCTGTAGATTTCACGCTCTTCCGTAGCGATATGATGAGTGGCACAGAGCGACAGTTCATGATCGAGGAGTATGTACCGTTAACCAACCCGGTGCAACCTATGCGTCGCATACACGGTGTGAGTAAGGAACACTGCATTCAAAAGTTCGCTCATTTTGTTTACGACCAAGAACAGCAATGTATTAGCCATATAGACGGAGCAGTAAGGACGTTTACAAGAGCAGAGTATGCCGAAATTCTAAATACTGTCTGTTTGGGTAGTGATCCAAGCAAGCGTGTCGGCACAAGATATAAGCTTTTCAAAGTGGAGGGTAGCCTCAATATGAAACAGGTACAAACACTTCTCTATGAGTTCTTTATGTACAACCCTCACATTAGCGAGTATTTTTCAAATACAACGTCATCTCAAACAACAACATCGAATAAATAAGGATATGTGCAAGTTATCTAGATAGCTCTACCACTATAAACAAGCGGCATGACTGGATAGGTAGAACCCCGCTAAGTGGTGAAAAAGTCAGGAGGGCTTGAAAAACAGTGAGTCATTGGCAATGCTATAGGTATGAAAAAACAACAGCAAGAACCAATGAACCCATCAGAACAATTTTGCCCCAATGAGAAGTGTTTGGCAAGAGGCAAAGTGGGAGAGGGCAACATTCGCATTCATGACCGGACTCGGCAACGCTATCGTTGTCAACACTGTCGAGGTA
This sequence comes from uncultured Ktedonobacteraceae bacterium, assembly GCA_964250915.1. Taxonomy (GTDB): domain Bacteria; phylum Chloroflexota; class Ktedonobacteria; order Ktedonobacterales; family Ktedonobacteraceae; genus JBBQVS01. The sequence goes on along the minus strand of CAXUIS010000021.1, from coordinate 29,228 downwards.
CCTTTAGCGCACGCCGAGGAACGATGCTCGAAGGGCTTCGCAAACCAACTGAGTTGATAGTCGTTGTGGTCACGTTACTGGCGTATGGATGTCCTCTCCAGGCGATTGTTCATGCGTACAACTTGGATGAACGAACGGTGGCGAGATGGCGAGATCGTGCAGGAAAGCACTGTCAACAGGTTCATCACGCCTTGATTGAACAAGGGCAGCTTGACCTGCTTCATGTGCAAGCCGATGAGATCCGAGTGGAAGGACGCTCATTGATTGCCTGGATGGGCTTCTCGATGATGGTCTCGACGAGATTGTGGCTGGGAGGAGTGGTGAGTGCAAGGCGAGATACTGCTCTTGCCGACCGCATGATGGCGAAGGTTCGGGTCTGTTGCCAGGGGGCATGTGCTCTGCTGGTCTGTACCGATGGATGGGCAGCGTATCCCAAGAGCATTTGCCGAGCGTTTCGCGACAAAGTGAAAGCGACAGCAGGAAGGGACGGTGTTGCTTACAGGTATGGCCTCAGTTGTGTATCGCCACGGTGATCAAACGAGCGAAGAAGAAACGGGTCGTGGAAGTCACGAGAAAGATGACACGAGGGACTCTTGAACAAGCCGACCCTCTCTTGAAGGAGTCACGAGGAGGAAGCACGCTCAATACGGCGTTCATTGAACGGTTGAATGGGACGATGCGAGAGCGATTAGCCTCGTTGACGCGCAAATGCCGTCATGCCGCTCGACGAATAGAAGCGTTGGAAACAGGCATGTACTTGATTGGTTGCACGTACAATTTCTGTTTTGCCCATCATGAACTCTGCAAATCACAGCATATGGGTTATGCGTGTACACCTGCGATGGCAGCAGGACTAACCGATCATCTCTGGAGCATCCGAGAGGTTCTCACCTACAAGACGACTCCTGCACCGTGGGTCAAGCCCAAACGGCCTCGACGGTCTCGAAAAAACGCAGAAGCAAAGGTGATGCTTCCAAAACGACCGCGAGGACGGCCTCGCAAGCATCCGTTGCCTGATCCAGCTCTGCCTAAGCGGCCGCGAGGACGACCTCGCAAGTTCGCTTGAGTACGTTCACCAGTTAGCGGGGTTCTACCACTGGATAACCTACTGCTTGTTTATTGGAGAGTAGCTTTAAAGCGCATTATAGCTGTACTAATAAAAGCTTCACCTTTATAAGCACAAGCTTTCTATAGCCTTTCGGTACGCTCAAAACTGTGTTTGCTGTAGTTAAGTACTTACTAATAGGCAGACCATAGTACTTCACTTATTGTATCATACCACCTGAAAGGCATAAAAAGCACTCACAGATATTAACTACTAGGATGCTATTGATAATCCATCTCAAAAAAGCTAGCATCCATTATTTCTAACTTGATGAGGTGGTATATGCTCTTGATAAGCAATTTCAGTAACATTGATCTAAGGATCGCAAATAGGCGTTACTCTACCCGCTCTTTCATAAGAGTTGAACTATTCCAGTAGTAGAAATAAAAGTACTCGCAGAGTTTCATTAAGTCTTTTGTTGTGTTTGTAAATGTTTACTTGAGGTATAAACAGTATGCCAATCTCAATTTACTTAGATCAGTTGCACTGGATACATCTAGCACAGGCTCATACAAGACATAAAAGTGGCGAACAATATTATGAAGTGTATCAGTATCTCCTCGAACAGAGAGAGGCTGATAAGATTTTTTGCCCCCTATCGCTTACCCATTACATGGAGCTTTCTGCTACTGGCAATTACCGGCAGCGCACTGACGTTGCTACGGTAATGGCTGAATTATCACAATTTAGAACTATTGCATCGATGTCGGTATTACGCCATGCCGAAATAGAGCAAGCGCTACATAAGCATTTCGGTAAGCCAGAAGATCCGATGCAGACTCAACCATTTGGTAGTGGCGTCTCGTTCGCAGCAAATGGCGTGAATAGGGCGATGAAGCTTCATAGTAAGAGTTCTAGTATAGAGTCATTAGCAACTGCGATGGGAGGTATCGAAAAGCTGAGAGAATTTGAACGTACAGCTACTGATTTAGCTGAATTTGAGGTACTCCGGGGTCCTCACGAGAGTCAAGTTCAAGAACTTCGTGAGAAGTATGGCTATGCGCCTGAGTCAGCAGAAGAGGTTGCCCGTAGGCGTGCTGCACAAGAGGAAGAACTCGCTCAGAAACTGATTGCCGATCCAAGCCAAAGAAGGAATCTCGATAGTATAGTAGCAGCACGTTACCTTATGTGGGAATTACGTGAACCACTCATGCCTGCGTTAACAAAAATTGGCATGACCCTAGATGGCTTTCTGGCAGTGGGACGTGAAGGCATCATGCAATTTGTATATGATATTCCGACCGCACATGTGCTCGCTGCCTTCACGAAGGCAAATCTCAAAAACCTTAATCGAACTTGGAAAAAGAACGATATTCATGACATGGATGCCTTGACCGTGGCTATACCGTACTGTGATGTCGTGGTTACAGAGAAGCATGCGTATACTCAAATGCTTAATGCTGGAATGGAGCAGAAATACAACACTAAGATTCTAAGAAATATAGAAGACTTACCAAATGTACTTTGAGTAAGTAGCATACAGGGTATTTGAGCAAAGAAGCATGAGCTGCTGATCTGTCTCTTATTTGTCGCCCAAGACCAAACCAGACTCTAAGCCGAAATATGGCAAGCGTGTAGAAATCCGCGTGCTGGTGCCGAAAGCTGATCTTGCCTACATCCGTTCGGTTTCTCCTAACCTTACAGCCTGGGTTATTCAGGCAATACAGGAGAAACGGCAGAGGGAGCAAGAACAGAGCGATACATAAACGTTTATAAAAAGATAATTTATTAAGAATTGTAACAGAGGCAACTCTCTGCCGAACGCTATCCAACGACGCTGTTTTCACAAAAGCTTTTTGAATATTCTATTGCTGATGCTGCTTCATTCGCACCACTTCGGAAGCCTGCTCATTGAGCCTTGCAAATGGCACAAAATTCTAAAATTTATAATGTAGAGATTTGTAGCGTTAGGAAAGCTTCCCTAGTTTCTTTAAGTCTGCAATGACTTGCTCTTTCACGATCTCAAACCGCTCATCCATTGCCGTTCGGAATGCATTGATGCTCTGAGCGTCATCAGGGTGCAGGTGCTTATACAAGTCATCGAGGGGAAGTGCATCGATCTCTTGGAATTTTTTCCGGAAGAGTTCTTTTTCGAGAAGGCGAACAACTCTTTTCGCGCTTTCAGAAGGGCCGTTATAGACAACAGGAGGGAGTGGCCCTGTTAGCCAATCTTCCCTCCACGCATCAATGGCTTGGCGTAGCTTGCGCACGTCGGCTTTTCCCTTCGTAGGCAAAGCAATATAGCGAAAATGTCTGAGCAGAACCAAAAAGCGAGTGTATGAAGTCGAGGCTTGGAGACTCAATTGGGTCCAAACATAGTCGGCCTTCATATCCGCTTCACTGCTAAAAGGAAAGTCGTCGGGCACGTATCCTATTCCCGGAATATTTTTCAGAAAAGACCTCTCTTCAAGGTCCACGAAAGGTGTCTGCTGAAGAAGTTCTTCTAGCTCGCGTCCAATATGAGAGTGGCCCAGGAGCGAGAGGCTATCGTTCTTCATGTCATCGAGCAAAGCCCACAATAACTGCTTGATCCGATAGACCCTCTCCCGTTCCTGTTCTGTCAATTGTCTTTTCAAGGCTTCTTCAGTCAGATTCCATAGGCGATCAAGGTTATCGAGCGCATCATGATGCAGCCACTGAGCGGCTTCTGAATGCCCTTGGTCTTCTTGTTGCTCTGATCGCGGTGAAACCACTTGTGGTCGGTCTTCGTAGAGTTGTTTAGCACGGTGCTCAATTTCCTTGACCTCCTCATCCCGCTTCATAGCTCGTAGGAGGCCAGCATACATGCTAAGGAGCATGATTATCTCTGCATAATTATTGCTCTGTACCGTCTCTAGGATGGAGAGAGCTCGCTTCAGGAGCGGCTCAGCTTGTAGATAATTACTCTGAGTAGCATAAAGGTCTGCGAGATTGCCCAATGCAACGGCGACTTGAGGATGATTGGGTCCTAATACATACTCGTTAATAGTAAGAACACGTTGCCAAAGGGGTTCGGCTCGCTCGTATGCTTTTTGCACAAAGTAGAGTCCTGCCAAACGGTCAAGGCTCACCGCAGTCAGCGGATGGTTGGGACCAAGCTCTGTCTCACAAATATACAAAGCACGTTGTACGAGCGGTTCGGCCTGCTCAAACTTTCCTTGCTTTAGATACAGACCAGCAAGATTATTAAGACAGGTTGCGATATGCGGATGATTGGAGTCAAGCAGCTGTTCAGAGGCAAAAAGCGCATGCTGATACATCGCCTCCGCATTATCGTATTGGCCCAGATCTTCATAGAGCGAACCCAGGTTGTTTTGGCTGTAAGAAAGATGAGGGTGGACAGATCCGAAGGTATGTGTCCAAATAGCGCAGGCACGTACCAATAGCCGCTCGGCCTGTACGTATTTGCCCTCTTCTTGGTAAAGTGCTGCTAAGTTATTCAAACTAGTTGCAAGAAAGAAGGTGTTGTCGCTCGGCACTGCATCGTTTCCCTCAATCACCTGCTCTAAGTGGGCAAGTGCCTGTTGTGCAAGTACTTCGGCCTGGTCGTATTTCCCCTGTTGTTGATACAACCCAGCAAGATTGCTAAGGCTGCAAGCTGTCAGTGGATGGTCCCCTCCCAATACCTGTTCGCACATAGTCACGGTGCGCTGTACAATTGGCTCGGCTTCAGCGTAGCGTCCTCGTTGCATTAAGTAACTTCCTATTTGGTTGAGAAGCCTAGCAGCCTCTTGAGAAGCGATTTGTTCTTGTTCAATCAATTTGACACTGGACAAGGCATGGGAAAGCAGCCGCTCACAGCGCGGCCAAGTGTCAAACCCCCCATCAGGGAAGACTTGGTTGACCGCCAGTATAGTCTGGTTTGCCCATTGATGTGCGATCTCTATACCCATTGCATCTCTGATAACGGCCTGCACTAACCGATGGATACTCAGTGTCATGGAGTTTGGCTCTCGACGGATCAAGGAATAGGCTCCCAAAATGGCAATGATCTCATCGAAGAGTAGTGGGTCCTCCTTTACGGAGGACAGCCAGGGACCCAAATGGAACGCTCCTTGGATGATGATCTCCTCGGGAATCGCGTTGAAATGTAGAAAGGCACACAGCCGCAGTAAATCTGCTGCCGCTGAACTTCGTTGTTCGATTTTTTCAAAAGAGAGCGACCAGGTGGTAGCCACTGATTCGGGATGGTCAGGAACCACTCCTCCGCGACGCTCTAGAAGAGCTGCACGTCGCGTTTGATAGAGTTGAAGATACCGTGCGAGTCCACATTGTGTTTCTTCCACATAGGCACCAGCTTGATCGAGAGCCAGCGGCAATCCCCCCAACTCCTCAGTAATGTCCCTCGCTAGGGCGAGGTCAGTGGGTGAAGCAGCCTCTAACGGTGCATCGAGTGCGATTAAGCCAGCACGACGTACAAGCAGCAGCATTCCTACTTCCCCATCCATCGTGTTTACCTCAAGACGAGAAGCCAAATTCCCCAGTGCTTGGGAACGGGTAGTCAGCAAGATGTGACCATTAAACGCAGTAGGCAGAAACTCGCGTATAATAGTTAGATCGTCTGCGCTATCGAGAATAAGAAGCCATCCGACCTGAGTAGTTAGCCAGCGGAGAACAGCCTGCACCACACGGACCTGATCCTGCTCTTCTTTCTGAGGGAGATTGAGCAGATAAGCGATGGAGACAAATCCTGAGATTAGTGCTTCACGGTTGTCAGCTCTCGTCCATAGGATGGTTTGGTAGTCATGGCGATAGCAATGAGCATATTCAATAGCAATTTGGGTCTTTCCGATGCCACCCAAGCCACTCATAGCCTGTGGTTGAGAGAGTGCAGTTACCTGGCCTGTCTGAAAATGGGCGCGAATCCGTGCAAGGATATCCTCACGTCCGGTGAAAAACGGATTATGCAAGAAAGGAACATTCCAGACAGATGTAGAAGAAACGACGGATGGAGAACCGCTTGTAGGAGCGAAATACTGATGAACGACATTGTGATCACCAATCACTTGTCCCTGCACTGGTTGCTGGTTCTCTACTTGATATGATCTTGTATCGTCTGAACCGTTCATCGTCCTTCACTCTCCTGCTCTTATCCCTTCGGCGGTTCGCTGAAATGCTGTGTGACGGTAGTATGGCTACCGACAACCTGCCCTTGTACAGGCGCATTGTTCTGGATGATAAACGTGTCCTGGCCTGCTTGTTGTGAGTGTGACGACACTAATATGACCTGGTTAGGGTCAACTCCATCCTTGACCAGCAATTCGGGAGTGTCTTCTTCTGGGATGCCTTCCAGCAACAGAGCCGCTCTGCCCTGATGAAAGGCTTCCTGGATGGACCGTCCAAAGCCAATGGCTCGATAGAAAGACGAAGCAAAGACTATGGCTGCCTCGTCATGAATGCTGTCTCTCATCCCGATCACACAGTCGATGTGCGCGATCAGAGCCTGTGCTTGCTCACGCGAATAACAGGCATTGAGGAAAATCAACTGTATCTTATCTTTGAGGGTTGCAAACAGGATTGTAAGCACTTGCGTCGTTACTAGCCTGACTCGTCCATCGTTGCCAGCTAGACACAACCCTGTGTGACTACCATGCCCACTAAAATGCACAATCTGAGGGCGATGCTGATTGAGTAGTTGCAACAAATCGTCTGGCCGCACAGCCCAGTTCGTCTGAAAGACCAGCGAATTGCGGTATTCTGACGTCCGCACTTTCTGCTCAATGGCGCGCATCTCTTCATCGATAGCTAGACGACTGGTGCTGGTCGGATTAGCAGACAGAAACAGAGCTTTGACTATCTGCATATGTTCTTCCCTCTCCCTCATGAGCGTTTCTGGAGCATCTTGCATCCCAGCTCAGAGTTTTCCGCTGAGTACCTTGCAAGTCCCCAGTACCGCATTTGTTCAGGTAGCATCGCGACCGTGTCACCCTTATGCTCTTCAATAAATCAATCTGGATACGGGAAAGAGCGCAATCTGCGAAATTGGTACCTGGATTTATCAGTTGAACAACATCAATCGGTTTGGTTCCGGTAAGCAACATCTCTAACGTAGTAGACAGTGCGCTCTGTCAAAAACACAAACACAGTAGGATCAGTATGACGTGCGTCTTCTTCGCCACAAGCCGTTGCAGCTATATATACATAATAATAGTTTGAAGCTAGTGAGTCACTACTTGATCAGTTTGGAAGAGTGAATGCTTGCCTTGTGAGCACTCTATTTGCTGTTCCATGTCCTTCATAAGAGACTTTCGGCTCTCTGTAATGTAGGGCAATTATATCATTAAGAGTAGATTACCGCAAACTATGATTGATGATGTTATACAAGCGTTATTCGGTGTGAACAGGAATCGTGTTTACCTTGCCTTTGTATCTAATAGCGTGGATTCCATCCACGTTCTGATGTCCCCAAAAAGTAGACATTCTAAAAAAACTGATGTGGATGCACAAAAGTGAGGCCGGATCATTCCTTACTCTAGGTAGAGCAAATCTTGGCTTACATAAGTTAAATCTCCTTGACATGGGAGTTATTTGTAGTTGCTCTGATTTGCAAGAAAGATACACGAACGGGGAAAATGGAGGATATGAAAGTAAAGTAACAATGTGTTATACTTGCAAAACAAAAGAAAAAGCTTCATTATAAAGATACACAATTCATTCTATACTGAGAAGAGGACAAGCCATTTATGGCAACAGAAGCGGAGACACGTTTAAGCAAGATTGATACGACGTTGGCAAAGGCAGGATGGAGTGAGAGACAAGACAATCTCAGTAAAGAATTTGTACTCGAAGGTCCACCAAAACGTAAACAAGTACGTGAAGCTTTTGCGCCATATAACAATGAGGATGAACGTGCCGACTACATACTCAAGGGGCGTGATGGCAAACCCTTAGCCGTTGTGGAAGCAAAACGCGATGAGCGCGACCCCTTAGAAGGGAAACGACAAGCCGAGGACTACGCGGAGCATGTATATAGCTTATATGGTGTGCGTCCCTTTATTTTTCTCTCAAATGGCGATACACACTACTTTTGGGACCGTGAACGGGGCTATCCGCCGCGCAAGATTCACAGTTTTTTCACGCGCGAGGACCTGGAGCGTCTTCTCTCGCAACGTGCGTATAGCCAGAATTTGAACACATTTACACTTGATGAGCGCATCGCTGGCAAAGGTCGTCCTTATCAGCATGAAGCCGTGCAACACATCACACAGGCAATGGAGAAACGCCAGCGTAAGTTTCTCGTGGTCATGGCAACAGGCACAGGAAAAACACGTACCGTTATTGGTTTAGTTGATCTTTTGCTACGTGCGAGATGGATACAACGCGTCCTCTTTTTAGCAGATCGTCGAGAACTGGTGCGTCAGGCGATAGGTGAGTTCAAAGAATATCTGCCCAACGAGTCACGCACACGTGTCGAGGGCGGCGACATCGACACGAAATCGTCCATCTATCTAGCTACTTACCCTAGTATGATGCAGGTATACGAGCAACTTTCTCCTGGCTTCTTCGACCTCATCATAGCGGATGAAAGTCATCGTACTATCTATAACCGCTATCAAGCACTCTTTGAACATTTCGATGCCATGCAGCTTGGCTTAACTGCTACACCTACCGATTATATTGAACACAACACCTTTGAGCTTTTTGACTGTTCTGATGGGAGACCGACCTATTATTATCCCTATGAACTAGCTGTTGAGCAAAAACACCTTGCAAAGTTCAAAACGCTTGCTGCACAAACAAACTTTCAAGTCAAGGGCATCAAAGCAGGGCAACTCTCACCAGAGTTTCAACGCTATCTCACTAATAAAAAAATTGACCTCAATGATATTGATTTTGAGGGTAGCGACCTGGAACGTCGTGTTACGAATACAGGTACAAATGATGCACTGGTCAAAGAATTTATGACGCAGGCGCGTACAGATGCCAATGGGACCTTGCCCGCCAAAAGTATTATTTTCGCGGTGAGCCATCATCATGCAATGGAACTCGAAAAGAGTTTCCACCGTCTCTATCCAGATACACCCTTGCTGGCTGAGGTTATTGATAGCCGCATTGAACGGGCGGAAAAGATACTTGACGATTTTAAATACAAGGATATGCCACGCGTGGCTATTTCGGTTGATATGCTCGATACCGGTATTGATATCCCGGCCATCCAAACGCTTGTCTTTGCCAAGCCAGTATTTAGCCTCGTGAAGTTCTGGCAAATGATTGGGCGCGGTACACGCCTATGGGAAGACCTACTCACAGGCAAGAAAAAAGAGAGTTTTCTGATTATCGACCACTGGCGCAACTTTGATTTCTTTGACCTCAATCCAGAAGGTGAGACACCTAGCGTCACAACACCACTACCTGTAAGCCTCTTTCGTCTACGTATGGAGAAACTTGCGATACTCCAACAACAGGATGAGGCAACGCACGTTGATGAGACTATAGCACAACTACAAGCGATGCTAGTGCCTCTCCCACGTGATAATGTAAATGTGAGTCCACATAGCGACGAGCTTGAAGGATTTACAGAGAATGATATATGGAAGAGTAAGATAGTGCAAGGAGTTATCAAAACAACTATTGCGCCTTTATTGCGTTTCATGCCGGATGTCAATCATCAGGTTATCACCTTTGAGATACTTACAGAACAACTTGCGCTCTCGCTCCTCAAAGGCGAACAAGAACGTATTACAATGGTGCGGAAACATATTCAACAAAGCTTGATACAACTTCCAACAGGTTTACCACAGGTCATCGAACACAAGGAAGCATTACAGTTCGCGCTCACCGATGGCTTTTGGGATCATCTCAGTTATGAGCGTATTTTAAATCTACAAGCCATATTCGCGCCACTTATGCGCTATAGGAGCGTAGAGCATAAGCCTATGTTGACGCTCAACTTACCCGATAGCGTTACGAGTCGTCACTGGATACTCTATGGTCCTAGCGGTGAAGGCGCCTTTGTCGAGAGCTATCGCAAACAGGTCGAGACGCATGTACACAACTTGGTAGACCAGATTCCTGTCATCTATAAGCTCAAACACGCGTCTGAGGAACAGCTATCAGCGAAAGATGTACAGGTTATTGCTGATACATTGAATCGACCCGATCTTTTTATCACAGAGGAGATATTGCGTCAGATATACGAGCGTTCCGATGTAGGCCTTCTGGATTTCCTCCGTCATATCCTGGGGACACGTCCGTTATTGACACGCGAGGAACAGATTTATGCCGCCTTTAATGAATTCATTGCCACTCACATACATTTTACGGTGACACAACATGATATCGTGCGTGCTGTGCGTTCAGCCGCGTTGCGTGGGACACCTCTTAAACCAGCAGACCTGGAACGCCCTCCGTTCAGTCGCATTGGACGCGTCCAGCAACTCTTTAGTAATCAAGAGATTTTGACATTGGTGAATTTTGCGAATCAATTTGTGCAACAACAGGTGGCATAATGCCCATTATATGCTATGATAGCATACAATTATTTCTTATTTTGTTTGTTGAACGGAGAACATCTATGCTTGCGCCCAAATTGCGCCAAGATATTTATGAGTTGTGGACCATGTTCTGGTCAAGTGGTATGACTAACCCACTTACGTCTATTGAGCAAATCACCTATCTACTCTTTCTTAAACGCTTGGAAACACTGGATGTGTTGCGAACGGCAAAGGGCAAAGCTTCAATTTATGCCCCTAGACCCAATTGCGAGTTGCCACATCATCCAGATGACGGAAAGAAGACTGATATTTTTTCTCCCCAGCCATCTGCATATTCAGGATATCCATCTTATTGTATTGGTCATAAAACGTGTCGCTGGTCCTATATTGTGCAGGGCCAGACCGTGGAAATGATCACACCGCACGATCACCTGAGCCAATACGTCTTTCCGTGGCTACGTGTTCTTGAAAAGACACTGAAAACAACAAGTGGCGAGAATAACGATACGAACGGGCTAGAAGCAACAGCAAGCCGAATGGAAGATGCATATTTTCAGCTTCCACGCGAGAAGACTGCAACGCTGCAACGCTCGATTAAGGCTATTGACACTCTCTTTAGCCAAGTCGATAGCTCTGACGACCTAATGGGCGATATCTTCGAGTACCTGTTGAGCGAGATACAAACCTCCGGCAAAAATGGACAATTCAGGACACCACGTCATATCATCCGTTTTATGGTCGAACTCCTCGACCCTGATAGCCGTGAACTCGTCGCTGATCCCGCAGCAGGCACAGCGGGCTTTCTCATCAATACCGTGCAACATGTCATGAAACGCTACACAGCCGTCGAAACGATTCGGCTGGAGTGGGATGGCACACCACACCACATCAATGGCGCAGGCATTCCATTAGAGGAGGAGTACCCGAAATCGAAGCTGTATACAGGCTATGATAATGACCGCACGATGGTACGTATCGGGTGGATGAATATGATTCTACATTATATCGAAGATCCGCGTATGCAGTTACGTGATACATTGAGCAAGCCACGCGAAGACGTGCAAGGCAACATCGTTGAGGAAAGCAGCTACTACGATGTGATGCTGGCAAATCCACCTTTTAAAGGTACGGTAGATAAGGACGACCTGAGCAATCGTCTGCGCGACCTCGCAACCGACAAAAGTGAACTGCTTTTCGTGCTCCGTATCCTGGATATGCTCAAGGTTGGGGGACGCGCGGCTGTGATCGTACCAGAGGGTGTCCTCTTTGGATCCACAAATGCACATAAAGAACTACGGCGGCGTTTGTTGCTCGACAATATCCTGGATGGCGTAGTCTCGCTACCCGCAGGCGTTTTTCAGCCCTATACAAGCGTCAAAACTTCTATTCTCCTCTTTCACAAAGTCGATTTGAAGTGTCAGGCAGGAGACACGCCGCAAACACAACAGGTGTGGTTCTATGAGATTGCTGCCGATGGCTACACCCTTGATGCCAAGCGTACACCAAAACCAACACCAAACGATATTTGGGATGCACTTGAAAAGTGGACACACTTTCGCAATGGTGAGAACACAGCAGAAACAAATACCAACTACTATCAGCCTGATATCTATACTGAACGCTGGCGCACCGTCGATGCTGAGACGCTCCGCGTCTTCCCCGAACTTGGGAAAGAGCAAGATCAGGTACGAGGCATTCATGAACTTTTTAAAGAACTGCCACAAGACCCTAACAAGGCCACCACATGGGTTATAGAGCAGCAACAGGAGCGGATTGCCAGTTTATATGAGATGACACTTGATATATATGACATAGACCTTACAAATAGACCACGTACAGAGAAGGTCACGAGGGAGACGTTCGAACAAATTGTACGCGATATTACAAAATATTTTGAAGACGCGAAACGTGATATGCTAGAACGAGGGAAAGAGCTGCCCGAATATGGACGTAAGGCCCTTGATTCATTGCTAGCTGCTGAACGTAAGCACGCGGAAGACAGCATCGCACGGCATGTAAAAAAGGTGTTAGATACAACAAACATTCATTTTTTTGTTAGTGTAGAGGATACAGAGCAAGCCAGGGTAGATGCAATGCAACGGTCGCGAGTAATCGCGCGTGATATCGTGCGCGAGTTTGCGAAACTGGATGGCTACGATATTCAGTTACGCTCACTACCAGTCTCGAAGCAAGACACGCTTAAAGAGAGTAAGCATTGGGTCATTCCAGTACGTACCTTCGCACGTCGTGACGATTGGAAAAGCAAAGATGGGGAGAGGCTAGGCAGTCATGACGAGCAGGGCAATGTACGACCAGAATATAGTGCGGACTGCAGCATCTACAATGCAGATGGCACCTTGCCCAAAGACCGCCTCGCAACTGATTGTATCGAATACAACGATTTCAACCTCTCCGCAGGTCGCCACAAACCGTTCTCCATCGCAACCATAGAGTACGACCCACCCGTGCAAGTTATCCGCGAACTGCAGGCATTAGAAGAGCAGATACAAGAGGGGTTGGGCCGATTGCTAGCAATGGTGGAGGGAAGAGAATGAGCGAAACCATACTTCCCGAAACATGGATATATGCTCAATTAGGAAATGTAGCAAAAATTGTTGGCGGTGGTACTCCATCGCGTGATGATAAATCCTTGTTTGGAGGAGAAATTCCTTGGGTGACTCCTACTGATATGACACAAATTAAAGGTTTATGGATAAGCAAAACCCATGAAACCATCACCGAGAAAGGCTTGCTTACATCTTCGGCTAAACTACTACCTGTTGGTACAGTATTAATGACTAGCAGAGCAACTATTGGTACTACAGCTATAGCAATGCAGCAAGTAAGTACAAATCAAGGATTTGCTAACTTTATTTGCAATGAGCAATGGTTGTTTAATGAATACCTAGCTTATTGGCTTCCATCTATCAAAGATTGGCTCATACAAATAGCAGGGGGTACAACGTTTAAGGAGATTTCAAAATCCACTCTAGCAACTATAGAAATCCCCCTTCCACCTCTCCCCGAACAACGTCGTATCGTTGCTATCTTGCAGCAAGCTGACAGGTTGCGCCAATTGCGACGCGAGGCGGACGAGAAGGCACAGGGACTTTTACAAGCATTGTTTTATGAGATGTTCGGAGATCCTACTACTAATCCGAGAGGATGGGACGCTGCTAAAGTAGACGATATTTGTAATCTAGTTCGTGGTAGTTCGCCGCGTCCACAAGGAGATTCTCGATACTTTGGGGGTACACTTCCTCGTCTAATGGTTGCTGATATTACGCGTGATGGGCTTTATGTCACTCCTAAAATAGACTCTTTAACAGAGGAAGGTGCAAAAGCAAGTCGCTTAATGAAAGCTGGCTCTGTTGTAATGACTGCAAGTGGAGCACCAGGTCTACCAGCCATCTTAACCGTTGACGCATATATACATGATGGCTTCGTTGGCTTTCGTAATCTTAGTGAAAAGCTCGACCCTAATTTTTTTCTGGGTTTTCTCCTTGCTATGAGAAATAAAAATAGCACACAAGCAGTAGGAGCAACCTTCTTAAATCTGAATACAGACCAAATAAAAAATTGGCCTATTTTAATCCCACCTCCTCAACTTCAAAAAGAATACGTCTCTCTGTCAAAAGAAATAAGAGAGGCAATAAGTAAGCAGCTACAAGCAAGTCAACATCTCGAAAGTCTTTTCCAATCGCTCCTCGCACAGGCGTTTAGTGGCGAACTGACGGTAGTATGGCGCGAAAAGCATAATGATGATGTTAGTACGGTATCAAGTCAACTCTCGCTAGAGTCTTTTGACCCTGACGATGATGAACTTGAAGAGGCTCCTGCATCGCTATCAGCAGCAGACATACTTAAACTATTCCCTGACGCACTAGAAATTGGCCTAGTACAAAGCGCAACGAATTATTTGCAAGACACACTTACATTTCTTGAAAAGGTAACAACTCGTCAAGATGTCTTTATAGAGATAAGTCCTGAGCAGCTGAAACTGCTAAGAAGCATTTTCAAGGTACACGGCTATTTCACAATTGAAACAATTCAAGCGGAAAGCAAGCTTTTGCAGTACACAGTACGAGATGGCTTACAACTTTTCTCTGAGCTTGGCATCATTCAGAAGATAGCACTTCCAGATCGACCTGTCCGTGATATCGTCTACACATCAGCGTATCGTACTCTTATCGAGGCAACAGACGAAGTGCGACAGAGCGACCGCATTCAGCTAGAGGAAATGCTAGAGGAGATGCAGTACTGATGAGATTACGCTATATGCGTCTCCCAAATTTGCAACCTTTGGAAGACATCGAGATTCGTTTTGGCTACGAACCTATCCTGGGCTGTGCTTGCGCCTTGCACTTCGTCGTCGGTGTAAACGGTAGTGGCAAAAGTCGCCTCATGCGTGCGCTGGCCGATATCTTTCTGTCAATGGAGCAGAGCCGCGAAATTCCTTTTCCTGTGACGCTAGTCTACGATCTTGGCCCTGATACAGGCGACGATTACGAGGAAGTAGATCCGACAAATGAGGCTGCACGCGCCCTCGCTCTCGCGCGTCATACTATTTATCTAAACAAAACACTTGGGGAGCAGACCGTGCTTGTCGATTTTGATTATATCGCCCCCGACAATCCCGATGACCCTGATGATATGCGCGATTGGAACGCCCTCGCGGACGTTAATTGGGATACTGCAACAGAACTAGGTTATACGAAAAGACAACATTATTATGGCAACAATGTGCCCAACTTCTGCCTCCCACAAATTTTGCTTGCGTACACTTCCGGTGCCACCGCCGAATGGGAGGAACTTTTCGCGCCTCGCCGTGTCGTCTCGCAGGATAGTCTAACTGTAACATTTAACAATCTCTCTACAGGAGAAGAGCGCCCCTTTGGTTGGGATAGTTTCAAAGAAGCCAGTTTGTCTCAACAAAACAACTTATTTCCTTCAGGTGATTTGTTTCCCTCAACTGATTTGTTTCCTTCTTCAAAAGACGAAGAACGAGAAGCATCCGCCGAAAGTACAGGTATTGGAATTTTTGTACCGCCCACCGCTCTCAAGCTTGCTCTTTGTGCTGTAACGCTCCATCAAGCAGCCGAAGACTTTGCACAGCTTACAACTCCCGATGAGGAGCAAAATTTTCGTAAGCGCATTGATCTCGCCACACTTGAAGGCAGACGTATGGATGGACTACGAGGTATCCTTAATAGTATCGACTGGTTATGGCCTGTAACGTTGAGTCTGCGTATCGTGTATCGTCCTGATACTTTTACGCGCTCACAAATAGAACAACTGTTACGCCTCTACAAGGTAGCAACAACGGTCCTACGCGAACCAGAGCCAAGCATGAAACGTCGCCTCTTCTTCGATTTACGCGGCATGCAAAAAGAGGAGGACGACAAAGACATAACAACGGCCCAGGCGCTCATAAACGCGTTTACGCCTGCAGGGGGTGGTAGTACTAATGCGTATACGACCTTCCGGCAGTTGCTCCTTCTACAACAACAAGGTATTCTAGAAGAAATCACTATCGCGCTCCGCAAACGCACGGTTCCTGACTTGATTCTCTATGACTCATTAAGTGATGGGGAACGCGTATTTCTGGGGCGCATGGCCTTCTTTCATCTGTTGAAAGGCACACAGGATGCGCTTGTGCTGCTCGATGAGCCAGAGACACACTTTAATGATTTCTGGAAACGCGAGATGGTGGATATTATCGACAATAGTTTACGTGATGACTCGGTTGAGGTAGTGATGTCCACTCATTCAAGTATCGCCCTTTCAGACGCCTTTGATACAGAAATCGTCTTACTTAACAAAGATCGTAGCGATGGAAGTGTTCACGTTGAAGAACTGGCAATTAAAAGCTTTGGTGCTTCGCCAATTGATATCATGCGTGATATCTTTCATGCTCCTGAAAGCGTTGGTCAACGTGCTGCCGAGTTTCTCGATCTGTTATTGATTTTAGCTGCCTCTCCTAATCGCGTCCAAGCATTTTGGGAGGCTGATGGGCCAGGGGTTACAGAGGAGACACTACGCGTCACCCCTGCCTTTGGCGAGCTGAGTGAGGTATTGCGGACAAGAGTGCCTCGTGCATTACGCCGCAACGAAGACCCAACGGCACAAATCGATCAGCTACTCATGCGGATGTTGCGTGCAGTACGTCGCTATACACAACGCGTCACAGGTCGGCGAGAGATCAGTATGGCGGATGCAGTTGAAGCACTCTATCAACGACTCGGCCCCGGCTACTATCAATTTGAATTTCGTCGCCGTTTACAAGCATTGAGAAGGGACTCAAATGCTGCATCAAATTAAGCTACCTGCATATCATGCGCTCCTTGACTCGTTTTTACGGCTTCAGTATCAGTTTTTAGAATTTGTATGTACGCCTAAAAGTTCTAATCCACTTACAGAAGATTCTGTTAAAGCAGCATTTGACGAAAAAATTGGCGCGTGGTTATGGAGCAAACTTTGGAGTAAGAAGAAGAATGAAGGTACAGAGTTGTTCCGTGATGCTCAAAAACTCACGCGACACGTCAATGAGGAGGATCCGAGTGTACGAGAAAATATCCTCAATACTTTTGAACACGATATCACCTTTCATAAGCATATCGACGACGCAGGTTTTCAGTTCGCCTATACGCTATTGCGCGATGACACTAAGGCCCTTATTAAACCAGTGATGGTTGCGTTCTACGACTTTCTTTGTGATGGTTTTTTCATACCGGGTCTGTCAGCAAAACAGTATTACAAGCGCCAGGATGTTGCAAACGCTTTTCACACAGAAAACAAAAAGAGTTTGCGGGTGTGTCCTGCTTGTGATGGTCAGCCACCAACCGTCATTAAAAATCATTCTCATGCCGATCTGGATCACTTTTTCCCGAAATCGTTATATCCTTTTCTCTCAATTCATCCCTATAACCTTGTACCTGTTTGTACAGAGTGTAACGGAAAATTCAAAAAAGCTATTGATCCTATCAAGGATCATACGCACGAATCACTACTTGACACGTTTCATCCCTATCAACGACCAGCCATTGATACGCTTGCTGTGCAGATCGTCAAGGGGGTAAACGAGGGAGAAGTAGGAGAACTCAAGGTGCAGATGCATGACACTTCATGTAAAGATGTAAGTAAGCTATCCCAACGCATCGAGAATCTGAATCGGATATTTGATTTGCAGGAACGTTGGGAAAGTGTCCATCTTTCTAATGCTATAGAAGATATTACACAGGTCTTTAGAGATGCAAAGCGTCGTAAAGAAAAAGCTGAATTACGAGAAGATACATTTGTGCGAGAGCGGTTAGAGGACATTCTCTATGATCCCACCCATAAAGTAGGTTTGAAACTATACTATATTGTAACAAGAAGTTACGCAAACTACATTTTAACCAACGACGAGGCGTTTAATAATCTGGCAGAACTTGCAGACATTGAAGGAGAGAAGATATGGCGATACTAACCTCTTGAAATCTAGAAGGATTGGTAATCAGTTATATATACTTTGAAAGGATGATTGCTGCCTCTGCAACCGTTTGTATTACAATGGGGTTGCTAAGCATTTTGCGAGATAATTTGGCTTTCTCAATAATTCCTCTTTGGTTTAAAGAATATTTTCTCTCTTGATAAAGCTGTACAACCGCTTTGATACGGCGTATCGCAAACGCTTCAGGAGTTTCTAGCACCTCTTGAAGTGCTAACATGGTCAGCGGAACTTTCTCAGCGTGACGCTTTAATCTAGCTAACTGAGGGATGTCTCTACTGATTCTCCTGAAAGTGACTCTTTCAAAACGATATTGGTCACGTATCAGAGTATTAGCAACAGTTTTTACTGTTTCAGCCATAAAAGTATCAAAGTCCATATGTTTTTTGTTTAGCGATGTCTGTTCTTGTTCTTGAGAAGCTGAAAACATTGATCGCCTTTGTTTTCCTATCATTTGGCTTGGTGGACAATATTTCTCCAACCACGCTTCGTCATGACGTTTGAGCCATGTATAGACTCCTCCCGATTTATACCGTAGTGTAGATTTCCTCGCTTCTGGATACTCTTGAATAAGAGCTAACCACTGTGTCCTGTACCACACGGTATCCTTTGTTGATCTCCGTTTTTGGACGATTCCTGATCTTGGAGAGTGCAATGAACTTCGCGGTACAGGAAGTTGTAGCTTTTTCGCTTGTAGATTCACACTGGCAATAACAACTCCTAGACAACGTGCTATTTTTTCAAGGCTTATTGTTTGGTCAAACCATAATTCACGTAATTTTGTTTCCCATACAGGTCCATACAAGAGAACTTTATCTCGTCGAAGTGCGTCGTCATGTGATTTGTCTGGCCCTGACCTACAATAGGTGAACCCACATGCACAAGCAAACCTTCCTAATGGACGATGTTTTTCATTATGTTCATCGATCTGATACGTATGTATATACGTTTGTTGATAATGTTCACATACAGGATTCAGACAAGGCCAGGGTCCATCACCAAATGGTTTAGGATAAGTTATTTGACGCCCAAACAAGCTTTTAACTGTAGAGCCGAGAAAATGAATGACTAGGATGTGACGAAGTGGATGCTGTGCATGATTCGCGCGATGAGTAAGTACTGATAACCAAGAGGCATCTAAACGAGTCTGTGGTATCTCACAGTGAAGAAGGTTCAAAAGTTCCTTGGGGTAGTATTTCTTAAATGCATCTACAAGCTCAATAGTACGAACGTGGCCTCCAAGTGAGAGAAAGCCATGTTGGGCGAAAAGGGCATAGTATTGTTCTCGAAAAAAGAGAGAATCTTGAGAGGGACATCGGTGTTCCAAGAGATAGAGAGCTTCAAGCGCAATATGTACTAGTGCTTGTAGAAAGGGAGAACACTCTGCTGAACGAGACGTAATAGATTGAATAGCTCGCTCAGCTGAAAAGAATTCCTTTGATATAAGTGTCGTTCGCGCCTGAATGGTGCTATTTTCAAGAAAAACTTTATGAACAGGGCATACTTCAACACCAGGAATTTGATGTAAGCGATGCCAGTAGCGTTCTCCAAACTCTCCTCTATCGTTCTCAGCACATACCGGGCAGTAACGAAGCCACAAAGGGAAGGGTACGTCAGAAGCGACCATTCCTGCTCGTGAATGAATAGCTCTTCCATCACCTGTAACCATCTGTTCACGAAGACGTGTATAACGTTCTTGTGAAAGAAAAGGTCCGTAGTAAGGCAGAAGTGTGTGACAATCGATCAATCCATCAAGGGTAAAGCTATGATCGGTAGGAAGATTATCGAAAAAATATCCAAGATGACAAGGCAAATCAACGGTAGCATTCCCACCATTATATCCAAAGAGTTCCTGAAAAACATCCTGTTTGTTTGAATACTGCACATGATCGCTAAAGCGCGCCCACATGCTGTAGAGAAGCTCATCAGGATGAGGATCAGGAAGATGTTCAAGCATGTATTTATAACCTTCATTAGTATTATTTTTGCAGTCTGACTTAAGTGCATTGTGCTAATGAGAAGTAAAGATGATATAGAAAGAAATCTTTATGAGCGAGGTAGTGCTACCATGGTAGCATACATACTTGTTAGCAAATCAAACTTTAGAGTGTAAACCATTATGGAAATTCAGATATTTTTCAGCTCCTAAAGCAATAGCTTGTTGCTCATTAAAAATAAGAGATGCCAACCTCCTCTAAATGTACTATAGATGAATTTTGTAAAGGTCAATATGCTCCACAAGGTACGCCATCATATCAAACGGAATCTGCTTTGGTAGGCCATCTCCATGGGATAGAGCCTTTTCAACCAGTGCTTTGCTATCTGCTTCTATGCCGCCTCTTATAGCTAGCCGTACGAATTCTTCAAGATATTTTTGAGCTTCTTTTGGATCACGATATGCCCCTAAATAACCGCATGGTCCATCAACTATCATCCAGATTTGCCACAAATTTGTCTCAGGGTGTTTGACAATCCCTCCTGATACAAACTCTATGCCTCGTGGTTGCTCTCTTACTGTGGGAACGAATGCTTGAAAATGGTCTGAATAGTCTTTCTTTGCTGTCAAATCATCCTGTATCTCCTGAAGTGTTTCTTCAAGTGTAAAGGGGTATTGCGAGCTAGGAATGTAAATACCATCTTTCCACAGCGACAAAACTTTGTTAGCAGCATTCATTGCACTCTCTGTAGAAAGGCGATTGCTACCTGTCACAAGTACACTCGTATACTGAGCAACAATGAACTGTGCTGCTAGAGGACCAGCTTTCATTTCCTTGATAACGGGAAGTGCTTCCTTCTCTGCACGACGGATATAGACAACAAGATCTTCTGGTCTCATTGTTTCTATCCGTTGCTTTGGTGACCGATAGCTCCAAGAGGTTTTGAAACCAATGTTCTTCCGCTTCTTTCGATTTTTCATAATTATGCTACGATCTCGTGCTTTAAATTTGTAAGAGACTACAGAGGGATTTAATTAGATGGATCAGGCACTTCTTCTATTAGCTCGCCAGGCTGAACTCCTAAAACTCTCGCTAATCTTCCAAGCGTTTCTGTCGTTGTGATATAGTACGGGTCTTTAAACATCCGTTTGACTGTGTTATAGGCTACGTTCGCCTCCCGTTGAAGTCTTCCCATGCTGACGCCCTTCTCTCTGGCTACTTCTTTCACGCGTAAACGGATAACCATAAACTACAGCCCCCATTGATACTAGGCCGAATTGTAACAGCTTTTCTCTGACTGCAACACTAGCCAGCTACCATCCTCACTTTAATGTGGGGCCATAGATGGCACTACCAAACGCACATCAATAAACACTCTTCACAATGCGCTACCGTGTCCTCAAATACTCATATACATTCAAAAGCAAGAGTAAATAGCTATATTGAAAGGACACAGGTAAGAAGCCGTCTATATGTTCTCTCTTCATATGAACCTAGAAATGACCGATGAGACAAATATATCACATTTTAGGGAAGTAGATAACTACCTAAATCTACGGCTTAGTCAATAAATACCAATAATCAATAGACTGTATATATGCACGTAAATGATAGTCAGGCAGGTGTTCCAGGCTATGTGTCCATCAAGGAAGCAGCGCAGATGCTTGGCCTTTCGCCTAGTAGAGTTTATGAATATGTTGAGGATGGACGCCTCTCCTCGGTGAGGGCTGCACACGTTATTCTTATACCTTTGGGGGAGGTAAAGAGCTTCAAGCCTAATATTGCAGGTCGTCCTCGGAAAAGTGTGCTACGATGGCGCATTTCTCCTGAAAACAACGTGCTGCTTTCAACCTCGATTGTGGTACGTATGAAAACAGGTCACCTGACCGAATTGATGCAGAAGCTAGATGAAATCCGACAAGGAGACGAACACCTATTCCCTGGAACAGTGTCTCGTTTTCTGACAAAAAGTGAAACATTTCCAGGGCAAGTCGAGATTTCCCTTATATGGCGAAGTACAGTTATGCCTGATGAGAGAGCAAGAGAAAAGGCTCTAGCTACTTTTCGGCAATCATTAGCAGATGTATTGGACTGGGATACTGCTCAATATAATAATGGTGTAGTATTACTTCATACATAACGAATGGTCGTATTTCACTTCCTTTGCTTGCAAATCAGTAACCAGCTTATGTCGAAGTAACTTATGTATGGACAACAGTTTCGTACATCTTTCAGGAGTTTGATCAAACTAACTCTTACGGTCTAAAGGGTTGTAGCATCTGAAGATAGTATGTAAGGCATTGTTTGAAGCTTTTCACATACATACTACGTCAAAATTTACTACAGCTATAGAAACTCCGCTAAAGAGGCCATTGCTTCATCAAGGCCCTCCTGTACTTTTTGATGATGAAGCATCTTTTGAAGGTTTACTCTACTAATAAATGCTTTTTTTGAAGGGCAAACCTTCTCTTCCATGTATTGATGAAATGCCCAATCAATACGACGAAGAGCAAAATTCTCGGGTGTCTCTGTCACCTCTTTAAGAGCTTGTGCTGTTAATGGAGCATCTTTGGCCACAGGTATCCAACGCAATTCCAATATTTCTTGGCATATATGTTTCTTAGATATTCTTTTAGGAGGTTCTTGCTTTATAGAAAGCTTATAAGCCCTCTCTCTCACTGCTTCTGCAAAGAAAGCATCCCGATCTTGGCTTATTCTTCTATGATTATTGCCTAAAGGTATTGCGTATGCTTGGGTTCTCGAACGCTTCTCCTTTCTAGGACTATGTATCTCAAACCATTCTCGATCATTATAAATTAACCAGCTATAAATTCCCTTCGCTCTAACTTTTAATTTCGCTCGTGTCTCTCCAGGGAAATTTTCTATAAGAGCTAACCATTGTTCTCGATACCAAAAAAGATCCTTTCCCCTCCTTGAGGGCCTTTTTTCGTTAGTTGTTGTATAAAGAGAACCTCGCGGAACTGGTAAATCCAACCTTCGAGCATGATTATTTAAACTACTATATGTGGTATGAAGAATGAAACATATCTTGTTCATAGAAATAGTGGTGTTTGACCATAGTTCACAGAACTTGTTATCCCAGGTTGTTCCATGAGATAATACTTTCCCACGAAACGCATCATCTGGTGATGTATCTGGACCAACACGGCTATACTTATAGCCACACTCACAAGAGAATCTTCCTACGAGTGTGCGATTCTTGTTTACATCAGGTAGTTGGTAAGATAGTATTTTTTTCTGTCTAAAGTGTTCACAGATGGGGTTAAGGCAAGGCCATGGTCCAATTCCAAATGGCTCAAGTGTTGGTATGTCTTGTGATAAAATTGACTTTAGAGTGAAGCCAAGAAAGTGTATGACTAAGAGATGATAAAGGGGATGTAGTACAGGACTTTCTTTTGACTCTGGCCGCTTAAATATCCTTCCCAACCATTGACTGTCTAATGGTCTTGTATTTCTGAGATTACACTGCAAGAGATTCAATAAATCTTGTGGATAGTATTCCTGAAAAGAATTGAAGAGTTCAACTACACGAAGCCTGCCTTGCGGCGTAATAAAACCTCGTTGTGCTAATAATGTATGGTACTTCTGATGAAGTATGCGCATATCTAGAATGAGAAGAGGATGTTCTAAGAGATAGGAACTCTCTTGGGCAATAAACAGGAGCGTATCCAAGAAAGGGGAAGAGCTTGTTCCGTATAGTGGAACGTCTTTTATGGCTTCCTCAGCTGAGCAAATACTGTCTTGGCTCATATCTCCGTTCCTCATTCGTACAGAGCTATTTTCTAAAAGCACCTTATGAAGGGGACAAATCTCAACCCCTGGGAGTTGATGTAAGCGATGCCAATAACATTCGCCAAATTTCCTTTTATCTTCAGCTACACACACTGGACAAAATCGCAGCCATAAGGGGGGGAATATCCTCCTAATAATACCAGTACGCTCGTGAACCCCTTTACCTATTCCAAAAGTCATGGTGTTACGCACTATCTGGCTTCGCTCAATTGGTAGAAATGCCTGATAATACGGAAATAGGGTGTGTCTATTTATGAAAAAGTCGACGGTATAGCAGTGATCTTGTGGTAGAGCATCAACGAAACATTGAAGACGACAAGGAAGATCGATACTAGGTCTTACGTCTCTGCTTCCGAACAATTCCAAGAAAGTATCTGATTTGGAAGGATAGCTAACATGATCACTAAAACGTGCCCATACGCTGTAAAGTATCTCGTCAGGATGTGGATCGAGAAAATCTTCAATCATCTTTTTTATTCCTTCCTACCTATGCTCGTCCGTTATGAACAAATCTTCTTGTAGTGAAGATATTCTTGCACCACATGAGCTACCACGGTGGAAAACTCGTTAAACAGAGTCATTTCACTTATTGAGTAAATGTATGAATTGATAGATTGCTGTCTTCTGGAAGATATTTCATCAGTGCATACGTGTGTCCACTCGCTTCCAGTGCATCATATGCAGCAATATCATTATGTTCTCCGTTAGCTGCAATTCGTACCAGTTCTAGTTTTGACTCCGTCGAGTCGCCTTTCTTTTTTGAGGATTTCTTAGATGTTTGATTTTGTGGGGAAATCTCAGGACGAGTTGTTGATTGATCATCTTGAGATGTAGGAGAACTTCCTTGTTCATTCTCTACAGTTGCTGCATCATTGGCAGGGTATTGTGAAGTGCCTTTTTTTCTTTGCTTCTGTAGCTTTTCCTTTGCTTGCTGTACTGCTGTTTCCAGATCAACAGGTTTGATATCCTCAAACTTTTTTATGGCTTCAAGATTGTTGGCTCTTAAGGCTTCAAGATAAGGTTGGACAAAACAGAGGCCATTTTGGGCAACTGATGCTAACTCTTGTTGGCCAATAACCTCTTTACCGCTTGTAATACCCTCTATTTGTGCAAGCATGTATGCTTTGACGGCAAGATCAGTAATACCTTGTGACTCATGATAGAGGCAATGACGTAATTCCTCTGTTAAAGGACATGAGGTCTTAACGTACTGATACTTCCAAAGTGCGTTTGTAAAAATTTCCCATTCTTCATCGTCCTCTTGCATACGGTCCCAAGGAAAGTCTCCTTGTCCGGCAGCACGTCGTGCTCGACGAAATTCTCCTGTAAGGACTGATAGTGCTTTGGGAGTTCCTAGGAGAACAACAGGTATGCCAAGCTCATTATCAAGACGAACGAGAAAATCAAGGAGATCAGCGGCAAATCCTCCTTTTGCCTCTCGTAGGTTTTGGATTTCATCTATAAAAAGAGCACCAACGCAGTGTCTTGTGGCGACACCTTCCATATCAAGAAGCATGTCTTCCACTTTACGCCTACCGTTGCGGACAAAACGTTCATATGTATTCGTGCCGAGTATCCTATCGACCTCTTTAAAAAAACTTTTGCCTAATCCACTTAATAAGCCACCTTGAGGACATTCCAACTTTATCCATACTATCTGACGAAATGTAAATGGTTTTCCATGATATTTACTGTGATTAATAACTTGATCGTAAAGGGAGAGTACATTATCAATAAGCGTACTTTTTCCCATCCCGCTAATACCAATAATTGACAATCCGCGAGCAGCTGCCCTTGGTACTGGTGCTTTGCTTCCGCGCCTTCGTGAATCAAGCTTTCGGCGGTTCTGAATATGAAACCCTACATTCGAAGGATTACGACCAACGTAACCAGATCGAATCATTCTTGAGAATCGCTGTTCCAATTCAGTATAGGTCGTAAAAGGATGTATGAAACTGACTGCATTAGCGATAAGATGTAGCCTAAGTTCAGGTGCCAATTGCCGTTCACTTTCTTCGTATCCTGGATCGTACTGTAAGATTTGAGCAACCTCCTCCTCCTTCAAAATGGGAGGAAGTGCCTCAATGAGTGGGTTACCTGCGTAACACTTCAATATCTGTTTATGATACTTCGCTTGAACCCCGTAATAACGAAAAGGCTCATGTGTATCTTCGCTATAACTATTTGGCATTTCCGTTTTGCATACTCCTTAATTGCGCAAGGCGTCTTGCTTTCGACGAATTTGTTGTTACTTCTGGTGACACACCCTTCTTTTGTTCGGGTGGAGAGACATCTTCTTCTTGAAAATTCCATGCATCCGCTTTCTGCTCCTTTACCTTCACAGCATTACGGTTCTCTTGAATATGCAAGCGATCAGCCTTTGTCTCACCTTCTGGTCGCGCAGCTTCAGTTTTCGCGATTGCTGCATTGAGCATCTGATCGCGATTTTCACGATGCTCTACACGCTTTTGAAGTCTGTAAGATTCGCCAGATTTTTTGATTTGAGAACTCAGTGTAAAGAAGTCGTCTACGTCAAACCAGTCATGGTGATCAAATGATGCTCTCTCTTTTCGAAGAACCGTACAGATGTCGAGCGGTTCTTTGCCACCGTGACGCAGATAAATGAAATCAGATGTACGTTGATCATAAGCGATAGAAATTTTCCAACTTTTCTTTCCATTACGTACCTGTTCAAACCACTTTTCTTCCTCTGCACGTTTACAGGTATACCATCTGTTGCGATACTTTATCCCTTCACCCGTTACCCTAGCTACTTCATCTGGTAGAACATTCGCTCGTATTGTATTGAGCGGGACTTCATGTAGGTACCCCGAGCGATTCTCGATTCCCCATGTCCACAAATTGCATGGATACGGTTCAATCCCATCTGCAATGAATGCAGGATCGAGATGTTTAACGGGAACGGAATAGGTGGTATTGTGTTCGAGCACACAATCGATGAGAAATTCACGAAACTCTTGGAGGGTCATACAAGCGTCAAGTCGATAATCTTTTTTGTCTCGTCGAGGTGCATCGTCAACCTTTCCAGGTGTCCAACTCATGTACTTTATTTTAAGAAGCTTAATATGACCTTCAACACATGCTTTCCAGTCGGGGCGATAGGGTGCTGTTTGTGCCATATGAATCTTTAAGCCGTGCGTCAAATTATCTGACTTTTTTGAAAGGAGTTCTCCTCTATCGGCTAGCATATTTTTAGGAAGATGATGGCTTGGCCATTCGTTCTCTCCGATATCGAACCCATACTCTTGACAGAAAGCCACCTTATTAAGAGTCATATTTTCTAGTGCGTACATCGCTCCCAGCCAACTTGGTCCTTCTAAACTCACGCTAATACCAACAATTAAGCTAGAATAAGTATCTACGACGACATAGATAACGGGACGACCAATAATTCGACGGCGATTATGCGCACTGACGAGGTAGATATCGCCAATAGCTGCATCAATTTGGTAAAGAAAGCCAGGGCCGGGCACTGAAGGTATTAAACTCCCAAGTAGAGCACGCCTTTTCAGGTTGTACTCCCGTTCCCCTTCGCGTGCTAAAGTAGAGCGAGTAGCATCCCATTCGTGGTCATACCAATAGAGAAACTGCTTAATAGACGGAAGCTCCTCAACTGGGGGCATAATTTTGATTGTCTTACCAGCTTCATCTACGGTTGTTCCCTTGTTAAAATATCGCGCAAGAATACGCTCGTAGACCTCTTTCTTGCTGAGTTTCTTTGGATTGTCTAAAAATAACTTTGTGCCATCTCGAAAATGCTTTTTTGTGACATCAGTAAGGTTAACACCTGTAGAAATCCCATATTTAAGAGCATCATCGCTAGGTCTCCCTCTTTTAGGACCATGAAGCTCTCTTGACTTTGTTTCTATACCACAACGATCATAGAGGGGAAGGAGAGCATATTTCATCTGTCCGCGTTGCCAATATTTTCGTAAGCAGCGATAGACCTGTTTTTTCGTGCAATTCATATCTATTGCTGCTTGTCGAACGAGTGGGCCAAGTACATGAGGGTAAAAAAGCTCATCCTCGCGTGGTTCTCCATCTTTTTTCAGAATAATATTTTCAATCGTCTTCCATGCCTTATCCCAGCGTTCCTGATGAGCCTCTACAAATTTCTGAGTAGGAGAACGAAGATAACTGTATGGATCGTCCTCTACAATACAGATTTTTTTGTCACGAACCCCCTGTTCTAGGGAAAATGTATCGTAAATGGTGGGCCAAGCCTTTTCATCTTCGATAGCGATGGCAACTAAGCGGGAGCGATCCGCTGCAATCCATAGCACCCGTTCGGTACGTTTTGGAGTTTCGTGGCTATTCCATTGAAAAAGTGTATTGATAACTATGTTCATAGCAGAAAGCTCCTCAAGAGATACTCTTCAAATCCGCCCCAAGAAAGTTGAGCGGCTCATCTGTATTGATAGGGATGGACATATTGATCCTCCATTGACGGGTAGCAATTAAATAATAAGCAACAGATAAACTCATTCCTCTTTTCCTTTGAGGAAAGCCAAGTCGTTTATCACTAAGTGCTGTTAAATGACGCAAAGGCTGAGGATGTTCCTGAGTTATAAGATCGGTAAGGAGGGTAGCAATATCATAAATATCGGTAGCAGCGGTATAGCTTGGAAGGTGCCAAGACTCATGTATCATCGCTACATTCCTACTAATAACCAGCGGAATGTCACGTTCGGTGATAATAGCCCAGTCAACTCCCCTCTTTTCCCAGTAGCGTCGTTCTATCTCTAATTTTTCCAACGTTCTTTTAGAAGAGAGATCTTTCGACAACTTAAACGTTCGAGCGTGTTCAACAATTTTTCCCTCTATCTGTAGTGTGAGAAGGAAATCAGTTGTCATCACAGTAGGTATACGCGGATGTTTTTTGGGATCATCTGGGTCTGGAATAGCAGGATGCTCAACATCACACTCGCGAGCGATTGTAAGTGTCTCTTCGAGAGTATCGTCAGAAGAAAGAAGTGGATATTGCTCACGGATATCGGTAACGAGAGAAGACCATTCGAAAATATTGTAACTATCATATTCACCATCACTGAAAAGATGATGTGTTCTGTCTGTTTTCCAGCCTTCAACTCGATGTGCTCTCCCATGAGTTGGTACATCCTGAACTGTTAAAAGGGGTTTATAATCCTTTCCAATACCTTTGCCTCGTCCTTCAGCAACCAGTCGCTTGATAGTAGTTTGATCAATGCGAATCCGTGGTTTTGCCATAAAAAATACCCATTCATTTCATGAAATATGTGTAACAATCAAAAGTTTACTCAACTTGAGAACGTGATAAGGCCCTTGCTCATGTCCCCTCAAGAAGTTGTAAAATAAAATATGTTTGAAGTTTTACGAATTAGAGTTTACAAAATGTTTTTAATGGTGGTCAAGAACAAGCGTTTCACTAGTACTTTTTATTCATTTTGTGTCAAACTAATTGTCTGTAGTGT
>CAXUIS010000020.1:27542-34345 GCA_964250915.1 uncultured Ktedonobacteraceae bacterium | reverse complement strand
GCATCCCCTTGCGGGTGCCCTTGCTTTTGTCAAATGTGCTTTGACGGTCTACTACCGTTAATTGTATTAAGATTGTGCCAGGAAATTCTGAGACCCAAACGAACTACCAAGCACATCCTTCGATGACGCACCAAGCCAGCGATCAAGTACTGTGGCATAGACGGAACGGAAGTCTGTCGTGTACTTCATGTTGCCATCCTGGTCGAGACCTGTCAGGTTTGGTGGCTCACCATAGATACCTTTGACAATCGGATTGCCAAGCACAAACATGGGTGCTGCCGTACCATGATCGGTACCAAGACTACCATTTTCCTCAACACGTCGTCCAAACTCAGACCAGGTCATGACCACAACGTTATCAGCTTTGCCGTGCGCGCTCAAGTCAGTATAAAAGGCGGCTAGCCCATCGGCGAGTGTCTTCATCAGCGTGGCGTGTGTTGCCTGCTGATTCGCATGTGTATCAAAGCCACCAAGGGTGACATAGCCAACGCGCAAGCCCAATCCCTGCACAATTGCTTCGGACAACACCTTGAGACCTGCCGCAAATGGCCCCGTTGGATAGGTCGCCATTGCTTTGTACTGCAAGTCCGCCTGAGACAATTGACGGGCACCGTCCTGCGCATTCAAAGCTGTTGTGTCAAGAAGTGCAGCATAGGGTGAGGATTTAGGATAGGTATTGTACAGGTTCATCAAGGCTTTCAGCCGCGCATTGCCTCCATCAGCATCAAGTGGATCGGGCGCGACACGATAACTCTGTACGCTCGCAACTGTCGGTACCGATGCATTGATCGACGAGAGAGCTTGTGCGGTCTGCACACCAATATCCATTGCTTTGAATGGGTGCCCATCTTTATCAACCCAACCTGAAACCAGTTTGCCAAGCCAACCGTCTGTGCCTGTTCCATTCAAGTCAAGCGTCTGCCAGATATCCATTGCCTGGAAGTGCGAGAGACTCTGGTTGGGATAGCCAACGCCTTCGACCACCGCCATATGCCCCTGGTCCCAGAGCGTTTTCAGTGGTGCAAGATTGGGATGGAGACCAAGGCGACCATCGAGTGACAATACCTGTGACTCTTGAATACCGATAGTTGGTCGCATCTTGCGATAGGTTGCATCGGCGAAGGGTACAACAGTATTGAGACCATCGTTACCGCCTGCCATTTGCACGACAATCAGCGTACGATCACTCGCCGCTTGCGCCATCCGTGAACCTTCAAGCGATTGCGCATGAGCGGAGGCGATACCGCGACTAAAGATTGCAGGCATCACCATACCAGCCGAGACCACCAACATGCCATTTTTTATCATCGCTCTTCGTGAGAGATTCATTTTTGTGCTCCTAGTTTAATTGGTATTCAGGTGATGCCAATATCAAGTAGAGTGTTCCCCGTACATTGCTTACAGGATAGCTTTTACCATTTGTCAATGTGATCTGTGCGTTACTCTTGCCTACATTTTGCTGCGTGAAGTAGCGAATAAACTGGGCGCGTCGATCTTTCTCAACCACACCATCGAGCAAGACGGCGTTGAAGAAGTCAACGAAACGCTCTGGCGAGTCGATATGATTGGCATTGACCAGCCCCTGTATATCAGCACTCCCAAAAGTTCTCGCTTGCGATGTACGCCCCCCCGATACTAATGCATCAATATAATTCAGCCGCGACATCCAGGTGCCGCTATTGAGCCAGAGCGCGCTGATTTTATCCGCAGGCCAACCCGCAACATTCGGAGGATCGAATAACGTTTGACCCATAATCGTGGTCATATACTCTAGCCCTTTGCCGTTGCCTTGCACATCCAGCGCACGATACATACCAGCAACAAACTCAGATGGCGATTTAATACGTGCTCGATAAGCTTTTTGTGAGGCAAACTGCGGCGAGAGTAACAGCGTCTTCATGACGGCACCAATGTTATGTCCGCTCTTCACATAAGTATTGACAAGCTGCGTGAGATCATCACTTGTTGGATTTTCATAGACAAAGAAGGTGAATAGTTTACGGCATAAAAACCACGGTGTCGCGGGATGGTTTGCCAGGATATGCACAACATTTTTATAATCAAGATTGCCCGTCTGTCCCAGGTATGTTTTGGTCAAGCTGTTATGATCTTGCTCTACATAATGCGATTGCGTCGTATTCCCTTTAACATGCCAACCAGTCAATGCAGCCGCTCCCTGAAATACATCTTGTTGCGTGTAATGTCCCAGGCCAAGCGTGAACAACTCCATCAATTCACGTGCAAAGTTTTCATTTGGCGCATTTTTTCGACTCTTTGTCAGGTCGAGGTAGACGAGCATCGCGGGATCGCTAATAATACCTGTCAGAATATTGTCATAGGTATCAAAGGCATGCGTGCGGAAGAACTGGTTTTGCACCATTGTGCGCCCATAGGCATTTTTACCACCAACTTTACGAAAACTGCTGGTGAGTAGACCATGCCAGAACAGCGTCATTTTTTCCAACAGAGGACGCTGTGTCCAGGCCATACGTAGAAGCCACCAGCGTTGCATATTGGTAATGGCAGCACCGCTTGGTATGGAGAAATCCAGGTTGAGCGACTTCAGCCGATTCTCCATAGCATCATCTGAAACCTGCTGATAATTGATAAGGCGATCAACAGCACCAGTATAGCCATAGCCTCGGTACGTGTTTATATCGGCGGGTGTCGCTCCGAAACCCACGCGTCGTAGTAGGTGTCCTATTTGCATACTACCCGCTATCGGCACATTCGGCAAAAAGTTTAATTCGCCGTTTTGCCATGCTTCCTTCAACGCCACACCACTACCAGCCGCCGCCGCCGCACCTACTACGCCCGTTGCGGCTGCAATACCAAAAAGTTTGCGGCGTGACATTTTCCTCTGTGGATGTTGACGTGGACGTGTCGCAAACGGAACAGTAGGCTGCTTTTCAAAGTTTGGCCCGCCTGTCTGTGCTCCATCCGCGTTCCCGTACCCATGCCACTCTTCTGTTGGCTGATTGTGTATATCCATGAAACGTCTCCGTCATATCCCTTATCTCTATATGTAGCTCTGATTATACGTTCGTTATTCGTACTTCTCTTTACACTGATTATTCTATCAGTTAGAACTCAAGGAAAACTCAAGAGAAGGTACAGGTTTGACCAATGTTTCTATCTAAAAGTACCGAATTTTTGTGCATCTCACACAACTTCATTTAGCTTTAACTTGCATAGGACAACATTAGGCAAAGGTACTGTGCTGTACATAAAAATAGTTGTATTCAGGAAGAGATGATATAGTTCGTAGAGGCGTTCTTAAAAAAAGAAAGAGACGCATACCTATATTTCTTCTTCGCGCTGAACTTTAAGAGGAGCATTTTCTACCTATGAGGCAAACGATAAAAGAATACCGCATTCCTATCATTGTAATAAGCGTTGTGCTGGCTGTAGCATTGCTAAGTACCAGTCTTTGGCTAGTTCTTGGACACAGTTCAGAGAATAAGCCAACAACAACGCTTGTTAGTGCCACAAAGACTTCTGCAAAAACCGCTGTTCCACAGCCAACACAGGGAGCCATTCCTGTATCACCACTCCTCTTTGGCACAAACATGGCACTTTTCGATAGTAAAGATCAGGTGATCACTTCTACCGCAACACAAACGTTATTGCAGCAAGTACACGCACAGATTATTCGTATGCCTGTGCGCCCGAACCTCTCGAATGCAACAGAAATACAGGCGGCACAGGATATCAAAAATATTGGTGCCATCCCACTTGTTGTGCTACATGGTGATATCGTGCCAACAGCACTAGCCGATGATAGCCTTATCGTGAATGACATGAATACTGTCTTTGGCAAGAATATTGTCTACTATGAATTTGGCAACGAAGAAGATTCTAACCCTGGCATCAGTGCCACAACATATACAAACGGTTGGAATAAGCTGGTACCACAACTAAAGAAACTGGCCTTAAATGGACACTTTATTGGTCCTGTGAACTACAAGTACACGCGCTCATACCTGACAACATTCCTGCAGAACGCACAACCACGCCCCGACGAGATTAGCTGGCACGAGTATACATGTAGCAAAAATGAGCAGGCCGATGCATGTATCGCCAAGATTGATACCTGGACAACTCATATCTCCGATGCCCGCAACGCGATGCAAACAACTATCGGTACCACTCTTCCGATTATGATTACAGAATGGAACTACGCGCCAGACCTATCATCCGAAGGTACAGGACAGGTACCTGCCGATGGCAAACACGAAAATGCTACATTCATGACGGCATGGACGACCAAAGCTCTGCAAGTTCTTGCTGCAAGCCGTGTTTTTGCTTCGATGCAATACTCTTGCACCAATACCGCCATATCGTTGATTGATTCCAATAATGTCATTACCCCGCAAGGCACCATATTCAAAAATGCCTATCAGCAGATGATTATCCAGCATCAGCAACCGGGTGTAGCATCAGCAACAACGGCTCCACAGCAAAATAGTACAGCGACCACAGCGACAGGAAATAACACCTCAAGTTTTTCATTTGAAGATGGCACAACCGATGGTTGGAATGGACACGGAGGAGGTATCTCCAATGTTCAAGCGAGTACAATGTTTGCCCAAGATGGTACACACTCATTGCACGTAACACTCAGTAATGCAAATAGCAAGAACTTTCCGTATGTTGCCGTAAGTACAGAGAATACAGCAACCTATCCACATGGAGGTCAAACGCTCACGGCCTCTGTCTATGTTGCCAGTACCGCGGCTCAAGTGAACGCGATTTTGCTTATCACCGAACACGATTACACATGGCATACAAGCAACGCGGTAAAACTCACGCCTAATACATGGAACCGATTGACATTCCCAATCCCTGCTGTGGTCACAGAGCAACCACGCCAGATTGGAATTCAGTTCAATAGTCCAACAGGTGGCGGTAGCACGGATGTCTATATTGATGCAGTCGGGTGGTCTTAGGAAAAGCACAAACTAGAACCAGGGCACCTGCAAAGGGATGCCCCTCCCACACGACACAGCTTGTAGAGTGCATCTGTGTATGGGAGGGGCATCCCCTTGCGGGTGCCCTAGTTCCTTGTCATGTCTTTTTTGTCCAGTATAGCCAACTACGTCACTACCACCTAACGATGTATTGTGGTAGCTGAAGTACATTGAACGTCTGGCGACAACAGTTCCGCTCATTGCTTGCACGAATAGCGATACTGCAATCCTGCGTCCGTATTACCTCGCGCGACAGGCACAACGAGATTGTTACTATTGATAGTCGCACGCATTTAGTGAACGCAACTTCATCGAATACTCCCACAACAGACACAAATATAGACGGAAATTCTGCTTATAACTATTTCTTTTTGTCTGAACGTCGTCTAGCAGAGCTTCCGTCTATATGCGAAGCAGAACGGGAGAAATTAGTACTTTTAGATATGTCTCTATAAGAGAGCTACGTCACGTACAATGTCGAGCAAATCACGTACATGAAATGGCTTTACTACAACCTGTGATACACCCATAGTTTTTGCATCAGAAATGCCTACTTTTGCAGTAATAATGACAATTGAGGGTAAAGGATAGACAGGTGCCCATTGCTCATATAAACGATCTAAAAACGCATGACCATCCATACCAGGCATAGCAAGATCAAGCAAAATTACAGATGGATATCGTCCTTCACGGGCCGCATTATACATCCAGTCTAATGCTTCCTGACCCTCGGCTGCCTCCGCAGGTTCATAGCCATCTAGCTCTAATGCCCACGATACCATATCTCGAATAGCTGGATTATCGTCTACCACTAGCACGACAGGTTGACGCCCATCCACAGTTCGCCGCGTTTGACTCATACATTCCTCTATACTTTTCCTATAAAGCGTTGTTGAGCCATTATAACAAACTCTATTTGTGGTTTCAAGAGCATCAACCATATGTCTAGGACTAATGCATATTTTCTACCGCGTCATCAGCCTGCTCATGTGCGTGATATGAACTACGGACAAAGGGACCGGACTCCACGTGGCGGAAGCCCATCTTTTTGCCCTCGATCTTCAATGCAGCGAACTCTTCCAACGGTACATAACGTTGAATTGGTAGGTGGTCAAAGGATGGACGCAAATATTGTCCAATAGTAAGAATATCCACATCATGCTCGCGCATATCATGCATGACTTCGAGCAACTCATCCCACGTCTCACCCAAGCCGAGCATAAAGCCAGACTTAGTTGGCGCGGCCGGATTCATCTCTTTCGCCCACTTGAGTACCTGCAATGAACGTTTGTACACAGCTTGCGGACGCACTTGCTTATAGAGCCGCGGCACCGTCTCGACGTTGTGATTATACACGTTGGGCTTCGCGTCGATCACTACGCGCAGTGCCTCATACGCTCCTTTGAAATCAGGTGTCAGCACCTCAACCTTACACTCAGGGTTCAGACGACGTATCCAGCGAATGGTTGAGGCAAAAACTGCCGCGCCACCATCTTTTAGCTCATCGCGGTTTACCGATGTGACAACCGCGTGACGCAGGTCCATCGTCTGAGCAGCTTCCGCGACACGCTTTGGCTCCTCCCAATCCAGGCCGAGAGGACGCCCCGTTGCCACAGCACAAAAGCCACAACTACGTGTACATACACTCCCTAAAATCATGAAGGTCGCCGTTTTATGACCCCAACATTCGCCAATGTTTGGGCAACGTGCCTCCTCACACACGGTATGAAGCGATTGGTTACGCATCAACTGCTTGAGTTGCTGGTAATTTTCCCCCTTAGGTGCACGTACTTTAAGCCATTCTGGACGGCGTTCTGGAATCATAGTCGCCAT
>CAXUIS010000020.1:0-27442 GCA_964250915.1 uncultured Ktedonobacteraceae bacterium | reverse complement strand
TAGGTGCACGTACTTTAAGCCATTCTGGACGGCGTTCTGGAATCATAGTCGCCATGTTTGTTTTTCCCTTGTTCTAGTACACATCTATTTCGCGCCCGTATCCCTGTAGTTTGGTACGAACCGCTTGTAAAAATCCGCCTGCTCCCGCACCATCGAGAATGCGATGATCAAAGGAGAGACACAGAAACATCATAGAACGGACCGCGATAGCATCATCTTCTACCACAACGGCGCGTTTCACTACAGCATCCATACTGAGAATACCTGCATGAGGCTGGTTAATAATCGGTACTGATAGAATTGTACCAAAAACGCCAGGGTTGTTGACCACAAAGGTACTACCCTGCATATCTTGTAGCGTCAGTTTATTGTTACGAGCGCGTTGTGCGATGGCGTTGACCTGTTTTGCCAGACCAGCCAACGTGAGCGAATCGGCATCGTAGAGTGTTGGCACGACAAGCCCAGCGTCAGTTGCGACAGCGATACCCAGGTTGATACGCTTCTTAATGATAATTTTGTTGTCTTCAGTCCAGGTCGAGTTGATGGTAGGAAATTTGCGAATACCCTCGCAGACCGCCTTCATGACAAATGGGACATAACTCATGCCATAACCTTCACGTCGCTTGAATTCGTCCTTGTTTTTCGCCAGCCATTTCGCAATGTTGGTCATATCGACCTCAACCATCGTGGTTGCATGTGGCGAGGTGCGCTTGCTACGTACCATATGTTCCGCGATGGCAAGGCGCATACGGCTTGGCGTCACTACCTCATCTTCGCCGCTCATGCTCGCGGGGTGCTCAATCGGAGCCGACTCATATGGTAAAGGAGCATTTTTCGACTCTTGCACAGGTGTCGCCTGTACTGGATGCGCCACTTCTGTACGCTGTGGCTGCACTGGCGGCGTGAGTCGTGACATCACGGCAGTTTGTTGCACAACATTTCCCGCTTGCTGTCGTTGTGAGACGTAGCCCAGGATATCTTCTTTACGAACACGTCCATTCGCGCCCGTGCCTTGAATGGTATTGAGATCGACATTGTGTTCGCGTGCAAGGCGACGCGCAAGTGGCGAGATACGCTGTCGCTCATCGTCTTGCTCACTAAATACCTCATGTTCAGTTGTACCACCAACAATAGCTCGTAAGCTTGTAGGGTGCTCGGTCAAAACGGGCGTCTGTGCCTGTTGCGTACTCTGAACAGGGGCGGCGTCAGGACCAGGTGCAGCCTGTGCAGAAGTCTCAACATTTCCATCCACGCGCTCTTCGATAAGCGCGATTTGTGTACCTACCGCCACGGTCTCATCGACATTGACGAGAATTTTTGCTAAACGACCCGCGACAGGTGAGGGCAATTCGGCATTGATTTTGTCCGTGATGACTTCGACGAGCGATTCGTCTTTCTCGACGTAATCGCCCACCGCTTTCATCCAGGACCCTATTGTCCCTTCAGCGACCGACTCGCCAAGTCGTGGCATCGTTACAGGTGTCGGCATACGAAAAACTCCTTTGTTTATCTTTTCATGAATGGTATCAATCGAAAACGGTCTCTACAAATTTGAACTGCTGTACGGGTCTGATTTTATCACACCCTTTCGCCATTCACGAATGTTGGAAGGGTGTGCTGAAGCAGACCCGTACAGGACAATTCAGCATTCATTTGCACATAATTAATATGCGGCTAATTTTCGGGCCGCCGTCAAAATCTTTTCCGCATTCGGTAGATACGCGGCCTCTAACGGAGGCGCGTATGGGAAGGGTACATCGGGCGCAGCGACGCGTGTAATAGGTCCATCGAGGTACTCGAATAGGTCTTCCGCCAGGATCGCGGATAGCTCGGCACCAATACCGCCCGTTAATGTATCCTCATGCACAATCAAGACCTTGTTGGTACGCTTCACTGACTCCTGAATGGACTCACGGTCAAGCGGCGAGAGACTACGCAGGTCCATAACTTCCGCCTCCAAATCATCCTCTTCCTCAAGCGTTCGCGCCACTTTGAGACACTGATGTACCATTGCACCATAGGTAAGAATAGTCATATCCTCACCATCGCGCCGAATGATCGCTTTCCCAAGTGGCACAATATAATCGTCTTGCGGCAATTCCTCACGCAATTCAGGCAAGCGGTAGAGCAATTTATGTTCCAGGTAGAGCACCGGGTTGTTGTCGCGTACAGCCGCTTTGAGCATGCCTTTCGCATCATAAGTAGTAGCAGGTACCACTACCTTAATTCCAGGAGTATGAAAGAACCACGCCTCTGGACTGGTCGAGTGAAAGGGACCGCCCTTTGTACCGCCACCAGAGGGACCACGAATGACCATCGGGACAGGCATCCCCACACGCCAGTACATCTTGCTCGCCATGTTGATGATCTGGTCAAAACCTGAGGCGATAAAGTCGATAAACTGCATTTCAGCAATTGGACGCATACCCATCAGAGCCGCTCCAACGGCAGAACCGATAATCGCCGCCTCTGCCATTGGTGTGTCAATGACACGCTCAGCACCAAATTCTTCTAAGAGGCCCGCGCTGACTTTAAAAGCACCACCATAGCTACCAACATCTTCACCAAGCAGGAATACAGCTTCATCTCGCAACATTTCTTCGCGGATGGCTTGCCCTATCGCCTCTAAATATGTAACCTTCTGGTTTTTCTTCTCTTCGCTCATCATCGGACGACCTCCATAGGCGTATTAGATTCGGCCTGCAGCATAGTTGTAAATGGGTGGCCTGTACGCCTATCAAGTGCATTCACATAGTGGGCATCTTCTGCACCCGGCTCACCAACAATCGCAGTTGGACCATCAGGAGCAAATATATACTCTGCTACTGTCGTCTCGTCTGGTGCGGGACTGCGTTCCGCGAACTGTACAGCGTCATCAACCGTAGCCTTAATGCGTGCTTCAATCTCTGCCTTTTTGGTGGGTGTAAGCACCTGTTGCTCTTGTAAATATGCCTCGAAACGCTGTATCGGGTCTTTGGCGAGCCATTCTTCGCGCAACTCCTGTGGCACATAATCGGCCCTGTCAGCTTCTGAATGTCCGCGCACTCGAAATGTCTTGCATTCGACAATCGCTGGACCTTTGCCACTTCGTGCATGCGCTACTGCACGTTCGACGGCATCGAAGACGGCAAGCACATCGTTTCCGTCAACACTCTCGCCTGGAATGCCATACGACTTCGCACGGTCCGCAAGATTTGAGATGGCGAACTGTTTTACGCTGGGAGTTGAGTAAGCATAACCGTTATTCTCGATGACCAACACCATCGGCACTTTCTGTACAGAGGCGAAATTCATAGCTTCATGAAATGGCCCCGTATTGGTTGCACCATCGCCACACGATGCCAGCACAACGGTAGAACGCTTACGCATTTTCATGGTCAGCGCAACACCACAAGCCACAGGTAACGATTCGCCAAGCATACTAATCATTGGAACAATGCCATGATGCATGTCACCGATGTGCATTTGTCCATCGCGCCCCAGTGTTGGTGAATTGCCACGCGCCAACCATTGACACATCACAGCACGCGGCGAACCACCACGGACAAGATGCATACCCAGATCACGGTGCTGCGGCACAATGCAGTCGTCACTGCGCAGCGTCATTGCTGCCCCGACAGTTGTCGCCTCATGCCCCTGCGCTGTATAGACGCCGCCCACAACCTTGCCTTGCAAAAAGAGAATACGAGTTCGATCTTCCATAGCACGAGTGAGGCGCATAAAATAATAAGTTGAAATCAGTGTATTACTATCCATTCAAGTGGGTCCATACTCCTTTGTAGTCTCACCTGCATGATATCACATATGGGAATGGGGCGTGCCGTTGCGACACACGCTGTCATAGAAGGCTTCTAAGAGATGATGAAAATTTTCTGTACACGAATGTCCATTTGGCTTCGTCATATAGGAGGGGCGAGCCACGTGAGAAGCTCTGACTACCTTGTTCTTATCCTCTATACGATGATTTCACAACTCTGCACGGATGCTCTATACAGGAGTCTTTATGTCTTATCTACGCCATATAGTACAACACCTTGTGCCTCGATTTGGGCTGGTGTTTTTTATCATGCTCCTCGTGCCAAGTGTCGCATCTGCACATGAGAAGTGGTTTACCGATGGCAGTAAGTACCCACCACAATTTGGACTCATTTTCACATTGCCCGTTTTGGGCATGATTGGGCTTTCGTTCCTGGGTATTGGCGTGCTTGCGCTACTACGTCGGCTTGTCGGAGGAGATAA
This sequence comes from uncultured Ktedonobacteraceae bacterium, assembly GCA_964250915.1. Taxonomy (GTDB): domain Bacteria; phylum Chloroflexota; class Ktedonobacteria; order Ktedonobacterales; family Ktedonobacteraceae; genus JBBQVS01. The sequence continues at coordinate 23,203 of CAXUIS010000020.1, read as the reverse complement.
TCGCTTTCCACAGGTTGGCTTCCTACGCTATTATGACCGTTCTAATCAAGTCATTCTCGCGGTACAAACAGCCATTAGTTTGATTGCGGTAGCGGTAACGCTACACATTTTCGCGCCCAATTTGTACAGTGGTTCGGGTGTCTTAGGCTTTCTCCTTGCGGGTGTCGAGGTATTCGTTGCCTTCACATTTATCAGTGGTGTTTTGACACGGGTCGGAGCGATTGCATTGATTGCGCTGTTCTTGTTTTCATTCTTTTTGTATCCTGCGTGGACCGTGTTAGAGCAAACTGTGTATGTAGGTATCGCGGTCTACTTACTCATTATGGGTCGTGGCTTGGTAAGACCAGGACCACATAGAGAGCCGCTTTCTCGTTTCGCTCGCTATTGGCATATAGCACCCTTTATATTACGAGCGGGTGTGGGCATCTCTATCGTTGTCCTGGCCTTTACCGAAAAGCTGGTTGATCCCGCCCTTGCGCTTGCGTTCCTCAAGACACACCCGAACTTCAACGTTGCTCAACTTATCGGTCTGACATGGTTTACCAACGAACGCTTTATTCTTGCTGCTGGTGCTGTCGAGCTAACAATTGGCTTAGCCTTGATTAGCGGCATTCTGCCCAAGATCGTGATCTTCGGCATGTTTGTGCCCTTCAACCTGACTCTGCCATTTCTACCACCGACTGAATTGCTTGGACACCTGCCCATCTTCGCTGTGATGTACACTCTACTCTTCCTGCCGCCCGTTAGCGAACAAACGATTGACGGTACCAGCCTGGAAGAACATCCTCATGTCGAGGCACCACCACCAGTAGAGGCACAACTGCTACGTTCGTGAGGACTAAACATCGCCTATAAATGGGTGTGCTAAAGCAGACCCGTACAGGGGCTATAGACACTTGTGGTGGATGATGGAAGTCCTGTACGGGTCTGCTTTAGCACACCCCAGAGCTACAGCTACTAAAGTGTGATGGAAGTCCTGTACGGGTCTGCATCATTGCTCCCTACTTTTTTGTCTCCATCATCATAATCTCATAACGAAGACGTTTGATACGGTAACGATAGGCATCTTCAGGCTGACGATAGCCCAGTTTTGGTTTGTCACCCATGCTAACATGCCATTTGCGGAAGGCCAAGCCAATCTCGGTTTGATACAATTCCTTCACACGCATCCACTGCTTGATGCCGCAACGCTTTAGAACACGACGTTCTTGGCGCGTGCGCTGAAACGAATTTTGTAACAACGCATACTCATCCACACGCACGACGCCATTACTCACCTCCGACGCCAGAAACTCACGAATAACCGCGACCTCGTGTGTAAGAGCTTTAATCAAGAAGTACAGTAGAACAATCTGCGCGATAAACGGCGGAATGTAGTCCCCGATCACCGCAATAAGCGAGTAGTGTGCTACAGTGGGATTGTTGGGCGCGGCAATGACAGTCGCGTTAGCGTAGATATCCACAAAGTCGAAGATACTGTGTAGCGCAACCGCGACAAGATAGCCCAGAAGTGGTACAACAATATGTCGCCATCGCACTTTTGTATGTCGCACGTAGCCGAGGGCTGCTCCAAAACACACGGTGAAGGTTGAGTGACTGAGCCAACCAAGCACAATACGCCCGACAATCAGGAAGGGCAGAAAGTCTTTCGAGTTTTGCGCGAAATAGCTGAAGTTCTCAACCATCGCAAAACCAGCACCAATCAACGCACCATAGACAATACCATCGGTCACGTTATCGAACTCGTCTCGTAAGACAAAAAAGAGCAATAATAATCCCAAACCCTTGACCGTTTCTTCGGTCACGCCCGCGTTTAAACCCAACAACGCTGAACGCAAAATCATGTTTGAGTCTCGCCCCAACGCGTTTTGAATGAGCGTTTGCACGTTCGTTTCTATAAACAGTGTAGGCGGAATAGCGATAATAGCTCCCCATAGAAACGCAGCAAGTCGTAGAAACCACGGTTCGCGCTCGAAGCGATCAATAAAGTTTACCAGCAGGTTAATCCCAAGTGCTGGAATAATGGGAATAGTCAAGGCGGCAAGAATGCTTGAGGGACCATTCTGCGTCAACGAAGCAAAACCGACCACGCTACTAAGAACAATTGTAATAATCGCGCTGACGATTAAAATGGCAAAGCCTACCCCTGCGATTAACCAGCGTGTACGTGTACCCATACGTTGTGGCAGCGCGAATTGCATAGTAATGCCCGCACCAAGTACATCATCCTCTTCATCACTCCACGGTTGCGCCATCAGTTCTGGTTCTGGCTGCTCAGGTAATGACGACAGGGAAGGGCGTGGCAACGACGTGAAATTTGGATACGGTATATGTCCGTTCCCCTGTACACGAACGGGCATGGCCTGAGCATCTAACGCTTGTTGTCCTTCAGAAGATGACGGCGAACTCTGCGGCGACAAAGGAGTTTTAGGACGAGCTGAAAGGAGTTCAGTTGATTGCTCACTTTCTTCTCGATAGGGTAGAACATGGCGTGGCGCAATGAGTTGCAACATGGTACTACCCAGGACAAGCACATCTTGCGACTTCATCGCCACGCTTACACCACTTGGCACAGGATGCCCGTTAACACGTACAATATTGTTCACAGTCAAATTTTGCACATGCCAGCCATATTCATCAAGTACCAGACGCGCATGCTCACGTGACGCGGTAGGGTCCATGAGGAGAATGTCATTGCTCAGCGCACGTCCAATCGTCGTCACTTGACGCGTCAACAGGTGTACCAGTTGCTCTTCTGGCAACCACCCACTCGGATAGCGTTCCTGGATATCCGCAGTCGCATTGGCTGGTGGGCGCACACGGACCACCCGTAGCACTCCGTAGTTCTGGCTCATAGCTCATTCCTGGCACGAGAAATTACACACCCTTGTATGTTTCACACCTCATAACCTTTATTGTACATCATCGCTAAGACGTTGATATCGAGTCACGCGTCATCTCGTTCAAGCCCTACATCCAGCACAACCTCACCTGCGTACTCTTCAAGCAGTGAGCAAAGTTGCTCCCATTGCAATTGCACCGAGGCGAAGTGCTCCCAATAATCGGATGCCTCCTCCTCCACTTGCCGCCAATAGGTATACGACGCCATATTCGTGAATGTCAGGTTCATCAAATAGCGTCTCGGTTCGCTTCCCGTCAAATGCACAAGTGAAACTTTTCGCACGCCAGGAATCCACCGCAACATCTCTAATACGCTCGAAGAAGCTAAATGCTCCACCTCTTGCGCAGACGCGCCCAATTTCAACTGCCACACTCTTACACAAAAATAATCGCCCATAACGTCTTCTTCACTCCAACATGCTTTACCACTACTATACATGAGATGTGCAAGAGTTACAAGAACATAGGAGAGATGTTAACAATCAATATAGGGGTCATAGTTATGTGCTCTTTTTACTCAGTGATAACAAACGTGGGGATCACCTTCTGTACTTTGAGTTTCAATCTCAGCCGAGAGGGTCGCAAGTAATTCATTTCCCGAATTTTGGCTCTTCCCCGCACTCGTACTCGTTTTTGTTGTCCAGCAGAACTGTCGCAAGTAATTCATTCCTCAACTTGTTTTCTAGTTCTAGGCGATCCTCTGGCTCCCCTTGACACAAGCAAGACTCCTCATGCAGAGTAATCATAGTCACAATCCTACTCGCCACAAGGAGTCTTGCGCTATGATACCCGCATCTGTTCACTTTGACCAGTCCACCCTCGCCACTTTGCTTGAACACGATCCTCTCGTCTCGGACTATCGCGCCTTCTTTTCTTTGCTCGATTGGTCCCTCGTTGACCACTGGCACTCCCTCCATCACTCCTCGCGTGGTCGCCCTGCTCATCCCGTGAGTGCCTATCTCAAAGCCTTTCTCGTTCGCATCCGCGAAGGTCTCTGCTACACGACTCACTTACGTCGTTTCTTGCTCAAGCATCCCCTGCTCGTCATTGAACTCGGCTTCGATCTCGTTTTGAATGACTCAGCCCTTTACGGTTTTGATTGTGAGGCGACTCTCCCCTGCGACTTCTGGTTGCGTTGCCAACTGCGCACCTTCGACTCCGATCTCTTGCAAGCCCTGCTCCACAGCACCGTTCACACCCTCTACGCCGAAATTCCTGGTCTGGGCGAAACCGTGGCCTTCGATGTCAAGCACATCTACGCCTGGGTTCAAGAAAACAACGAACGAGCCTACGTCCGTGATCGCTACGACAAAACACGCGTGGTGTCTGGTGATCCCGATTGCAAACTCGGCGTGAAACGCAGTTCCAATCAAGAACAGCCTGATGGCTCCACCAAAGAGAAAAAAGAATACCTGTGGGGCTATGGCTCTGGTGTCGCTGCTGCCACCACTGCCGACTATGGCGATGTCGTGCTGGCTGAGTACACCCAACCCTTCAATGAAAACGATGTCACCTATTTTCATCCGCTCTACCAGCGAACTGTGCTTGCACTGGACCACTTTCCCACTCATATCACGGCAGATGCCGCCTTTGATGCGTGGTATGTCTATGAACGTGCTGCTCGTCATGGGGGCATTGGAGCCGTTCCCCTCAACCAACATGCACATCCCGTCTTTCAGCGCACTGCTGATGGGACACCGATTTGTCCTCATGGGGTGCAGATGCAGCCCACCTTCCAATTTCAACACACCAACGGCTATCGTGCTCAACGCTTTCGCTGTCCCTTGCTGGTTCCACAGAAAACAGGGGAGACGTGTGAGCATGAGCAGTTCAAGAAAGGCTGTGGCTGTGTCAAGGATGTCAATTGGGAACTTGGTGGCAAGATGCGGATGAGCCTGGACCGCACCAACCCGCTCTACAAGGCCATCTATACACAGCGAACTTCGTGTGAACGCATCAACAGTCAAGCCAAAGAACTGGGCATCGAACGACCAAAAGTCCGCAATCGACAGTCTGTTGAGCACCTCAATACCTTGACCTATCTCCTTATAAACGTGCGTGCTCTGCAACGAGCCAAATCCATCAATAGAGGACTTCTACAAATGAATTAGTTGCGACCCTCCTACTATCTACGCGCTACTATCTACGCGCTACGATAAATCAAAGATGAGTATTATCAAGTACAAGAATTGATGACAGGTGCGCTACCAGTTCCTGTACTTGACAATACTCTTTTTTGTAAGTATAATTTAATTAATCAATCAGTTAATAAGAGTAGCATAGAAAGTAGTTTTGTTTAATATGGCCCGTACACCCAAAGTTGTCGAGGATCGACGAGAACAGATTATTGATGCCGCTATGCGCGTCTTTGCACAAAAAGGCTTTGTGCGTGCTACCAATAAAGATGTTGCACATGAGGCTGGTATTACAGCGGGACTCATTTATCACTACTTTAAAAGCAAAGAGGCACTGCTCATGGCGGTCATCGAGGGACGCTCACCACTCAAAATTCTTTCGGCACTGCCAGCAAATGTTCTTAGCATGCCACCAGAGCAGTTTTTCCCTTTTGTGATTCAACAAATCTTACATGTTGTGGAAACCGAGAACTTTATATCAATGGTCAGAGTTGTTCTGCCAGAACTGCTTAACAACGAGCAGTCATCTCTTGCACACATGGCACCAGTGGCGGTACAACGTGGACTTAGTTTTCTTGGTGAATATCTGGAAGCGCAAATGCAAACTGGAACATTGCGTCGCTCTGATACTATCATCAACACACAAATGTTATTCGGAAGCATTGTGGGTATTATCCTGCGCCGTCAGGTGTTGCATGATCCTGTAGCACTGGAACTTACACACACACAAATAGCTACTACCATCACAGAAACATTTCTTCACGGTCTTGCACCATCCTAATTTTTGCCCTTTTGTTAATTGTCTGATTAATTATTAAACATAGTCCTGTAGGGGTCTAATTTATTACACCCGAAAAAGGAGAATTGACATGACAGAGACTCAGCAACAAACAAGCAAACACGAAGTAAAACAAGTCCTGCACACAACATGTTGCATTGTGGGTGGCGGACCAGCAGGAGCAATGCTGGCATTATTGTTAGCACGCAAAGGTGTTCCTGTACTTTTGCTAGAGGCGCATATGGATTTTGACCGTGAGTTTCGAGGTGACACGATTCATCCAGCGACCATGAATATTATGAACGAATTAGGTTTAGCTGACCGTCTTTTGCAAATTCGACATTCCGAACTACGTAAAGGAAGCTTTCAAACAGAGACAGGCACTGTCGAGTTTGTTAACTTTTCACGTTTGAAAACAAAATATCCGTATGTAACGATAATGGCTCAGTCCCAATTTCTGGATTTTCTTACCGAGGAAGCAAAACAGTATCCTAGTTTTCAAATGGTACTTGGAGCGCAGGTGGATGAATTGATTGAGGAAGACCAGCAAATACGTGGTGTGCGCTATCATGGACAAGATGGTTGGTATGAAGTACGAGCGACGCTCACAGTTGGAGCAGACGGTCGCTTCTCTCGTATACGGCGTCTAGCTGGTTTTGAACCTGTAAAAACCTCGCCTCCAATGGACGTTTTATGGTTTCGGCTTCCGCGAAAAGAGAGCGATCCAGTAGAAGGACTTGGTGGGCGTTTTAGCAATGGAGTAATTCTTGTCCTCATCAATCGCTTTGATTACTGGCAGATAGGCTACATCATCCCAAAGGGAAATTACCAGCACATACGTAATGCAGGTATGGAGCATTTGCGTCAATTAATTGTCCAAGCAGAACCAGAGTTTGCGGACCGTGTGGACGAACTTCAAGAGTGGAAACAAATCTCAGTACTCTCAGTTGAGTCGAGCCGCTTGACGCGTTGGTATCGTCCAGGGCTACTGCTTATTGGAGATGCTGCCCATGTTATGTCGCCTATTGGTGGTGTGGGAATCAACTATGCTATCCAGGACGCGGTCGCTACCGCTAACCTGCTAACCAACAAACTGAAAGATGGAACGTTACAAACAAGAGACCTCGCGCACGTACAACGTCAACGTGAATTGCCGACGCGCATTATTCAAAGGGTACAAACACTCCTTCAGGAGCGTGTATTAGGTACTCTATTGCGAACCGATACACCATTGACTATACCTCCATGGTTTCAGTTGGTGCTTCGTATTCCAATCATTCGTGACATTCCGGTACGCACAATGGCATTTGGACCTTTTCCTGTTCACGTCAAAAAGTAAGTAGGTCGGATAAGAGAAATAGATGTTCTGTGTCATCAAAGGCAACACAGAACATCTATTTCTCTTATCCGAAAGATGATTTATGCAGGGATTGTGCTAACCTGTTTCTCGAAGTTCTTAAAGAACTGGTCGAGGGCAGACTTAACGCCACTCTTGAGAATCATATCGGGGATAGCAGCGATTTTGCCTTCCATGACCGCATTAGCATTATAGTTCAAATTGGTTCCAGCCGCATCATCTGTGAGATCGGTAACGCAGGTTGCTTTGATTGAACCCATTGAACTGCTTGGCTTTGCAATCAATGTCACACGGGATGGCGCAACAACCTCACCTGTCTGCAAGAAGACAGTGTAGGGACCTTTGAGGCCAGGAATGCTTGGTGAAACAGTGAGCTTAAGTTCACGACCCGATGGGAAATCAACAAACTCAGCACTCTCACAACCTGGGATGCTGTTCTTGAGAACTTCTGGATTCAAAAGGGCTTGAAATACTTGTTGACGTGGAGCACGAATTTTGTGACTACCTGAAATTTCCATGAGTAGATATTCAACCTCTTCTATTGTTATTTTCTACGTTGAGTAGTGAAACGTGTTAACACACATTTCGTGTAGAAACAAAGTCGAGTAGTATTCATTAAGAATAAGAATGCTACTGCTTTATACGCGCTCATTATACAGTGTTCTATTCGCAGAACTCAATACATTATGCTATAAGTACCATCTCGTCCCTTTAAGTAGGATATGAGTATGAGTGAAGTTAGGCAGCCAGGAGAATAGCACTTATGATGCCTAATACCCCTAAGAGCAAGATCGCAACTCCATAATATGACAATACGGCTCCCGCGGCACGCCCACTACTGAGACGATGCACAGGCACCAACAGAAAGCCGAGCAATACTCCCTCGTATCCCAGATAGCCAAAGCTAGCAAGAAGAGTAAGAACTGAACCCACTCCTGGCAGCAGAGATAACAGAAGTGTCAACACGTTCAGAAACACGCTCAGTGGTACAAGAAAAAGCAAGGTGCTGTACAATTGTGGAAGAAACTTCCCATCACCACCAAATGCTTTAGCGAGCATGAATAGTAGACCGGTTCCTACGAATAATGAAAGTGGTATCAGCAGAATTTGTCCATAGGTGCTCAAGATGTTAATAAACGAGGCAAAGCGCTGTATTATTGCAATCGTATCGGGCGTAAGCGTTGTTGTATCTGTCGTAGAAAGTGCGTTTGTGCTTGCTGGTACAAGAACATTCAGGAGAAAGCTAAGGATGGTCACGAGAACAATGTAAAGAGCTACTTGTACCCAAACAATGTTCCAACGTGCTTTGCCCATCTCAGTTGCAAAGGTCATACTCGATGGTCGTGTAATTGCGTGCCAATACTGTCCAGGCAGTTGGCGTATTGCTTCACCTAAAGGCAATGGTGTTGCTTGTGGTTGTTGGGGAGCAGTAAATGGTGGCACATTATATCCATAGCCCTGCGAATAACTCTCATGTCCATAGTTCGACTCCACACCATATTGTATCTGCTGTGCTTGATATGGCTCAGGCGTTGGCATAGTATAGCCGGAAGACTCTACAGGCTTTTGTAAAGGAACATCTGGTTGTGCAGTATAAAATTCCGGTGAGATATATGATGGTGGAGTCGGTGTCGCTTGTGGCGTCGCTCCATAGGGAATTTGCGGGTTGGGTGCGTCATCTATGTTCTGCTGTTGCCCTGAGTCTTGTGCCATAGAGGTTTCTCCTTCCATTAATATGAAAATAGCAAAGAAGACTCTGTGTATCATAACATGGTAGCCATGCATTGTCATTACTCTTTCCTGCTGCCTTGCGGTTACATATCGTGTTGCGTATAATGAGAATCAAGCGTGAAACGTACATCTGCGTTCTTCATCTTATGCGATGTGATCAAACCCAAAGGCACACGTGGCTTTGGGGAAGGCAACTTTAAAGCACTCTTCGAGGCATTGGAGCGTGAGCAGGATTTACGAGGGATTTGTAACAATGAGACTTGTCACCTTCCTAACAGGAGAACGCAAAACACGGGCTGGCGTTTTGCACGAACATACAATTGTCGCGTTAGAGTATCCAACACTGCTCGAATTGTTACGCGATCCAGATGGCCTTCTAAAGGCGCAGATAGCTGCGCAGCCTAGACGCACGACATTCTCGTCTACATCTTTTGCATCGGGGCTTCCGCTTGCTCTGCCCGAATTGCCATCGAACATCCTGCACACGCAGGAACCTGTACGGGAAGAGTACACGTTAAATGAGGTCGTGCTGTTGCCACCGATACCAGACCCGCCAACAGTACGCGACTTTTTTGCGTTCGAGCAACATGTCAAAACTGCTCGTGCTAATCAAGGGCTTGCTATCATGCCTGAATGGTACGAGGTTCCAACCTTCTACTTCACGAATACCAGTGAACTCTATGGTCACGATAACCCCGTTCCTTATCCTGTTGGCAGTCAAGCACTTGATTTCGAGCTAGAGATAGCATGTGTCATTGGACGCGATGGAAAAGATATTCCAGTTGAGCAAGCAGACAGCTATATAATGGGCTACACCATCATGAACGATTGGAGCGCACGCGATTTCCAGATGAAGGACATGGCTATTGGTCTCGGTCCTGGCAAGGGCAAAGATTTCGCAACTTCACTTGGTCCCGTCCTTGTCACGCCAGACGAACTCAGTTCACGCCGCACAGGACATGGAGCGTCCGAACGTTACGACATGCCAATGATTGCACGTATCGACGGGCGCGAAGTGTCGCGTGGTAACTTCAACCAAATACACTATAGTTTTGCTGAGATGATTTCCTATGCCTCACGGAACACGCGTATTCGCGTTGGCGATGTTATCGGTTCTGGTACGGTCGGCACAGGCTGTATCTTGGAACTGGGTACACAAGTGCATCTGTGGCTTCAACGAGATGACGAGGTAGAATTAGAAATCGAAGGTATAGGCGTATTGCGGAACAGAATTTTATAAAGAACAATTGTAGACATTCATGAGGACGACTTCGCACACGGGGTCGTCCTCATGAATGTCTACAATTGTTCTTTATGAAGCGATATGCTATTATGCGACACAAGAGCGTAGCACAGATAGCGGAAAGAAGGCATGGCTTATGGAAGTTGATAACCAAATATCCTATCTCAAGCAGGTCACATTATTTGCAGGTCTTGGTGACGATGCGTTACAAGAACTGAGCATTGTTGCAAAAAGACGTGCGTTCCGCTCAGGCGAAGTTATTTTTCACCGCGATGATCCAGGGCAAGTACTTTATATCATCAAGGAAGGCAAGGTCAAGATTTGCTTGATTAGCCCCGACGGACAAGAGATTTCGCTTGTCGTCTTTGGGAAAGGCGAATGCTTTGGCGAACTAGCATTGCTTGATGGCTTGCCACGCTCCGCCGATGCTATCGCGGTCGAAAAGGCAGAGTGCTATACGTTGCAACGGAGCGACTTTCATAACGCAATTATGAAAAACCCGCATATTGCTATTCAGGTGCTAGAGGTTATTTCTAAGCGGTTACGCAATACGAATGAGCAGGTTGAAGACCTGATTTTCCTCGACGTATATGGGCGTGTCGCCAAGAAGCTACTAGAACTTTCCGATGCACATGGAGCAAAAGTCGAGGATGGTATCCGCATTGATGTACGCATGACGCAACAGGAACTAGCGTCAATGGTCGGAGCATCACGTGAGAGTGTCAACAAAGTCATGGGCTATTTTACAGATAAGAAATATATCAGCACTGATAAACAGCGCATCACGTTGCACCGCATCAACGATTTAAAGCGCCGCATTTATTAATGATGAAACCGCATAGTATTTGAATACAATAGCAGGGGTAGCAATTTATTGCTGCCCCTGCTGTGTAGAGCGTTGCTTAAAAACACCTTACACTTTTGGGCTGAGTGTTACCTACACTTCTCTTTACACGTCCCAAAACAGGTAACATGTCTGTCTACATATATAAATGCATATACCGAAGGGATAGAGCGACTCTTGAAGAAGGTAGTTACAACGCAAGAGCATGCTGTACAGGTACAAACAACCGATGCTACACAGCCTGACATACAACAAACATCAAACACATCTACAATAAGCACTGTAGGGAAATTACAAGCTATCGTGACTGCCATGCGTCCACGCCAATGGACAAAAAATCTTGCGGTCTTTGTGGGTATCATTTTCGCGCAACGTTTATTTAGTGTGCCATCACTTGAGCGCACTATACTTGCCTTTGCAACGTTTTGTCTCGCATCGAGTACGATCTATCTCCTCAATGATCTGCTCGATATAGAGAATGACCGTCAACATCCAACAAAACGTCATCGTCCACTCGCATCCGGTAAGTTGCCACGGTCATGGGCAATTGCCGCGATTGGCATCTTGCTTCTAGCCTGTGCAGGTCTGACAACAGCAATTTTCTTTGTGCCAATCGCGCAACACAGTGATATTTATGCTCCATATGGTGGAGCAAATCTGCTGTTCGCGCTTACAATAGCCACATACCTGATTCTGATGACGCTCTATAGTGTGCGACTCAAGCATGTAGTGCTTATTGATGTTTTTATTATTGCAAGTGGCTTTGTGTTACGCATTCTAGCAGGTGCAGTAGTGATTCCGGTGTCAATTTCTGGCTGGCTCTATCTCGTGACCTGTCTGTTGTCACTCTTCCTAGCCTTGAGCAAGAGACGCCACGAATTAGTGCTCCTGCAAGGACAGGCAAGTACACATAGGCGGATACTCAAAGAATATAGTATTCCAATGTTGGATCAGATGATTACGATTGTGGTAACAACAACGATCATGGCCTACAGCCTTTATACAGTAGATAGTACAACAGGAAACCATCGTCTGATCGTGACTATCCCGTTAGTCCTATACGGTATATTTCGCTATCTCTATCTCGTCTATATGCGTATGGAAGGCGGTAGCCCCGAAGAGGTCCTACTGCGTGACCGCCATATGCTTGGAACCGTTGTGTTATGTACAATCCTGATCTTTGTTATCTTGTATGTATTGCCTCAATAGGTGGAGACATCGTTGTTTACACGTAATATCCGTATAGGAATAGTTTTTTCACTTCTCTTGGCCTTCGTCGTTATGACGGCGATAGCCCTGTACTCAGATGTGCCACACATGTTTATAGCATTGGTGCACTTCCATTGGGTCTATCTGCCGCTTATTCTGGGCTTTACGCTGTTCAACTACTTCTGGCGATTCGTGAAGTGGCACTATTACCTGAAACGCTTGAAGATTGTGCTTGACTGGCGTAAAAGCTTACTCATCTTTCTTTCCGGTCTCTCAATGGCGATAACGCCTGGAAAGGTGGGAGAACTCTTAAAGTCGTATCTCTTACGACGAGCAACGGGCGCAACAATTAGTCGCACCTCGCCAATTATTGTGGCGGAGCGTTTAACTGATGGTATCGCAATGCTGGGATTAGCCGCGACTGGCCTCATTTTGTATCGTTTTGGTTGGCAAATTCTGCTGGTTTTGTTTGTACTTGGTATACTTGGTATCACGCTTGTACAAAACCGTACATTTGTCCTTATGTGCCTTGCAAAGATTGAATGCTTGCCAAAGATGGCACGCCTCACAGTCGCTATTCGTGCTTTTTATGAGAGTTCCTATACGTTGTTGCAGTGGCGTCCACTTTTACTAGCGATTGGCATTGGTATCATATCATGGTCAGGCGAGTGTGTTGCATTGTACTTTGTATACACAGGTCTTGGCGTTGCCGCTAGTATTGATTTGTTTATTAAAGCTGTCTTTATTTTAGCAGTCTCATCGCTTATTGGTTCAGCATCTGGCCTACCGGGAGGGCTAGGAACTGCCGATGGTAGTATGGTAGGACTTACTCGTGTATTAATCTCACCGTCCGCGACAGTGGGAGGAGCAGCGACTCTGCTGATCCGCCTGTGTACGCTCTGGTTTGGTCTGGCACTTGGAGTAGCAGCACTACTCACATTTCGTGCCATTCAACGCGTTGAGGTTCCACACGAGAGGGTTGTGGAGGATGATCGTGAGGAGAACGATAATACAGAAAAAAATAAGTTGCCTGTTGCGACAAACTTAGGAGACATAAAGCCTGAGCTGGCGTCTGCAACGGCACGTAGTGGAGAAAAAGTGAATGAAAACGCTCATCATTATTCCAACCTATAACGAACGTGAAAACCTGCGTCCCCTACTGGACGAAATTTTTGTCAACGCATCACAAAGTGATATTTTGGTGGTGGACGACAACTCGCCCGATGGCACAGGTAATCTCGCTAACCAGATCGCTGAAGAGGATACACGTGTTCACGTCTTACATCGCGCTGGAAAACTCGGTCTCGGTACAGCCTATATCGCGGGTTTCAAATACGCGATTGCCCACGAGTATGATGCCGCATTTGAGATGGATGCGGACTTCTCACATGACCCACGATACCTGCCCGATTTCCTTAAAGCTATCGAAAGTGCGGACCTCGTGATCGGTTCACGCTATGTCAAGGGTGGTGGTACCCCCAACTGGTCACTTCTACGTCGCTTTATCAGTGGCGGTGGCAACATCTACACACGCATTGTGCTCGGTCTACCCATACATGACTGCACAGCAGGATATCGTTGTTACCGTCGCAGTGTGCTAGAGCAAATCAACCTGGATACGATACAATCACAAGGCTATGCCTTCCAAGTAGAGCTTGTACATCGAGTTCTACAACATGGCTTCAAAATCGTTGAAATACCGATAATCTTCATGGACCGTCGTGTCGGCAAATCCAAGATGTCGCGCAAGATTTTCATCGAGGGTTTCCTATCAGTCCTGCGTATTCGCTTCGGCAAACAAGATAGCATAGCGCAAACGCACATCACGCTTCAACCAACATTGACATCCACAACGCTAGAACATGTCGATGAGGCATTGGGCGATTTGCCCTCTGTGGTACAAAAATAATATTCCCACAATCCATCGGTAGGGGCAGCAATTGATTGCCGCCCCTACCGTTCATCATGCATCATTAATGACGACGTTTTTTCTTTTTTTTATGGTGGGAGGGATGATAGGCTTCTTCCTCGTCTTCGGCTTTGTGGGAGGGGTCGAGGCCGTAGATGCGGCGGGCTTGCTGACGGTGGGCGGAACGGATGGCGACATCACGAGGGGCAGCATTGAGTTTTGTCGTGAGAGTGTGTGTGGAGAGAGGATTACCGCCATGCTCGGAGACCGCTTGACGAACTTCTTCGTCGTCGCTGTACATCACAACGTCGCGTCCATTCTGATGAGCTTCTGCTGCGAGACGCTTGATTACGTTGTCGGCGGTCTCATCGTAACGTGAATAGATAATGCGGATATGATCCTCGTGGCTCACTTGCTCAATGTCTCCATCGCCATCGAATACGACAATCACACGATGCAGCGTATCTCGGTACTTGCTGTGAAGCTGCTTTATGAGAATTACACGTGCGGAGGAAAAGTTTTTAAGTTCCATCGCCTTGAACATCTCATTATTCTTGATCACATTGTAACCATCAACCAGAATATCGCCCATCGCATGTTGCCCTCTTTTAGCCGCCGGAATGAAGTTGCTGAATTATTTGTAAAAGGTACTCTATCTCCATACGAATGTCAACATGCAATACATGCGCAATGAATTCATTAGCCTGTACTGAGAAGGATGCGGCCACAATTAATACCGCTATAACGAACAGGATTAGCCCTAAAATGAGCGTCATGACATGCTCGATACGCTGTGCAATACCTGCAACATTTTTACGCTCTTGTGCAACCATAGGCACTACGATATCCTGTGCTGGCATTTCGTGAGCCTCTTGTTGCTGTTGCACATCAGGTATAGACGAAACAACTTCGACGGGTTCAAGGACATATCCATGTTCGACAGACGAATTGTTGGTCTGGAAACACCCAGGTCGAATACACACAAGAGGAAAGGAGGTTGCGTGACGTGATTGAGGTCGTGGTGATGCAGGGATAAGTAACGTGCTATTGAGAGGCAAAGGCTCCACTTCCTTGCGGAATGGAAGATGCACGTCCTCTGCACAAGCTCCACAAAGGCCGTGAACATCATCCCAACAAAGTGGGCATGCAGGACGCCGACAGCGAAAACAAAAGTGACACATGCTCATAAATGCTGACTCTAGTGAGAGTCGTGGAGCGTTCAAAAGATAGGTATGCGCCTGTGCTGGTGTATATTGCGCAGAACAAATAGTACACACGATGGTTCCTTTATAAGAACCTGCGGTAGATGATTGAACTGACTGCTTGGAATCGTGCATAGATGGCATAGTTGCGACCATAAGTGCCTCCCGGAATGCTAAAGTGTGTAATGACACTTTCAGTATAGGGGACACTTAAAATGAACCAACTTCTTGTTCCTTTTTGCGTAAAACACGCTCATTACCTGACGATAGTTCGGTATGCTGAAGAATAAATGCTTTAAAGGCACGAGCAGTGGCAGAAAGGTTTTTTTCTTTCAGGTGAACAAGTAACCATTTACGCATAAGTGGGAAGCCTTCGACATCAAGCACAACAAGACGATTCATTTCTAATTCCATCTCGATAGCAACGCGCGAGATAAGCGCGATACCCAGTCCAGCTGCCACACTCTGTTTAATCGCGCTATTGTTTCCCACCTGCATACTCACCTGGAGCGGAAAACCAGCCTCACGAAATGCAGCTTCTAATGCTGATCGCGTGCCAGACCCTAGTTCACGCATCAGAAAATGCTCACGCGCCAATTCAGCAAATGGCACCTTAATCCCTGCAAGGCGATGCGTTGGTGGAGCAATCAGGACGAGTTCGTTCGATGCGAACGGGGCTGCAAAGACAGGTGCATCGTCAGGTATGCGGCTCATAATCGCCATGTCAATACGGTTATTACGTAATTCTTCGAGGAGTGGTGTTGGGTTGACGACCTCAAGCGTGATCTCAACTTTGGGATAGGTCTGACGAAACTTGCCAAGCAAATTGGGAATAACATAGGTACCAACTGTTGTATCTGCACCCACGCTGAGACGGCCCGAATGTGGACTCGCCAACGCGCTCATCGTGTCCAGGGTCTCGTCAATCAGGGAAAATATTTTTTGACTGTAGAGATAGAGCTCCTCACCAGCCTGCGTCAAGTGCGTCTTACGCCCAATCTTATCAAAGAGTTTAACACCGAGCGACTCTTCAAGTTGATGTATCTGTGCGGAAACGGCGGGTTGACTGAAATGCAGTTCTTCAGCTGCACGAACATAACTACAATGTTTCGCAACTACTTGAAAGGTTGCCAGTTGGTGCAAGTTTATGTTATGCATAGGCTTCCTCGGCTGAAATGATACTAATTCTCTTTACTATAACATGGAAATAGTCCATTCAGCAAAGCCTATTCCCATGTTGCTCAGCGTTTGTTATAGTATGTATGAATATATTCAGACATAACGACTAAGGGAAAGATGGGGCAATGCCTGAACAACAACAGGACATGGACGGTGGACAGCACTCACAGAGCAGTGCTCTGGTGGAGAAAAAATCGCTCTCCATACCTAAGCAGCATACGACGAAAATACACAAGACAAAACGCCGTCGTAGAAAATACAATAAATACCCATCTTTACACACTACGCCACAAGGAGTAGATCGTATTGCTATCAACACTACTGACGATACCCCTTTGCCTCCGTCTGTAGAAGAGACTCCAGCGCTAGAAACTATTGTTGACACGGCTCAACCTTCTTCTAACGAGATGAAAGAAACGTCTGTTGTGGTGGCTGAGATGGATGTTGAAACCGATCCAGCAATCGTCGCTATCTCAAAAAAGAAGACGGTAGCAGAACCAGTTGTGCCGATAACGCCAGCTATCGTAGAAGAGGGTGATAAAGCATTATCATCTTGGGAGCAGGGAGACCGCAAGGGTCTCCCCTACACGTTCACAGTTGCCTTACATGTAGGGGAGACCCTTGCGGTCTCCCTGCTCTTCTTATGGCGTACGATCCTCACTTACGCACTTCTCGCATTACTGCTCACAAGCTCTGCACTCCTATGGCAAGACCTGACAGCGACACATATGTATGTTAATATACTTGATGCAAGCAGTGGCAATACAGTTACTCAGCAAGACCTGGGTAGCTATCAGAATGCCGTTCGTTTGACAGCACCGCTTACTGTTAATTCTACCTCAGCTGTGCTAGGTGTGTATGCTCCTGAGCAAAGTGGAACACAACAACTGCTATTGCTTCATAAAACAACATCGAGCCTCTTGTTACAACACACTGTTTCGCTGGCAAACGGAGCAATCACACAAGATGCTCATGGGCATTTGCTGGTTGAAAGTTCAGATGGATTACAGGTAGTGACACAAGACGGTCAAGTTATATGGCATATTCAAGGCCAGCAACCAATACATGGTGTTCATCCATTTGCGCCAACAAGCGATACCAAAGCAGTCTATACGATTGCATCTCTTACTCGTTCGCAGATCGCAGCATACGCTCTTACTGATGGACGTATGCACTGGACACAAACACTCCCCGATACGCTTGAATATGCGCCGCCGTTTGTTGTAGATGATGCAACGTTGTATGTTGCAAGCGATCATAATGTATTTGCACTTAATAGCAGCGATGGAACTGTGCGTTGGGAGAAACCATATGCAGCACGAACACTTCTAGTAGAAGACAAGGGACAACAACATCTTCTGCTCGCGCTCGGTCCACAGGGAATACAAGCACTACAAAGCGATACAGGTGAGGTTGCGTGGTCGTTTCGTGAAGACCCTACAGTTAGTACACTTCCTACACAGTTTTATCAAGGAGTACTGAGTAGTCCTACAGGTAGAAATAGCAATATTGTGTATGCAACAGGTGTTGTATGGCACATACCGAATGTACGCGAGGATGTCTGGCTTTACGCTATTGATGCAACAACAGGCACAATGCGTTGGTCGCACCAAATTGCATCGGGTCCTCTAGGTGTTGATGCAGGACGTTTGCTACAGCCACTTCTCGATACCGAAAATGGTATGGTAGTTGTGCAAAGCGCGGTACGTACAGACGAATACAGTATCATGGCCTATGATGGACGTACAGGAATACAACGCTGGAATACATCTATTACCAATAGAAATTCGTCATCATCTCTACTATTTCAACTTTCTAAACATACATATGCAGTTTTTACTACGACGACAAATAGCAAAATAATTTTCTGGACACCCTCTTTCTATCGTATGTGCATCCTGTTTTTGCTCTTTGTAAGTATTGTAGGACTACTGTTACTTCTATTTTTACCACAAGAACGGGGCAGACTGCGTATGCAGCGTGTCGTACACACTATCAACGTTTCCTTAACATTCGTCCGTCGTCGCTGGCGGTATACATATACCGTGTTTGCACTTGCCCTACTTTGTGTGTGTATCGGCATAAGTATCTTCGCCAATGTACGTTCTAATCAATCCACGAGTTTGGTGCTTGCTACTGACATGCAGGGAAGTGTGGTGACAACTGATATGGGAGACAACACGCATCAACTTGAGGCTCTTAATGCTAATGGAACAAGACAATGGGCACTATTTAGCAGCGAAGGTACGTTCTCTGTTCCTAAAGCACAAACGCAAACTGGTACACTTCTGATCGCCCTACATGGAGACACAACGCGTAGCTATGTTCTCGCCGAAGACGATCCGGCCTACCCACGCCCGCTTGACACTATGCTTGCGCTGTACCTACTAGACCGTGGCAGTGGTCACATACTCTGGCAACAAGTAGTATCGTATCCAGACGAGCAGCAGAACGCCGAGGTGATAGGAGTAGACACGACATATATTTACGTTGCAGGTGAACATACGCTCGCCTCATCAGTAGATTCTAACGCAAAGAATGTAACAATGCCGCAGCTTTTTGCGGTAAATAAGCTTACAGGGACGGTTGATTGGCGCATCTTTGGACCAACCCAACTTGCCAATAACCAGCATAATCATAGCACACTAAACATAAAAGATGGACAGGTGTTATGGCATGTTGCCAACACAATTTTTACCATAGATACAAATGTTGGACAGATTATAGGACGAACTTCAAGTGGAACATAACAGGGGAGACATGATAGGGCTTGCCTCTGTCATGCCCACTTTAAACTTGCATCTCTCTTCTGTGACGTTGTAGGATAGAATTTAATAGGGAAAAATAAAGCATCTTCCCCATAAGGATTAGTAAATGGTATATTTTTTTCAAGAAACACAATTAGATACAACACAGCCACATACGACACAGGTATTGCCTGAAACGGCATGGAATAGCGAGCCACTACCATCTGGCATTCCACCAGAGGGCAAAGTCGTTGTGACGATTGCGCGACAGTTCGGCAGTGGTGGAGCAGAAATTGGACATCACGTCGCGGAAACGAGTAAACTGCAATACATTGACTACAGTATTATCGAAGAAGTAGCGCGACGACTCGGCATAGACGTACAACGCGCTGCACGCCAAGATGAGCAAACGGCAGGCATGGCAGGGCATATCCTTGAAGCCATTCGTACCAGCAATCCGTTTATAGTGAACTATGGATCGCTCTTCAGCCAGCCAACTCCTCCGACACAAGCAAAAGAAGTAGCGCACCTACGCCTGACACAGCGCGTTGTGCTGGAACTAGCCACGGAAGGCAATGCGGTCATCGTTGGGCGTGGCTCACAATTTCTCCTGCACAACGCACCACGCACACTTCACACATACATCTTTGCACCTTTGCCCTACCGCATCGAGAACGTAATGGAACAATTTCATCTCAATCACATACAAGCAGAGCGACTCATTGAGCAGCGTGACTACGAGCATGACAGTTATCTACGTCGTTATTATGGGGCGAATGGACATCAGCCAAGCTTGTATCATCTTCTCATCAACACCAGCCTCTTCTCATTGGAACTGGCGGCGGACCTCATTCACCAAGCCTTGCCAGTAGTAAGGGAATTAGCTTGATATCTATATTCGAGCATCAAAGCGAATCGAACGAAAAAGCATACTCTTTTTCCTTCTTGCCAGAGACGTAGTAGCATGATAGTATCAGCGTGATAAGAACATGTTCTCTACTATACATTGGCGAGAAGGACAGGAGGCAAACGATGCAGGACCGTCAGGTCTCGGAGGAGCAAAGGGCAAAAAATTGGTGGGCGGCTGGAGATACACCAGTACACACCGATTCGCGTGTTACTTATCTTGTGGATGGGCGCACTGCAATGCTGGAAATGTGCATACATTTTCTTAAAGCACAAAAATATATTTATTTGGCAAATTGGGGAATGACAGCTAGCATGCATTTGGTGCGTGGAACAGACCATCGCGCGGGACCCGATGGCAGTCCAGAGCAAGAGGCACTGCTCACTATGCTACGAGCCGCAGAGTTACAAGATGTCGATATTGATTTCTGGTGTACACATGAACTCTCGGTCCGTTCTGTCCTCGGCTATGCGGTGAACAGAGGCGTGGAAGTCAAGGCACTTATTTGGAAAGGTTCGCCGATTATGGCGGTGTGCAGTGCGGAAGAAAGTTACGAGGAACTGACCGCAGAGCATATCGACTGCATTCTTGATGATAGTTCTTTTGGCGTTCTACACCATCCTGTAGAGTCATTGCATCAAAAAATTTCTGTTATCGACGGTACACATGCTTTTGTTGGTGGAGTTGATTTACTGATCGAAAGTAGTGGCGACTTTGATCGCTGGGATACTCCTACACATGCTTTCAACATGCCGCTACGTGCGAACAAAGATGGCACAACACCACATCCCTGGCACGATGCACATGCGTTGATTGAAGGACCAGCCGCAGCAGACGTAGAATATAACTTCCGTCAGCGTTGGAACGATGTTGTGCACCATCATCATCTTGATAAGAGACGCCTGATAAGCGAACACGTTGCTCCTCCCGCAGTCGAGACACATTCGGTCGTTCAGATAGCACGTACTATTCCAGAACACACATATAAATTTGATCCATTAATCGTGCAAGGTATTACTCAACTTTACGCCAATGCGTTTAGCAACATTGAACGGTTTGTCTATCTGGAAAATCAATATCTATGGCTGCATATCTACATCGGTATCGACATTCCATTTCTTGCTCAGGACAGCCCCGAAATGGAGCAGAATTTGCGTGAACTGGGGAACGCGTTGGAACGTGGTGCAAATGCTACAATTATTCTTCCTGACCATCCAAATGTGGGACGCACATTCAGCGATGCGGGTCTCGAAGCCCTACGTACAAAATCTCCCGATAGTGTTGAGGAGGGACGCTTTGAAGCTTTTTGTCTCGCTACCTCGCATCAAGATGGTGAGACGACACACTATCGTCCTATCTATGTTCATGCGAAGGTGGCGATTGTCGATGATGTGTGGGCTACTGTTGGCTCTGGCAACCTCAACAATCGAGGAATGCGAGACGATACCGAAATGAACGTTGCAATGCTCGATGCCACTCGCTCATATGGTTTACGCCTTATGTTACAGGCCGAGCACCTCGGTCTCGCCAAAGCCGAAGAACTGTTCGCGCTTTCACGCTTACTTGGCAATCAACATCAATCACAAGCCGAAAAAGACTTGGCGCAACAGGTTTTTCAGCGTTTGGAAGAGATGATCGGGGACCCAGCACTCGCGCATCGCATGATGCACAATTGCGCATGGGAGAATCTGCGTCGCTATAAAGCAGGTCTCCCTCTTGTCGGGCATCTTCTGCCGTATTTCTCGGAGGACGAGGCAAGTGAGCAAGGTTTGCAAGTAAACGGTAATCATGGCTGGATAGAGGAAAAAACTCAATGAAGAGATGAGAGTTACACACAACCTCATCTCTTTTAGCCGAGGATGTTGTGAGTACACAGTCACATCCTGAACTGGACATGATGAACAGGTGGCTTCTCCTATAAGAAGTCACCTGTTATATTCTCTGATCAACCCTTATTTTCTTTTCACTCTGCACGTATAACTGTAGCGTTGCTTTGTTAAGCCACCTTTAAGGAATAAGACAAGCTATGTTAAAAGAAATGCATCGTTATTTTTATAGAAATACTACACATACAATTAAAAATACTATGTATATGTTGTCCATTGCGACGTAGACGGACTATTCCGTACACTTGCTGTAGGTAGCGTTCTCGTAGCGGTACTTATTCTCTGCATTCTCTGTCCTGCCTCAGCAATTCTACTATTGTTGCGTATGTTGCGCAATCTATACGTCCACAGAGTTATAGAGCGTATGCTGCTATGCTACTTTTCATTAGTATGCACACACATATGTGCACAAATCTGTGACCAATTCAGGTAGTTGGAGGTATTTTCGTTCATGAGTAACCAGGAACTATTCGGTAATATTTTTGCCCCCCGCAGTCGTCGTCGTTTCCTTGAGCAAGCAGGAGCACTTGGAGTTTCTTCACTTGCACTAGCATCATTTTTAGAAGCATGTGGCGGCACTTCTACCACGTCAACCACCACAGGTAGTAATGTCAACATGGCAGGCCCTATTGATATGCAGACATTAACTACGAATGCCAAGAAGGAAGGCAAGCTTGAAGCAATCGGTATTCCACCAGAATGGGCCGACTACAAGGACATTCTCGCAGGTTACTCTTCAAAATACGTGAACGTTGAGTATCAGGCGGAAGCCGAATTTTCTTCAGCGCAGGAACTCGAAGTATTTACAAAGTCGAAATCACATGCTCATGGAGATATCGGAGATGTTGGCTTTAAGTTCGGCTCTACAGCCATGAAACAAGGACTTATCACACCATATAAACATGCAAATTGGGCTGATATCCCTGATAATCTCAAGGACCCTGATGGTAACTGGTGTACTGAGTATTATGGAACACAGGCATTTGTTATTAACACCGATATTGTGAAGAATCCTCCGACTTCGTTCAAGGACTTGCTTAATGGCAACTATAAGAACCAAGTTGGCATTGATGGCGATCCGCGTCAGGCTAATGATGCCTTCATCGCGGTCTACACGGCAGCACTCGCCCAAAGTGGCAACACTGACGATATTCAGCCAGGTATCGACTTTTTTA
>CAXUIS010000019.1:0-35713 GCA_964250915.1 uncultured Ktedonobacteraceae bacterium | reverse complement strand
TGTGTGCTTCATGGAGATATGCTTCTACTCTGTCCGTGATGTCTACTATCTCGTCTTTGCGATGCGTCGAGATGGTGAGTGTTTTCATGAGTTACTCCTCTTAAGTCATTTACCTTCTAGTACGTTTGCTTTTGAGGAGAAGGTAACACACGCTGTTACATAGATAAATGTGTATATATCATATAGAAATTTGACAGGAAGTATATATACTGTATAGATAAGACTATAATGTTGTAGGGGGAAATAGTATGGCTTTTCGGATACTTACTACAAAATCTTTTGAACAGGCACTTAAGCGACATCCTCATCCTCATATTGTATATCAAAAAATACAACTTCTTGCAGAAAACCCATATCATCCCTCACTCAAGGGACATAGACTTAAGCAAATTAAAGACAAAAATGTTTGGGATGCCTATATTTCTGACAGTGAAAGAATTTTGTATGAACACAAAGGTGAAATTCTACACTTGTGGGATTTAGGTAGTCATTCGGTTGTAGATAAAGCTCATGTACATATATATTCTCAGCATAAGCTTACTAAACCATTTAACATCCTTCAAAGAAACTTTGACGCTCCTGTTCCCCCTCTTTTAGACGAAAAGCATGAAAACGAAAAATACGAGGGAGACCGCGATAATGATTATTTCGCTACTTCTTCACCACTTTTTCCTTCTTTGGACCTTTCCGAGCAAACGTTAGTGATTGATGAAACTCAAAACGAAGAAATTGAGGAAGAAATCCAATACAAACCTATCAATCATTTCCAGTTTTTTGAAGACGCTCACTTGCGTATACTCGGTGTGCCTGCCAATTTAATACAAGACGTTAAACACGCACTATCAACAGACGATGCTCTGCTTGGTTTGACTGATTTACCAGAAGAAACTAGAACAAGACTTCTAGAAGCTTACACCTCTCAAGACTTGCAAATATCTATGTTCGATGAGTCTTTGCTAGTACATCATACTGATCTCGATCAATTAAATAGCTTTTGTGGGGGAAAGATTAAACAGTTGATGTTAAACCTCGAAACTGAGCAGCAGAAATATGTGGATATGGACTACCCACCTGCAATCATTTATGGCACTGCAGGTTCTGGTAAGACTGCAGTTGCCCTTTATAGAGCTATTCGTTTAGCTCAAGAAGGTCAAGATGTGTTATTGTTAACATTTAGTAGTAGACTTTCACAGGAAACGAAGAAGCTAATCATTTCAATTCTTGGTTATATGCCTAATAACTTGGAAGTTACAACTTTTCACGCTGCAATGTTGACTCTTTTACAGAAGGTTGGAGTAGATGTCCAAGTGGAGGAAGAAAAGGAGAATGGTAAACAAAGTATATATTCTGAATTAATTGGAGAAGCAATTTTAGACATTCAAAAAGACTATCCTACAGTTGCGTTTCTTAAAGATAAAACATCATCACAAGTAAAGAGATTCGTACAAGAAGAAATAAGGTATATGATTAAAGGGTCTGACAGGACTACTTGGGAGAAGTATAAGACAGAGATACGAAAAGGTCGGAAAAGGTTTGATCCAAAAGAGCGTGAGGCTATGTGGAGAATTTATAAGGCTTATCAGTATCGACTAGATTATTCAGGGTTTGATGATTGGGTCGATATCTCTACTTTGGTTATACATAACATACAAAATTATCATGACTCTAGACACTACGATGCTATTATTGTAGATGAAACTCAAGATTTAACTTTGGTTGATATCCAAGTTGTTAAACAAGTTGCTTTAGCCTTAAGCTCTATCAATGGTAAAGCGTGTAACCTTTTACTACTTTTGGATCCTTTGCAAAAAGTATATTCACAAGGTTCATCCTGGGAAAGTGCAGGTATTCATGCAAGAGGACGAACTAGGAAGTTAAAAAAGAATTTTCGTAATACACGACAGATTGCTGAAGCCGCAACTTATTTATTGGATAACAACTTAAAAATAGACAAAGTGGAAGAGTATATAAAGCCAGAGTTATCACAACGTCATGGACCACCACCTATGCTTGTCAAGGAAAAGAACCTCAGGAATCAGATTATGTGGATTAAGAACACTATTAAAGATTTAATAAGTGATGGAACCTTTCGTCTTTCAGATTTTGCAGTTTTATGTCGAAACAACAAATTTTGTATAGAGTGCTGTAAAGAATTAAATAACTTTGGACTTCCTGCTGTACTCAACACCCAACATTTTAATCTATTTAAGGATCAAATAAAAGTGTTGACTGTTCATTCTGCAAAGGGACTAGAATTTCCAGTAGTCTTTGTACATGGATTAGTAAAAGGTAGCTTTCCTCCAAACTTGGGCTTTAACTTAGATGATGAAAGTATTAATCAGCTTGTGGATATTGAGAAAGAGCGCACTCTTTGTTATGTTGCTATGACCCGAGCCTCTGATGCTTTATATTTAATGAGTGTAAAAGGTGCCGAATCGCTTTTCATACAGGAATTGGAGGGGAAATTTATTAGTTGGTAGCTTTGTAGGAAGTATTACTTTTTCAAGCACTCAACCCTCTTGACACCGTAAAGCAATGATATACAATTAGGTCATGGCAGATATAGACATCCAGGACTTACTCTGGGAACTTGGTATCAATGACGCACATATTTGGGAACGTCATCACCTTACAATTGCTGAGGTAGAAGAAGTTTGTTACGGCGACCCTGAATGGCTCAAAGTGGAGGAAGCGAAAGAAGGGCGTCAGCGCATTATTGGTCCAAAACGTGACGGTAAACTCCTGGTTATTATTCTAGCTTCGCAAGGTAACGGGCTATTTTACCCAGTTACAGCGAAGCCACCCAAACGGCAAGAGTTACGCCGTTATAATGAATGGAAGGCAGGTAAACAGACATGAGCGAGAGCAAGCATCTTAAATACCCAACACAAGCACATGGAGCAATTCCCGCTTTCCAGAGCTACGAGGAAGAGGCTGCTTGGTGGGATGAAACTGATACGGGTTCATTAGAAATTGAAGCAGAGATGACTCCTGTCCGGGTTCGCTCTACACGCGGCTATACTAGACAAATGATGCTTCGGCTTGATGATGACCTAGATGCTGCTCTTGAAGAAGAGGCACACGAACGCGGTATGAAGAAATCCACACTTGCGCGACAATGGCTCAAAGAGCGACTGCGCCAGGAACGAGAAAAGCACGCCTCATAATAGCCGCTCTAGGACTTGACTATACCCATGCTTATAGTATCATTAGCAATGCTATCTCTATAGAGAAGCTATTAACACTATAAGCGTGTGGGAGCGACGTTTTGAGCAAAATGAACATTCATGGGTCCGAGTATCCAATCAAAAAGATATTTAGTGACGATTTTGTGTTTACTATTCCCTTATATCAGCGAGCATATTCATGGACAACGGAGCAGTCCGAAGAACTCTACCAGGATTTACTAACAGCTATGGAGGGTGGCGACAAGCCCACTGACGATATATCCCCTTACTTTCTTGGTAGTATTGTTATCATCAAAGGCGAAGAGCCAGATGCTCAAGTTATTGATGGACAGCAACGCCTGACGACGCTGACAATGCTCTTATCAGCAATTCGCAGTCTGATTAGCTCTAACTTCGCGGAAAGCTTGACCTCGTTTCTATCCGAGAAGGGCAATATTATCACTGGCACGCCAGAGCGATATCGCTTAAAATTGCGTGAGCGCGATGCGAAGTTTTTTCAAACCTATATTCAGGAAAAAGGTGGTATCGAAGCACTACAGGAATTACAAGACTCGCAGTTGCCGGAAAGCCAGCGTAATATTCGTGCTAACACATTAGGCTTCATCCGTGAACTAAAGAAGCTCTCCGACGCTCAGCTTACCGCGCTGACACAATTCATCATCAACCGTTGCTTTTTGATTGTAGTTGCTGTATCTAGTCCCGACCTCGACGCTGTGTATCGCATCTTTGCCGTGCTGAACAGTCGTGGCCTTAATCTTTCCTACCCTGATATTTTGAAGGCCGATCTCGTGAGTCTCATCCCTTCAAGCAAACAGGACGAGTATGCTACAAAGTGGGAAGAGATGGAGACGATGCTAGGCACAGAAGAATTTGAAAATCTCTTCTTTCACCTACGCGCCATCTTTTCTAAGAAGCGTCAGAGCAAGGGGATGATCGAAGAGTTCAATTCATATGTGAGACCACGTTTCTCAACGCCGCAAGATTTTATTGACACTATTTTGTTTCCCTATGCACACGCGTTCAACAATATTCTCAAGACCAATTACAATCAAGGTTCACCCGCGAAGGCGAAAGAGATAAATGCTATGTTCAAGTGGCTAAACTATCTCGATCATGCACAATGGACGCCACCCGCACTCTACTACTTTGTCAAAAATCATCGCAAGCAACCAGATTTAGTGTTGCGTTTCCTGGCGGACCTGGAACGTCTCGTCATCAGCTTCATGGTATGTCGCGTCCCTCCCTACAAGCGCATCGACCGCTATTGTGAACTGC
Organism: uncultured Ktedonobacteraceae bacterium; assembly: GCA_964250915.1. GTDB lineage: Bacteria > Chloroflexota > Ktedonobacteria > Ktedonobacterales > Ktedonobacteraceae > JBBQVS01. The sequence goes on along the minus strand of CAXUIS010000019.1, from coordinate 31,250 downwards.
TGTACGCAATTGATTCAGATGAAGACCTTTTCAATCCAGAATCGCCACTACAGCTAACATCAAAGGAACGTTCAGAATTTCTCAGAGTGCTTGATGGTGACATTTATCTACTGCATTATCCTTGTCGCTATGTCCTGTTACGTCTGGACACGAAACTCTCAGAGAAGGTCGCTTCCTACGATCATCAGACCGTAACGATAGAGCATGTACTGCCACAACGTCCTGCATTGGAGAGCGAATGGGTCAAAGCGTTTCCATCCAAAGAGATACGCCAGAAGTACGTACATCGCTTGGGCAATCTCGTGTTGTTGTCACAGGGAAAAAACATGAAAGCTGAAAACTTCGATTTCGAGTTTAAAAAGCAACATTATTTTCTCTCAAAAGATGGCATCTCTCCTTTTGCTCTAACAACACACGTGCTAGGCTTTCGCACATGGACTCCTGCCACGATAGAGCAACGTCAAAGCCAGTTAATCACAGCGTTAAAGCAACTCTGGCGTTTGTAGGATATTGTCGATGATGCTCTAAAGAGTTACAATGCAATTGATAATCGAGATGCAAGTGAGTCAAGGGCGCCCGCAAGGGGAACGCCCCTCCCATACACGAAATCGTTTCCCACCACGTTTGGTCGTATGGGAGGGGCGTTCCCCTTGCGGGCGCCCTTGCCTCACTCAATAAATAGAATACTAAGGACTCTCCATGTTCCGAAAACTGAACGCGATAGAGATTGCGGAAGGGGCATTACTCGCGGATATCGCGGTTGTGTTTCAACTGCTAACATTGTATCTGCCCGTTGGCGGCGATTTTTTTCGTGTGCTTATCTTCATCGTGTTCGCTGTGCTTGTCCTGCGGCGCGGCCTATATGTAGGTGTAATGGGGATGATCGTCGCGCTCTTCATCTCAGCAATTGTGGCAGGTCCGCAGTTGGTTGTGTTTATGTTGTTAGAGGCAACAGGTGGTCTCTTCCTGGGCTTTACCATGAAACATCGCTTGTCCCATTTCTTGTTGCTTCTAATAGGGATAACGTTTGGTGCGCTTGCACTGTACATCGTTACCCTTCTCAGCACGTTTTTGTTAGGCTTGCCGTTCAATACGCTCGTTCGTGGTTTGCATAACACGTATAACGGTGCTATGAGTCTTATTGGAGTACTTTCAGCCAGTATTGGACTTGGTGTATGGTGGCAACATACACTCGTGCCGCTCATCGCGTCACTAGCCGCGTTTGGCTTTAGATACTGGTGGGGTTTCTATTATGTCGCGTTATGGGTACTTCTATGTCCTTTTGTAATTGTGATCTATGCTGTCACAAATTCGCTGGTACGGAGACTTGGCTACTCAGTGCGTCCTTTTCCCGAAGGTCGTATGCAAAAATGGAGACGCCGTTTCTCTCGTTCGCTCTTGAAAAGAGTTGTGCGGCGGCGACGTATGCTGAAAAGACAGGGAGCAGCGAGAGCATGAGCATTGACATACAGCATGTAGGCTATACTTATCCTACTCAGATGACGAGTAAAGAGAAACCGCAGGCAGCCCTACGCGATGTGAGTTTGCATGTACAAGAGGGCGAGTATGTCGTGGTGCTGGGACATAATGGAAGCGGCAAATCAACATTGGCGCGTCTGTGTAATGCATTACTTATTCCTGATACAGGACGTGTGCTAGTCAATAAGCTTGATACACGCGATATGACAACACATCGTACTATTCGTGATACTGTGGGCATGATTTTTCAAAATCCCGATAACCAGATTATCGCCACGCTTGTAGAGGACGATATTGCATGGTCACTTACAATGCGCGGTTTTGCTCCTGCATTGATTGCAGAACGAGTGGATGCTGCGCTCTCTGCGGTAGGAATTTCTGCCTTGCGCCACTTGCCACCCCATAGGCTCTCTGGTGGGCAGAGGCAACGTGTCGCTATCGCAGGTATTCTGGCATTACTTCCAAAGTGTATTATCGCAGATGAGGCTACATCAATGCTTGATCCACGTTCGCGTCAGGAGATTGTCACGCTGTTACACCAGTTAAACAAGAAGCAAGGACTCACCGTGATTCAAGTAACGCACCTGCTCGAAGAGGCAGTACTGGCACAACGCATTGTCGTGATGGAGCAAGGCCAGATCGTGATGGAGGGAACCCCCGCAATGCTCTTTGCTGATATATCCAGGTTGCGTTCCTTGAAGCTAGCGATACCAGAGCCAATCGAACTTGCAACACGTTTGCGAAGAATTGGTATTCCGCTTTCACAAGAGGCAGTGACGGTTGAGGCGATTGCGCAGGAGTTGTCTTTGTGACTAACGCAATTATTACAACCGAGCATCTTTTTCATACCTACCAGTCCGGTATCATACAAAAAGCGGCACTGGTTGATGTCAATATGAGTATCGAGCGTGGAAGTTGTGCCGCGATTATTGGCGTAACTGGCTCCGGTAAATCAACGCTGATACAGCACTTCAACGGCTTGCTCACACCCACATCGGGCACTGTGATTGTTGATAGCGTCAACGTTGGCGGCAAGGGGGTAGACCTGCGAGCACTGCGGCAACGCGTCGGTATGCTCTTTCAGTTTCCAGAGTCGCAACTTTTCGCGAAAACGGTTTTTGCTGATGTTGCCTTTGGATTGCAACGAATGCAAGTTGGGCGACACGAGCGACGTGCGCGTGTGTTTGCTGCCCTGGAACTAGTAGGCTTGCCACATCAAGAGTATGCATCCCGCTCACCTTTTGCATTAAGTGGTGGGCAACAACGACGTGTTGCGCTTGCAGGTGTATTAGCGATGTCGCCAAGTGTTTTAATTCTTGATGAACCAACTGTTGGCCTTGATGCTGATGCACGCGGCGAGTTTTATTCCTACTTACAGCGCGTTCAACAGACACGAGGCACGACAATTATTCTTGTGACACATGATATGAGCGAAGTTGCAACACTGGCTGACATGCTATTCGTCTTACACAACGGAAATCTCGTGATGCAAGGGACACCTCGTTCCCTCTTTTCACAGGATGAACAATTGCAGAAATGGGGGCTAGTTGCACCTCCGCTCAGTGAACTCCTTTCTCTATTACGCAAGCAAGGTATAGATATTCCTTCTGAAACATTGACGGTTGATGAGGCATTTGCGGCACTAAAAAATATACGGCGGCGCGTCCCACATACAAGAGAAAGTTAGAACACATGCTGAAAAATGTCTCACTAGGAACATACTATCCTGGAAAAAGTTTGCTGCATCGCTTGCAAGCCAGAACGAAACTACTTGTCCTGCTCATTGTTGTGGTGTCGCTGGTGATTGCCGGACAGCGCGAATGGCATTTCTTGCCTTTTATTGCTTTGCTCATTGTGCTCGGTGTAGCTATTGCAGGCTCGAATATCTCTCCTCGTGAACTATGGCGACGTATGTGGCTCCTAATTGTCTTGACAGTAATCGGTGCACTTACCGTCTTGTTTTCGTTGAGCGGTAACGATGATAAGATACTATACGCACTCGGACCATTACGTATGCCATACGGTATTGCCCGTGAAAGTGCCTTGCTACTTGCCCTCGTTCTCCTGTTTTTTCTGATACTAGCTCGTGTAACGCCTTTACGAAATATATGGCGAAATGTTTGGCTTCGTGGTATACGTATTTTGCTCATTCTGCTTTTGGGAAGCGCAACACTCTTTTGGTGGGTGATACGCGATGCTCCATCGACACAAAATCTGCTCATAGGGCCAGTCCCAATTACATATAGCGGTGTGTGGAGTTTTGTAAGCTTCACTGTGGTCCTGCTGACACTCTACGCTTTCTCGTTATTGCTGACAATGACAACTTCACCTGTTGCACTCATCGAAGGTTTAACCATGCTTTTAGCTCCATTGCGTCGGTTAAAATTGCCTGTCGATGACTTTGCGCTCATGACACTTCTCGCGCTACGTTTTATCCCCACGCTTTTTGAAGAGGTCGAGCAACTCACAAAAGCACAAGCCGCGCGTGGTGCTGATCTCACGCACGGTACACTTTCTGAACGCTTTCAAAGCTTGACGATGCTCTTTGTCCCACTTCTGCAAGGAGTACTGCGTCGTGCATCCGAACTCGCAACCGCGTTAGAGGCACGAGGTTACGAGAGCGAAGGACAACAAACACATCTGTATGAGAAGGCACTAGGGCGAATTGACTACGCTGTACTCGGTGTTGTTTTGCTTGTCATGATAGGGACCCTTCTCTTCTAGCGGTTTCTCTTCGCACACACACGTTTTGAGAGCGGTGTTCGTCTTACAAATACGAAAAATGAAAAGATGCGTACTTATGAGAGAGTGAGCAATTATGCCTCAACAAATTGTATCAGTATGGATACTTGGCGATCAACTTTTACAAAATCATCCGGCTCTCGTTGCAGCCGAAGCGGAATATGGGCGTGAAAACGTGCGTGTTGTGCTTGTTGAAAGTACAGAGCGGATTGGATTGCTTCCGTATCAGCGTAAGAAGATTGTACTTTTGCTAAGTTCTATGCGTCATTACGTGCAAGAATTACAAACTGCTGGCTATATTGTGGACTATGTACAAGCTTCAAGCTTTATCGAGGGATTACAACAGCATCTCAAAAAGCACAAATCGGTGCAATTATTTGTAATGGCGGCGAGCGAGTACGATACGCGGCATATGCAGCAACAAGAATTATCGCACTTGCTAAACCTGCCAGTGCAGGTGTTGCCAAATACACAGTTTCTGGTTGAGCAGTATAACCCAAACCCTCGTCCTCAATCAGGAAGGCACTATATTATGGAAACATTCTACCGTGATATGCGTAAACATTTTCATCTACTTCTTGAGGAGGATGGAACACCCATTGGTGGCAAGTGGAATTATGACGAGATGAATCGAGAACCACTTCCCGATCAGTTTGAAGTACCACCTCCACCAGGATTTGAGCCAGATACGATCACCCGACAGGTAATGCAACAGGTCGCGGACTCCGAGCATGGACTTGGTAGCGCGGAAGGGTTTGACCTTGCGGTAACGCGTGAAGATGCGCAAAAGGCGTTGAACGATTTTATCGCGCTCCGTCTCAACGACTTTGGACCATATGAAGATGCTATGAGTACAAAAGAAAGCGCGCTCTATCATTCGCAACTCTCACCCTATGTCAATATCGGCTTACTAGATTCTCTTGACATGGTACATGCGGCTGAAGTTGCCTATCATGAAGGATATGCATCACTGAATTCCGTCGAAGGGTTTATTCGACAGGTGATCGGATGGCGTGAGTTTATGTACTGGCAATACTGGCAACAGATGCCAAACTTGCGTACCTCTAACACATGGCATGCAAAACGACTAATGCCCCTTATGTTCTGGAATGGGCAGACTGACATGAATTGCATCAATCATGTCACGAATCGTGTATTGGATAGTGGCTATTCTAATCATATCGAACGACTAATGATTGTGTGTAACTTTTGTCTGCTTGCAGGTGTTGATCCAGTGGCCGTTGCGGAATGGTTTCTCGCCTGCTACTTCGACGCCTATGATTGGGTTGTACTGCCAAATGTCATCGGTATGGGCATGAACGGCGATGGAGGAAAAATAGCGACTAAACCATATATTGCGTCAGCAAACTATATTCATAGAATGAGTGACTATTGCGAGGGTTGTCGCTATTCTCCCAAACAGCGTGTAGGTCCAAATGCATGTCCATACAACTACTTGTACTGGAATTTCTTGATCGAGAACGAGGCAAAGTTACGCACAAATCGGCGTTTGGGACAAAATGTGTTAGGTTTGCGCCATATTAACAATGCACAACGAGAAACTATTCATGAACAAGCAATACAGTTTCTTACCGCGCTTAAGTATTATGGACCAGACCCCGAAGAGACTAAAAACGAAAATGTCTCACATCGGCAAGAGATGAAATAACCCACTTATTCCTGATGAGGAAGACGCTTGGAGAGCAGGAACGCACTAAAATCGGCAACGCTCTCCACATCGCCCTCGTTGAGCATATTCACGATGCGCTTCACCACCATACGACGCGGTTGATTCGGCGTACTTGGCAAGACAAAGCCAATTGCGTTGGTCAACTGCGGTTCGCGGTCATTGCGAATCTCCTCTGCCATCAGTTCCAAAAATTCTGCCATATCAAGGTCTAATGCTTTCGCCAAAGCCTCTAGCACTTTGGAGGAAGGATACTTCTGTCCTCGCTCAATCTCCCCAACATAAATTTCTGAGAGACCCGCCTTGTCGCCTAACTCTTTAATCGTGAGGCGACGGTCCTGGCGTTCTCGCCGTACCACGCGTCCGATAATCTCCTGTAAATCTAACGCTTTCTCTTCGTCTGCCATGTTATTCCTCGCTCTTCCTATGCTGTAAGCATAGTTGCTATAAAAGACATGCTTATAGCATATCTCATTACTATCAGTATACGCCAATAGCATGTTATATTCAAGTTGAGGAAAGTTGATGTTATAGAAATTAAGCAAGAGCAAGTAAGGAGAAAGAAAACAATGTTTACTACCTCATCCCCTCTTATCCGATACTCGGAGAAAGGAGCCGTAGGATTTGTACCAGACATCAAGGTCTATGAAGATATTCCGATGGAGCCTGTTCGCTGGGATTACCATGTACTGACAATTGATACAAATAGCAGATCACTTCCCGATGAGGAACGCTTGAATGAGCTAGGGCGTGAAGGTTGGCTACTCGTAGGAGTACTCAATCAAGGTTCAACAGGCGATGTTGCGATGATTCACTACTACTTTGTGCGTCAGAACGTGAAGTAAAGGAGTTTTTACGATGAGCATATATTCTGTTATTCCAACTGTTATAGAGACGACTGGACGTGGCGAACGCGCTTACGACCTATATTCGCGTCTTTTGAAAGAGCGCATCATCATGGTGAATGGTCAGATTGAAGAGAACATGTCTAATTTAATTGTGGCGCAATTGCTCTTTTTAGCGTCGGACAATCCAGACCGTGAGATCAATATGTATATTAGTTCACCAGGAGGAGTAATCTCGGCAGGATTAGGCATCTACGATACAATGCGCCTCATTCCCTGTCCGGTTGCAACGACCTGTGTTGGCTATGCCGCCAGTTTTGGCACGATCCTCCTGCTTGCAGGTGATAAAGGTCGTCGTCGTGCCTTACCTAATGCCCGTATTCACATGCATCAACCGCTCATTCAAGGTGGAGCAAGTGGTCAGGCAAGTGATATCGACATCTTTGCACGCGAGATGTTGCATACGCGAGATGTAATCAACGGTATCATCCAACATCACACTGGACAGAGCCTGGAACGTATCAAACGTGATACCGACCGTGACTTCTTCATGAGTGCGACTGATGCAAAAGAATATGGTATTATTGATGAAGTGCTCACTGTCGAAGAAAAACGATAGAGCTGTTCCACCTAATTCTTAGCAGAAAAAGCAATGCTGTTAGCCAATACCACAAAGAGATATGCTAACAGCATTGTTTTTATATTCTCTTCTATGTCTCAATGAGCTATTCTTGATAGGAAGCGGCATCGTAACAAGCTGTCTCGCACGAGAGAGATGAGAGGAAACAACTAGAGTATGAATGATTCGACATTGCAAGAACTTCTTGATCGAGAAGCCATTAAAGAGGTTCGTGCCCAACTTGCTCAATCCTTAGACTATCAGGATTGGATATTGTTCGAGAGTCTTTTCTTGGAAGAAGTTGAAGCAGACTTCACTCCTTATGGAGTTCCAGCACAGAAGGTGCGGAGAGAAGAGTTGCGTCAGTCGTATCAGCACAACCTAAGTCGTGAAGGACTACGAACACAATATATTTCCTCAAATTTCCGTATTACTGTTCATGGTGATGCAGCGCAATGCATTTCCAATTTTTTTGGTCAACACTACATTAAGGGGTTTGAAGGAGGCGAAGAATTTTTCTTGCGTGCAGAATACAAAGATGGGCTTATAAGAACTGAGAATGGTTGGAAAATTCACGCTCTTACTCTTAACAAGCTCTTTTATGTTTCTGGTAATCCTGCTATACTTGCAAACTAGTGAAGAGTTAAAGAGGCTCTATTCTGATACTATCCACATCGAGCCATTGAGGACCACTACTAACTGTGCCAAAACGTAGTACACCGCGTGGGGTTGCTACTGCGTACTGGTTATCGAGCCATGCGACAAAGCCGAGTGGTCGTGTAGGAGGTTGTGGAACACGTAACACAAGGGTATCGTCAACCCAGAATGTTGCCATACTTTCCCGCCATTCAAGCACATACGTATGCCACTCAGTCATTATGACGGGTAGTAGTGCTTCACTTGCACCGCTCAAGCGTTGCATCCATTGTGCCGCGTGACTTGTATTTCCTGTTACACGTCCCCATAGTGTTGTGAATGCTGTGGGGACGACGGCGGCTAGTGCCTCGGCACGCATGCTATGGACAACTTGAGCTTTCCAACCCCAACCAGGAATACCGGGGACGAGTGCCATATTCGAGGGTGGTGAGGCATAGAAAAACCAAATTGACTCCGGCAACATTAAAATATCGCCACGCACAGAAAAAGGATAATTCCAAAAGCCAAAACCAGCTGTACCTCGCAAAATATTTTGACTCTCACTCGTACTATCAGACGTCGCCGCTTCATGTGACGAACGCGAACGTACAATCATACGCAACGGTGGCTTCCAAGGAAATGCAGCACGAACAAGTCCACCGTAGTCATCAATCTGCGCGTCGTTATAGTATCCTTGTGTTACAGAGGGAAAGCCCATACGGAGAGCAGAATTGGTAGTAGAAAGTACACCTGCACCAATGCATGTTTGCATCCAGTGTTGGTCAATCCCGTCTGTAAAATCATCGAACATTGTGTGCCATTCTATACGTTTTACTCTTTGCTAGCTGAAACCTGTATAAGTTCTTCCTCTAACTGCTGCCATACCTGCATTTCTGCCTCAATGGTATTAAGCGGCTTATTGTTTTGCGCCGCTTCTTTGATCGCATTTTTGACCAGTTGTCGAAATGGAGCAAAATACTTTTTTTGTTCATCATGATACGGAAGCACACACAGTGCAATATCTTCCGGCTCATAAAAATCCTCTGGTTCGAACGCCAACGCAAGCAAATCAGCGTAGGCTTGAGCTAGAGCACCTCTTGAACGTGACAAAAAGTGATTGTATTGAGTGCTGGAAACCAGAAATACTCCCGCTATACGACCTGCGTAAAGAATTGGATAGATAGCGCAACTTTTCTCATATTCGACTCGTGCTGCGGGCAGCAGATTATGTTCTTCATCCAGGTTTTCAATAATCGCGGGGCGACAAAGCGTAACAACGTTTCCTGCCAATGACTCAGCAGCCAGGAACATGGCTCTCTGCTCTAAGTTCCCCCCCCACGGAGGCGTACCCAGGCCAACACTTTCGCGTAGACTACGAACCTTATGATAGAAGCCAGAGGGTGGCATACATCGTACAACCCAGACCGCCATACCTAGCCGATCAGGATCAAGTTGCCTGAGTGCTTGATGCAAAATAAGTTGACAAGTAGACCAGTAGCGCAGATTTTCTGTAGCAGACGCTCGTGCGACAAATACACTCGTATAGAATTCAGAGGGAATATCTTTAGATGTATCATCCTTGATGATATCTGAAAATTCTTCCCATCTCTCTTCTTTACGAATTAAATCAAGAAGTTGCTCGCGCTGTCCTGGAAGTACGCTAAGCAGAAGACGTAAGTTTTGTGGGCGTGGGTCTGACTCGCCAGTGGCCCAACGTGTTAGTGTAATAGCCTTTACCCCTAGCTCAACCGCGATACGCTGTTTTTCCTTTGAGTTACTAATAATTGTGCCTAAAAGTTTTCGCCAAGTTTGTGCCTCTTGCATCTTTGTTATCCTGTCATCGAAGTTACCAAAAAAGCACCGTCCACGCTCAATGATAGCAGTTTGACCATACAACGTCAAATATTTTTAGGGTCAATATCACTACTATAAAAACTTCTAGTGTACAGGTAGTGAACATCATGAGTCAAACAGTGAAAGAACCATCTATTTGACTCATGATGTTCGCTACTTACACGTATGTGTATCTCTATTTATAACTCGTTATACTCTTGGGATGCTTTTTGTCCTAAGGTTGTCAAAAATGATTGAGAGACAGGCGTTTCACTCTCACTACCCGTGTGACGTGCGGTTCCTTCGCCTTTAGGCAAGAAACGTGTGGAAATGGTAAGAATATCTGTTATCACGCCAGGGAACGCTCCGTACAAGCGAGCAAGGACTTGTGCCGGTACACTGATGATGAGTTCAGTGTCACCGCGCTTTGTGGCACGTACAACCTGCTTTGCCGCACGCTCTACGCTAATCGAGAAACCAGGAAGAGTGTCGATCAAAGCAAAAAGTGTGTACTCCTCTTTATTTTTGTCACCTTTGGCTATCGCATTTACCTGTGAGCCTGTACGCATGAGTCCAGGGGCGACAGTCGTAACGTCTATACCTTCCTGTGCCAACTCTGCATGCAAACCTTCAGACAAGGCAACAACAGCAAATTTTGCACTCGCATAGGAGAGCAGATGAGGAACACTTACCTTGCCGCCAACTGAAGCAATGTTGACAATTCGTCCATTCCCACGTGTTCGCATCTGTGGCAGCACTGCCATTGTTGTATTATATGTTCCCCAGAATATGATGTTCATCGACTCTTCAAAATCACTTCGTGTAAGTGTATTCAAGGGACCTGCGCTAATAATGCCTGCGTTATTTACCAGAATATCAATATGTCCAAAGTGAGCTGTTGCCTGCGTAATCAATTGTTGCACTTCTTCGGGCTTTGTCACGTCACATTCAACCGTCAAAACATCAGCACTCAACTCACGAAGCTTGGCTTGTGCTCTTTCTAGTTCGTCACTCTCACGTGAACAAATAATCAGCTTGGAACCCTCTCGTGCGAACTCCTCCGCCATAGCTAAGCCAAAGCCGCGTGAACCTCCTGTAATCAGAACAACTTTCCCCTGTAACTCAATAAATTTGCGTCTCTGTATCAGTTCTCGCACCACCGCAAAACCTGCAAACGCTGCCAAAAGCTTCCAGTTACGTTCAATAAACCCCGTTGCCATAAAGACTACTCCTCTAATAACATTTTGATCTTCTTATAGCCGCAAGACTATATATTGCGTGTTAATTTTGTAATAGACAACTATTACGTACACGAATAAAAGACGAGAAAAGTATGCTATGAAGGGTAAGTATCAAAAAAGAAAATGGGGAAGGCTGCATGCGGCCTTCCCCATTTTCTTTTTTGATTATTTCTACCGTTTACCACGTGCTTCGCGTGTCAGAGTGGCTACAAGCACACTTAGAACGGCTGTAATCAGAATTGCCCCTGTAATACTACGAAGCGATTCAAAAGCATCGACATTGTTAATAAGGGCGAGTATGATAATGACGAGTAAAATGCCAATAAGGATAATCATATCGCCGACAAGAAAGTTATAAATGGCCTTAATCACGTTCATGAAATCACCTCTTCTTTGATCGCCTGCGTCCCTTCTGTACTGCTTGGTGTCGTCTGACGTTGCTTGGTACTTTTCAGCCACTGTACAAGAAGGTAGGAGGCAAGCAGGTAAATTGCTGCTAAGATGATGATGAACACATCAGGAATAGGAATTGCAGGCCATTCAAAGTGTGTACCATTCGTAGCAATACGGATGCCTTCACCCGTCCAAAAGGTGCCAAACGACGTGAGCATGATACCTACAACGAACTTGAGTGTGTTTTCGGGAACTTGTTTCAATGGAGCACGTACCAGTACACCTAGCAAGATCACAAGTATTCCTGCGATAGCGGCACCAATCGCGGCAGACGTGATGCCTAATGATCGAGCTGTTCCACTTGATGCCACACTACTTCCAAAGGTGATAACGATAAAGGCGACCTCAAGACCTTCAAGCAACACGGCCTTATAGGACATTGCTATTCCAAATGGCTCATAACGTGGTGTGATGTTCTCGCCTCTTGCTCGAAGTTCGGCTCGCGTCTCTTCATAGATGGCTTCTTCATCATGCAAAGCTTTGAGACCACTATAACGTAAAATAGCCTTCTTGAGCCATTTTAAGCCAAAGAGAATAAGAATGACACCCACGACGAGCCGCAGGACGTTTAGTGGTACGAATTGTACAAGCGCGACACCAAATGTGGCGATAATAAGTGCAAGCGTAGCTGCTGCTGCAAAAGCACCTGCGAGCGAGCTACGCCAATTAATTGTGACGCCCACAACTAGGACAATAGTAAAGGCTTCGACGAATTCAACCGTCGAAGCGAGAAACGCAGCTATAGCGACCGCCCATTGCATGCGATACTCTCCCGTTCTTGAGTGAATGAACTGTGTATGCGAAGTGCACACCCTTCATTTTATCACACGAAGTATCAGATGAAACGGCTACACTCCTTGCGAATTTTTCGTAGAAATAAGTTGCAACCATGTACGAGGTATCTCAGTTAAACCTAATTCTTGACCTGTCTGATACACAGCGTTTTCTAGGGCTGCTGCACCCAGTGCTAAGGGTATTCCTGGCAACGCGCCTTCTATGAACAGCCAGTACTTTCCCAGGTCGCGCCATGCATCAAGCGACATATCGGCATTATTACGCGAGATATCAACCTCTCCAAATCCGCTTTGCTGTAGGGCTGCCACATATTCTTCTGGTGTTAACCATTGCATGGCGGTTGCTTTGGCCTCGCGTGATAGGTGCACCTCTGGATGCTCTTTCTTGAGCCAGCCAACCGCGCGACGTGTCCAGAGACGATAAAATCGCTCAGTTCCCTCAACATAGGTGCCCTGATAGAACGCGCTGTTGCAAGCAAAGATACCGCCCGGAGCTAATATCTCCGCCATATGTTGAAATGCGTCTTTTTTATCAGGTACAAGATGAATTGCGTTACAAAAGAATGCTGCGTCAGCATTCTGCACCACGCGAGGGAGATCGGTAACATCGCCTTGGAGAAACTTTGTTTGAACTTCTGGATAGTCAGCTTGCATAGAGTTGTCGGCGAGGCGGAGAGCCTCGGCAGATGGATCAACACCGACAATGCAGGTGTTGGCGAGAAGCTGATGTTGTGCCATTTCTTCCGCAATCAGCCGCGAAATAGCACCTGTTCCACAGGCCATGTCAACAATCGTAATCAGAGGAGCACTGCCTGTGGTCGTCTTGACCTTTGAGCTATGTGTGACAAGATGTGCTATCGCGCGTTGGACGAGGAGACGATTTACCTGCGTGTAAAAATCATGGGCCGCGAATGCCTCGAATGTGAACCGATTTGTTTCGTCTGTTTCAAATAAACTCATCTTTTTTAGCCTTTTCATCCATGAGGAGGGGACGTATGATATGTATTAGAGCATGCTTGTATACGTTTTGTTTCGCCACTTTTTATGAGCGAATAGCACGTACTTAGATATGCATTGAAGCTCCGCCATCTACGCTAATAATCTGACCTGTAATGTAGGCTGCATCAGGTGAGCAGAGGAAGGCGACTGTACCAGCTACCTCTTCTGTTGTTCCAGCCCGGCCTAGAGGAGCAGCTGCAATAAGAAACTTTTGCTGTTGTTCTGTCAGCGTCGAGGTAAGCTCCGTAGGAATATAGCCAGGTGCAACAGCATTTGCCGTTATATTACGGCTCGCCATTTCGCGTGCGGTTGTCAATGTCAATGCAATGATGCCAGCTTTTGAAGAGGCGTAGTTCGCTTGCCCCGCAGGACCAAGCAAGCCTGCTACAGAGGCAACGTTAATAATTCTTCCCCAACGGGCTTTCATCATCGGACGTAGCGCAGCCTTTGTACAGAGAAATGTAGAATGCAGGTTGCTATTTAATACTTGTTCAAAGTCTGCAAGCGACATCTGAAGAATAAGCTTGTCCCGTGTTGTGCCTGCATTGTTCACAAGAATCGTGATTGGACCAAGTGTTTGTGTTGCTTCTGCAAAAAGACGTGTCACCTCTTCTTCCAAGCGAACATCCGCCTGAACAAGAGTACACCGTCTTCCTAATGCCTCGATGCTTGTTTTCGTTTCAGTAGCAGCATTGGCATTACTACGGTAATTCACAACAACATCGGCACCAAGCTTTGCTAAACGCTGTGCTATTGCTCTTCCTATGCCTTGTCCACTTCCAGTTACCAACGCGATTTTGCCTGTCAATGGCATTTGCTGTTCGTCTGTCATGAAGCACATCCTCACAAAAATTTGTTGATTTGACGATAGTATACCATCTCGTATCTCTCAGTAGTAGCAAGCAAAAGTCATAATTGTTCACAAACGAATATACAAAGACGTGATATAGATGATGTTACCGTCTGGTTAGAGAGAAAGTATAAAATAATAGTGAGTAAGAAAAGTGCGTCCAGGATATGGCCTTTTTTTGTATTAGCAGGACAAATTTATAGTAGTGTACGAGCGATGCGAAACTATCAAACCTTGCCAGAAATAGTTCCTACTTCAATAGATAATATGATAGGGGAGAAAGCCTTTCCAGGTATCTCAATTATTGTGCCTGCGCGGAATGAAGAGACAAATTTACCATGTTTGTTGACCTCGTTAGTGCGCCAAAACTATCCCCAATATGAAGTAATCGTTGTTGATGATGCCTCAACCGATAATACGGCGGCTATCGTGCAAGCATATGCTAAAGACGGTGTGCGGCTTGTCTCTACTGATGGACCCCCAAAGGGATGGACCGGGAAAAATTACGCTTGTTGGGTGGGTGCAGATCATGCACACTATCCTTGGCTACTTTTTGTTGATGCCGATACAGAACTAGCTTCTTGTGCGCTCAGTTCGACAATCCGTTTTGTCACTATGCATAACATACGTGCCTTATCGTTGTTTCCTCAACAACGATGTGAAACGTTTTGGGAACGCTTGTTGCTTCCTTTCGCATATCAACAATACTTTGTTGGTATAAATGCACATGTTAACAAGAGTGATGGTCCTACGCTTGCGAACGGACAATACTTTTTTATTCATCAGGATGCATATGAGCAGGTGAACGGACACGCGGCGAATGCTGGTAGTATTGTTGACGATGCGGCACTTGCCATGAGTTTGAAGCGTAATGGTATTGTTTCACTTGCTTGCCGTGGGGAAGGGCTTGTGTCGGTACGAATGTATACTGATTTACAACAAATAGCAAACGGCTTTGGAAAGAATACGTATCCTTATCTGTACCAATCGCCGCTAACAGGTATACAGACAGCGATAAGTACAACACTAGCCTCTGCGGTCGCACTGCTATTTGTTGATGCACGGCGAGAAAAATCATACATATTGTTTTTTATTGCTGTACTTGCGTATATTGTGCAGGTTCTGAGTGCGCTACCTTGGTTCAAGCATTTTGGTATCGCGCCGCGATATGCTCTACTAACACCACTTTCGGCACTTACTTTCCTCGCCATTGCGATCAATTCTTTATTACACACAATCATTGGTCATTCAGTGGCATGGAAGGGACGGAGCTACGTAACGCGTCAGCAAGGACTTGTTTCCTGGTTTCTTTCTCACGTCCCTCGTAGAAAAGAGAAGGTAGTATCAAAATCTGTACAGAATATTGTTCAAGAACGAATGCTTACAACATTGCCTGCATTATTTGTTCTTGGCTCACTACTTAGTGGTTCCGTATTGTTTTTTTACCAGCGTCGGCAAAGATGAAGATATTAGCCTGCTCGTACTTGGCGTTGTCCGTCACGTTTTTCTTGTGTACCAAAGTTTTCGGTGCGTCTGCGTTCTTGTGTTGAAAGATGAAGTTCTTCCAATATACGCAATGTCTCGTTTGACGGAGATGGTGTCCATATAGGAATATCAGTTTCCGCGATATCATCTTCCTCAAGAAATGGAGTGTCTGGTAGCATATCAGGAAATGGCAAAAAAGGAGATTGCTCTTTTGCCTCTGCTAATGGAGACATTTCGGGAATGGTATCAAGACTTTGTGCACGAACAATATCATATGAATTAGTTGATTGAAGAGTCGAAGACAAGGCTGATTTAGGAATGCTAGGGATACGAGGTAGTGTTATGTCGTTGTTATCGTCAAATTGTGTTGTGTTGTCATGAACAGTTGTTAAAATCTGTTCTGCCGTCAGATTTCTTATTTTCTGTAACTTTGTACCGAGCAGAATAGCGTTATTCAAATCAGCGACGAGAACATTTGCTCCACTAAGTGTTGCTTCACGAAGGTCAGCATGCATTAGATTTGCTCCGGAGAGATCAGCATTAGTAAGGTCAGCTCCTGCAAGACATGCTCCAGAGAGATCGGTCATAAAGAGATTTGCATGTGCAAGCTTTGCACCTCGCAAGTTTGCGTTCCCAAGATAGCGTCGTGAAAGATCACGACCAGCAAGGTCTGCTCCCTGTAGTTGTGCAGGTACTGCATTGGATAACGTGCTACGACGACGTTGATTTTCGGTAAGGGGTAGTGAAGCTTCTTCAAGATGGGGAAGATGTTCCACTTCATTTTCTAATGCAGCACGTATCGCGAGAGCCTCGTACTGCTGCTTAAGTTCTTGCTTACGTAAAACATCTTTTTGTTCCCATGCTTGCCACTCTTGTTGTACTTGCTGCACATGTACAGAAAGATTTTTCTCGACTGTGACTGAACGCTTTTCTTGTTGTTTCTGCCATTGTTGCTGACGCGCTTCTTGCGCACGCTCCCATCCCTGCTGTTGAATGACGGTGCTATGTAGGCTACGACCATATAGTTTGAGTGCGATGAATGAGGCTACGATAGCGGCTATAATGCCTATAACGCCTCCGAGCAACAATGTTCCTAACATAATACTACCCTTGCTCCTCTATATTCCTATATTTCTATATCTGTCTATGGTCTACAACGCGACAAAAATAACGGTAGTAACGGTGCATGTGAAAAGGATGCCATTTGTAATACTTCTATCCGTTCATCAAAAATAACGATGCTAAATATAAATATGGTGAAACCTGGGAAAGATAGCTATGGGATGAATTAGCTTGGTCCAATATGTTGTCTACTATAGGTAAGTATGCGAGATTACACCATACTATAGCAAATGCTAATATGCTCTCCCTTATCCAGCTTAAGAAATTCTATGTGTTTAGATATGTAAGAAAAGGATTATAAGATATATGAGCCAATACGATCATCCAGTGCCAACCTCATTTTTACTTGAGGAGGAAGAGCGCAAACTTATCCTATCGTGGAGTGACGATCATGAAAGTATTCATGATTGGGAGACCTTACGCTGGGCTTGTCCTTGTGCATGGTGTGCAGGAGAAGGTGGACAACCGGGAATGTTGCAAAGCAAAAAGAGCTTGAGTACCGAGGAGACAACACTTGTAAATATGCAACCTGTTGGGCGCTATGGTTTGACTCCAGTTTGGGAGGACGGACACAAAACAGGCATCTACACCTACGAAAAGTTGCGTGCAAGTTGCGAATGTGATGAATGTCGTAAAAGAGTACCCAAAAGGTAATATGTTGTTAGCATGTTCTTCATTTCTCGTTTTATCTAGTGAGACGGTACGAGAAGACTTCCTCTCCTTATCTCTATTCTATGAGCAAGGAAGTCGGAGAAAAAATGGAGAATTATGCTATGTATACAAATGGAGTAACTACTGCTACACAAGTAAAGACAGGCACACCGCGCCGCCGTAATATCTACGTTTCCAGTATGGTCATTCGTGTATTTATTGCCCTTGTGATTAGCTGGCTGATTGTGATGGCGTTCTTCATTACAAACGTTGCATCACACTAATTCATGTTGATTCATCATCTTTCTTGTAATTGGAAATACTCGCAGTTTGTCGGGAAGATGCGGATATGTACTTCTTATTCCTCTAACCTCAATGTCAAAGATTTTCTGACGTTTCGCGCTCCATTCTAAGCCGTATATCTCACGTACGGGTTGAGGCAGAAGCGCACTTGTGATGTGCCGATTGAAGTGTAATATTGGACGAAACACATCTGGGATGGGTGGATACAGGACCTGACGAACAATTTGTCTCGCTTGTGGTGTTGCGGCTAACTGATTGCTATAGACCATATCATGGACGTATGCATACAGATCATTGACGGTTGAGGGCATATCAGCGTGAGTGAGTCCTAATAGATATCCCATCGTCTTGGATTCCTGGTAATACTGATTTTGCTCCTCGTATGTAAGGGGACCAACAAAGAGCGGATAAGTACGAAGAATCGTGTCAGCGAGGGTAGCATGTACCCAGAGCAGCAGCTTTGGGTCCCGCGCACTATACGCTGTGTTTTGAGTATACGTACCTGCTTCTATCGGTAGAGTACCCTTGACGTGCTTGTGAAGGTGATTGATTGTGCGAGCGGCCTTTCGTGCAGTAGCTGTTGTACCGAACGTAAGCATTTGTCCCAGCAGAAATGTATGCTCTGTTCGCTGAAACGGCTCCGTCATGTAGCTACTATGTTCACTCACTCCGAGTGCAACGAGTGGATGTGCAAGTTGCATGAGCACAGCGCGTGCACCCCCTAGGAGCAAGATAGATTCCTGACCAATTTTCCATGTCATGCTTTCGGAGCCAAAGTAACCATGTTTTTGCACGTCAACCGCCCTTTCATTATGTTGTTACGGCGTTTGTGAGAGCTTCTGAATGTTCTGTCGAAACGATTGTCCAACAACTTCTTCTGCTTTGTCCTGATCGTCTTTCATCATGGAAAGCACTGCCGCGATATCTGGATTGGGAGCAAGCGTAAGGTCATGACGACCTGCTTGTACTGCTTGTAATATCTCACCTGCAACCTGATCGGGTGTAAGCATGGCGACAATGTTTAGTAGTTGCATTGCATCCTGCTCTTGTTGAATCATCGGCGTCTCAACCCAAGCGGGATAGACGGTGGTGACATCAATTCCTGTATCATACAATTCGGCGCGTAAGGCAGAGGAAAAGCCTCGTATTGCCCACTTTGTCGCCACATAGCCTGTGAGCAATGGAGCACAAATCTTGCCTGCCACCGAGCTAAGAAAGACGAAGTGACCATGTTGCTGACTACGCATAGCAGGTAGTGCTGCCCTCGTGCAGTTATACGTACCCATGAAGTTAATATTCATCATGGCTTGCATGTCTTCGGAGCTAAAAAGATCAATTGGACCACCGCGACCAATGCCCGCACTGGTAACAACAAGGTCGATGTGTCCATCGACGTTGTGCGCTTGTTGCATAAGTGCTTCAACTTGTGTGACTTGTGTTACATCGGTTGGCACTCCTAGAACTTTGCCTGTCGCTGATGGTGCATGCTGGCGTACCCGCTCTACTGCCTGCGTCAGTCCCTCGCTATTGATATCTGCTAGTACGATGTGTGCTCCCTGAGCATATAGAGCGCGTGCCGTTGCTAATCCAATACCGCTTGCTCCACCCGTAACCACTGCAACCGCGTCATTGAAGTCCTTCAGTGCCATTTCACAAACTCCTCGTCTGAAGAAAGATATAAGAAATCAGGTAGGACATACATTGTGTCCTACCTGATAGTATCTTTTGTTGCGATTAGGTGTCAAATGCTTGTTTGCGTCGAACAGAGGTTTCAGGCATTGACAATTAAGCTATAGGTTGTATGAGAGATGTTATTGTTGTGGTGGCATTTCCTGCGAGTACTGTCCCTGTGGCTGTTCATATTGTTGTGGAGGTTGTTGTTGTCCTAGATAAGAGTAGTGTTGTCCACCTTCCTGGTAGCCCTCTGCTTGTGGAGTTGGCTGATATCCTTGTTGATACTGTTGTGATTGTGATGGATATGGTTGTTGATTAGAAGTAGGTGGATAATAAGGTTGTTGCGGCTGTTGGTTCATTGATGCAAGTCCAAAGATACCTAGACCAAGCAAAAAAGCTGTAAGAGGTCGAATGAATGCACTAATGATAGCAGAGAGAGCCGCACCTACTAAAAACCAGAGCCAACTTCCTGTTGCGAAGAATAGCGCAAGCATTATCATCCACATTGCACCAATTAAGCCACCTGAAACACCTCTTGGATTGAGTGAGCTAAACGAACCAATGAGGACCGCAAAGGCTAATGCAATAAAGAAGATGACAAGATTGAAGCCTCCAAAAGCAAACGAGAGCGCGAGACCAAGTAACACAATCGCACCAGAGAGACCACCAGTAATTGAGTGCATTGGATTTCTGTAACTCATGACATACCTCCTTATATGGACTATATTCGCTTTTATGTCTTGAGTATAGCCCATATAAGGAGGTATGTATAACTGTCATAAGTCACATTCAATACCAATGCGCTCTATCGAAAGTCATGAAAGATGCATTTCAATGAGCACACGACGTATCTCTGTTAATGCTGTCGTGATGTGCTGCTGCTCTATGCCATAGTGCGTTACAGCACGAATTTTGCCGCCTCCCATCTGACCCATTAGTACGTTATGCTGCTGCGCTCTACTCAAAAATTCTTCGGTCTGGCTGGATGTCACAGGTTGATTATCCGTGTTGCGTAGACTGAACATAACAATATCTGTGACCACTGAATCTGCGTCAATCGCTATCTGGGGATAGTCTGCAAGCCCTTGTGCCAGGAGCTTGGCATGCTCGTGATCCTCTGCAAGTCGGTCCACCATTTGCTCTAGGGCAACGATGCCAGCAGCTGCGATGATTCCTGCTTGACGCATACCGCCACCGAGAAGCTTTCGAGTACGATGTGCGCGACGAATAAACTCTTTATTCCCTACAATCATGGAGCCAACAGGCGCACATAATCCTTTAGAAAGGCAAAACATAAGTGAGTCTACGTCTTGTACCAGTGCGCTTACAGAAGTATGTAATGCAACTGCCGCGTTAAAGATACGTGCGCCATCAACGTGTACGGAAACATTGTGCGCATGTGCGAGGTCAGCCAAAGCGTGCGTTTGAGCTATCGTCAGGACTTTGCCACCGCAACGATTATGTGTATTTTCGAGACAGAGCAAGGCTGTTGCAGCCACATGTTCGTCACTCTCATCGGCAATTCCCGCTTGTACCTTTTCGAGGTCAAGGGTGCCATCTGCGTTGTTTGGGATAACCCATAGTGGCGACCCACCGAGTGTAGAAGGTCCACCCGCCTCATAATGATAGATATGCGACTCGTCGCCGACAAGAACTGCCTGCCCGCGTCCGGCATGTGTCAGTGCGGCAATCGCATTGCCCATTGTGCCGGTTGGAACGAAGAGTGCTGCCTCTTTGCCTGTCCGCTCGGCGGCTAGTTCCTGTAAACGATTGATTGTCGGGTCTTCACCATATACATCGTCTCCAACTTCGGCGCGGTACATCGCCTCACGCATAGCAGGCGTTGGAAGTGTGACAGTATCGCTACGCAGGTCGATAGGTATCAATGAATTTCTCCTTATGTTGATAAATAGGGAAATAACTACAATGCTTTTTGCCCGTAACTCTGTTTCCAGAACGTGTGTAGTTTCTCAATTTCCCCTGATGGTAAGGCAACAGGAGTGCCAAGTTGTTTTGCAATGGTGTAGACTTTCGCGCTATCCTCCAGCGCGTGAGCGATAGAATAGGTCAGTGCAAGATTGAGTCCAACCACCATTGCACCATGATTGCCCCAGATAAGTGCAGGGCGATTCCCTAACTGTTCCGCGATATAAGCTGCGAATTGTGGCGTGCCGGACATCATATAAGGTGTGACCGGCACTTCACTCCCAAGACAAAGTGCGGATTCAGCGAGGAACATTGGAAGCGGTTGATGAATAAGTCCAAATGCGGTTGCATAGGGTGAGTGCGTATGCATAACGCAGTGAATATCGCGCCGACGTTGTAAAAGCAGCGTATGCAGAGGCGTTTCTACGGATGGATGCCATTTCCCTTCAACCACGGTTCCATGCTCGTCAACGACAACAATGTCTTCTGCTGTTAAGAGTTGATAATCCGCACCACTAGGAGTAATACAGATCAGGCCGCTTTGTGAATCTCGCACACTAACATTACCTTGTGTTGCCTGTACGAGTTGACTATCGTACATCTTTCTTGCATAACGAACAAGTTCAGCGCGTAGTTCTGGTAGATACATAGTAAAAACACTCCTGCTATTTCATATCCAATGTTTCTGGCTCTTGTGCAAGATAACCTATTTTAGCACTTGGTACGACATTGGTCACACCTGCATCAGGCATCTCAAGCCCCATGATAAGCTTGAAGAGCGTTGTTTTACCTGCACCATTTGGGCCAGTAAGCAGGATACGTGCCTTTCCTCCAAGAGTTCCATTGAGATCAGCGAGAATATGACGTTCACCGAAGCTTTTGCTTAAGTGCGAAAACTTGATAACTTCTTGTGATTGTATTTCGTCTGTGTCACGCGGCAAGTAGGTAAGCTGTAACCCTTCCATAATTGTATCTATCTTATAGTCAATGTCGTATCCACCTCGATCTTGAAATTGTGTGGAGACAGTATTGTACTCTTCCAAGAGACTCTGGAGTTGTTCTTCAGTTGCTAGTGCCATCGCCGCTTCTAGTGTGTGCATACGCTCTTCAAACACACGCAGGTTCCCAACAGACTCTAAAATCAGGTCTTGAATAGTACGACCATAGAAATCAGGAGTTGTTTGTGGGAGATAGCCAACCTCAACGGAAGGTGCATAGGTAATAGTTCCTGTACTAACCTCTTCTTGTGCCATAAGGATGCGTAACAACGTAGATTTGCCAACGCCGTTAGAGCCAACAAGTCCTACACGGTCTTTATTATTAATTGTGCAGGAAACGTTGTTGAGCACAGTAACTATCCCCATACGATTTTGAAAGTTTTCTGATAAATAAGAACATAAATACCTCGCTTACGTCAATAACTGAGAAAATGGATTTATTTGGAATGTAGCGACCTTTGTCCGTTTGTTTGCTGTTTAAGAACTCTTCGTTCAGATAGCTGTCTCCTGCACATTCACGCTTCCCACGAACGCACATTCTTTATATAACGGACACCTATCGCATTGTGGCCTTTGAGCGTGACATATCAGGCGTCCGTGACGAATGAGATCAACATGTAGCGCATAGACCCAATCGGGAGGGGCGACATCTGCGAAATATTCGTGTGCCTTATCCGCATTCACGTTTGAACGCAATAAACCTAATCGTTTACTAACACGCAAAACATGTGTATCGACTGGCATGACAGGTTGCCCAAGATCAAAGAGTAAGACGCACGCTGCCGTTTTGGGTCCCACGCCAGGGATGCTACGTAGATAGCGTAACGCCTCCTCTGGTGAGCGTGTGGTGAGTTCGGCGTAGAGAAAATCCCCAAGTGATTTTGTCCCACCTTGCTCTTGCTGCAGCTCTGTGAGCGTGTGCAATGCGTCTTGTATACGCGGAGCCTTTATATTCGCCAGCCCACCACTACGTATCGCATCAGCAACCTTATCGGTTGGAGCATCGCGTACCTCTTCCCAGGTCGGGAAAGCCTCGATAAGTTGGTGATAGGCACGGCCCGAATTTTTGTCGGACGTGTGTTGCGATAGAATAGTGCCAACAAGTCCACCCATTGGGTCATTGTCTGGCACCCATTGTGGCTTGCCGTAGGTTTCTACCAAGAGTTCATAAATGTGTGTGAGATGCACAGATGCCGTTACAGATGTCGTCATAGATTCTTTTGTCCCAATCAACACAGATTTTTGTAGCATGTATTTGTATGATAGGACGAGTATAGCATCGAAAACGGGTCTCGCTATGCATCTCACATAGTACTTTACAGGCAGCTTCTATCCTTGTAAAACACTTGAGATTGTCTCAGCAGAAGCAATATTATGCGCCGTAAGCAAAATCTTGTTGTTCCACGGATCGTGAAGAATTACGCCTACCTCTTGCTGCTCGACAGGCACACTTGCTGCTTGCAGACGTGCTATAACATTGGTTAGCGCGGCTGCATTGGGAAGCTGAATAGTGAAAAAGCGTAAACCTACGGCGTTATGTGGAGGTTGAGGCCCATTGCGACTCTCCCATATATTCATGCCGATGTGGTGATGATAGCCACCGGCGGAAACAAAGAGCGCACTTGGCATCTGTTGCACGATATCAAAGCCAAGTACATCATGATAAAATTGTACACCTTGCGGTATATTGCCAACACGCAAATGCATATGACCAAGCGTCGTATGTGCTGGTAGACCACTCCATGTAGAGTTGTCTTGTCGTCCCTCTGCCACCAATGCTTCGAGGTCAATTGGGTCGGAAACCATATCAACATGTCCATTGTGCCATGTCCAGGTAGAGCGCGGACGATCATGGTAGACCTCGATGCCGTTTCCGTCTGGATCTGAAAGATAGAGAGCCTCACTTACTAAGTGATCGGCATAGCCACCTAAAGGCGTTCGACTCTCTACAAGGTGAGAGAGAAAGCGTCCCAGGTCTTTTCGAGTTGGCAGGAGAATGGCAAAATGATAGAGACCTGTTGTACGTGCTGGCTGTGGTTGTGCGTTTGGTTGCTCAATGAGTACGAGTATTGGTAAACCTGTAGCTGCGCCAAGCAGTACAAGTCCTTCCTTTTGTTCTTTTACCGTAAAGCCGAGTCCGTTTTGATAGTAACGCAGAGAGCGTTCAAGTGAAGACACCGCTATCGTCACAAGACCGACGTGAGTAGCGGGGTCTAAAACAGTGTGCTGTATTTCTTGCATCAGGTTCCTTCTTCCAGAAGCAGCCCTTGACGTTGGGCGAGTGCAATAACTTCTGCTCTTGATTGTACCCCAAGTTTTCCATATAAGCTTGTCAAATGAGTCTCGACGGTTTTGACGGAAATAAAGAGTTGTTGCGCGATCTCGTTATTTCGTACTCCCTGTACAATCAAATGCAATACCTCAAGCTCGCGGGTGGTGAGTGGTTCGACGAGCACAGGAACGGTATCTTTATCGTCTTCGAGAAGGCGATGTATCTCTGGTGCGAAACTTTGCCGACCCTCGGCAACATCATGGACGGCTCGCCGAATATCACTGCCCCGCGCACTTTTTAGCCAATAGCCTTTTGCTCCCAACTTCAGCATTGCTCGTACATACGCCACCTGATCGTATGCTGTGAGAACGAGAATGGCGGGTGGTTGAGGTGTTGATAGCAGCGTGGACGCAACACCAAAACCATGCATACCCCTCATCGAAATATCTAGCACGACTACATCGGGGTGTATGTCCTTACACAACTCAATCGCTGTTTTTCCATCCTGAGCTTCTCCGATGACTTTTAACGATATATCTTCTTCTAGCAGCCTCCGTGTGCCTTCGCGCATCATCGTATGATCGTCAACCAGAAATACCGTAATCGTGTCTTCTCTCGAAGGAAAAATTGTATTGCTTCTCATCGTATCGCTTCCTGTTGCTCTTCTTGTGCTGTGGCTATCTCGCCGGGTTGGGCGTAAGTTGCACGAATTGCGACGCCGCGTCCGGGGTTTGTGCGAACGTGTATACGTCCTCCGATAGCCTCCATGCGCTCATGCATGCTCGCAAGTCCGAAGTGTTCTGCCTGTATTAACCGTCTCTGAAAACCTCGACCATCGTCACAAATAAGTAATGAACTTTCTCCACATAAACGTTGGTGTAAACGTATCACTACCGTGTGAGCATTCGCATGTTTCACTGCGTTGGTGAGTGCCTCCTGTGCTACGCGGTAGAGTGCTAGCTCGACAGATGCTGATGGACGTTTGCCACGTAGTCCTTTACATGATACTGTGATATGTAGTTTTCCTCGTTTTCCTATATCTTGAGCTAACCAGTGCAATGCCTCTTCCAATCCTAGCTCATCTAATAAGGGAGGTCGTAATTCTAAACATGTTTGACGTAAACTGGTAACAAGAGAACGCGCAAGCGGCATGGCTTCGGCAACCTCTGTCATCGTGCTTGCGTCAGAAAGTTGACGCACAAGGAGCATAGCTTGTTGCAAGGCTTCATCGTGCAATTCCAATGCAAGATGCTTCCGCTCGTCTTCTTGTGCGGAGACAACACGATGGTTGAGCGCGCTAAGTTTTTGTGCATCGGCCTGCGCTTGCGAAAGATAACGGTTGTTCACCACGAGAACAGAGAGTTGAGCAACGAGTGTTGCGAGAAAGCTCATATCTTGTCGGTCATATGGTTCAATGTTTTTCTTTGGACCTAGACACAGGAAGCCGTTCAGCGTATCGCCATCATATAAACCCAGGAGCAGAATATTATCAAGTATAAGCGGTTCCTGTGTTGGCTGTTGTAGATGCGTTAAGGCAAGTTGCGCTACGCCTACCAGCCGCTCCTTTGTCAGCGAAGCCAAAGTTGTTGGCTGACGATAGAGCGACCAGGAAGGGAATACGTCTAGTGAATTTCCTGATGTGGTTGTGGTAAGGTTTTCTTGTCGCATGCTGCGTACAAGTAATGCTGTATCGGATGCATTCAAAAGTGTTGTTAGGCGTGGTAGGACAAAAGAGCAAATTTGATCGAGTCCTTGTAAGCGTGTCAGGGCAGCACTCAGTTCTCGTAACGAACGATTGTACTGATAAAAATCGTGGTAGAGAACCTGATCGCCCACATCACGCACTTTTCCCCAGATCAATGGAAAGAGCAACAAGCTTACGACCAATATACCTGCAAAGATATAATCACGAACCTCTCCCTGAGGAATACCAATGTCTTTCACTGAATGGAGCAAGATAATACTTGGAAACACAAAAAGACTGGCAAGCAAGAGCCAGAGCAGACCTCGTATCACTTTTCGGCTAATCAGACTAGTTGTGCCCACTAACTGATGACGGAATAATGCATAATCGCAGATAATAGGCAACGCTAACAGTGGAACGAATATAAGTCGGGTAAGGCTGACTTGCGCTACATTATCAAGTTGTATAATGCTTAGAGCAAACATCAAAGGAAAGAGCAAAAAGACAACACCTAAGACAATCATACGCGCGAATTGTCGTTCGTTTCTGCTGACATTGCGTAGTCCCCAAAACAAGACCCAGACTACAACGATCAAGCATACAATGTTATAGATAGTAGCAATGATAAATAACCCATGACCTTGTGGTGGTGGCAGAATAAGCGCGAGTGGTGAGCAGAGGATAATTAGCAGAGCAATAGCTAAAGGAATATATGGCAGTAAGCGAGCACGTCGTCGTCCATCCTGCCAGTCTACTGGACGCGGAAATAAGCAGACAAAGGTTGTCGAAAGTCCACGTATCATCATCACTAAAAAGAATGTCAGCAGATTAATCCACTGATAATCGTAGCCATACGCTATCAGGATGCTAAACATGAGTGAAGTTGTATAAAACAAACCATAGGTGATACGCGCGGTTGGTCGATCTTGTGCGCGAAGAAAGATGGTTATGCCCGCGATATCAAAAATCAGCGTAAGTATGCTTACCAATGCTACTATAGTGAAATCAATGGGTGGAAATGTTGGGCTGACGTTTAGAAGAGTTTCCTGTCCGAGTGGAAATGTTGAACTGCCATTCAGAAGAGTTTCTCGCCCGAATAGACCTACTTTCATAGCTTCTGAGGATACACGCAATGAACCAGTCAGAGTGGCGCAATTTAGTATCTGTGAAGAATTCTGTGCTGAATGAACAATAGAGCCTTGTTGAAACCCTTTTAACCACGCATCAGTAAATGGCTCGAATTTTACGATACTACAAGCGGTTGGATCGTTTGGTACTGCTGCGAATGTGATACTTCGTGGCGCAGGATGTCGCAAGCTTATCAAAAGAAAAACAATCACTGCAACTTGTACTACTAAGCCTACCCCAATAATCAGTAAGCGTTTCACCATTTCGCTGTTGAAGCTTTTTTGACTTATAAATGCTATCTGCATATGCGTTTACCTGCGTCTTGTTGCTAGACACTCTAGCTCATTTCTATTCATCCCCTTATTGTATACCACTACTATATATTTTTTCGAGAAAGATAACATCAGGGATTTCCCTGACGACAACATTTGATACATTCGGTAAGCTATACATAAGCTGCTACATATTTCAGCACAATTACGCTAGCACGTACCTGTTTAGAAGACAACAGTCTGTTGGACCATGAAGAGAGGACTCATTTTATGTCATATCTTGCGAGATTGAGTCTCGCTAATAAAAGTATCATCGCACTTGCAACAATCGCCATTCTTTTGTTTGGCGCATTTGTCATACCATCACTCAAGCAGGAACTCTATCCTTCGCTTGAGTTTCCAGCCGTGTCAGTGATCGCGGCCTATCCAGGAGCCTCACCTGAAATTGTCGAGAAGGATGTTACTAATCCTTTGGAACAAAGCATTCAAGGTATCCAAGGTATTCAATCGGTTACTTCCTATTCCAATGAAGGTGCCGCCATTATTCTTGTGTCATACAACTTTGGTACGGATCTGGACAAGGCAAGCCAGACACTGACACAGCAGATAAATAGAATTCAGTCAACCCTTCCTACAAATGTGACGCCACAGGTACAAACATTCAACATCAACGACCAGCCTATTGTGCAGCTTGCTGTAACCTCTTCGCAGGATACGCCGACGCTTGCAACAAACTTAAAGAACAACGTTGTTCCTGTTTTACAAGGTATTGATGGTGTTGCGAATGTCAATCTGACGGGTGTGCGAACGCAAATCGTGACTGTGGCGTTGGACCTGACGAAGGTGAAAAATCAAGGACTGAGCGCAACGCAAGTTCAGGGTGTACTACAAGCGAACAATAGCACTCTACCTGCTGGCGAACTTTCTAGCAATGGACAAACCTTCTCAATCAAGGTTGGCAATACCTTTGGCTCAATCGACGACATGAAAAATCTTGTCGTTGGACAGCACGTCACCCCATCTGCTAATTGCCCAACAACAGGAGCAGCAACAGGCACTGGTGCGGCTGGTGCTGGTGCTGGTACTACAGGAGCAGGAGCAGGTGGGAGTGGTCAATTCCCCGGTGGGTCAGGGAGCACTGGTCAGTTTCCAGGTGCTTCATCAACTGGCACTGGAAGTACAGGAGCATCAGCACAGAGCGCAAGTTGCCCTACGACCTCAACACCCGTCAAGTTGAGTGATGTCGCAACGGTGAAGCAAGACCTTGCACCTTCTACCACACTCACACGCACAAATGGGAAAGATAGTCTAGGCATCTCGATTACCAAGTCATCCAGTGGCAACACGGTGTCGATTTCACAGGCTATTCAGAAGCAGATTTCCTCATTGGAGAACAAACTTGGAAATGGTGCGAAGATCACCGTTGTCTCCGATCAAGCACCATCCATCACAAGTGCTGTCAACAGTCTTGTACGTGAAGCATTGATTGGTGCTGTCTTCGCCATTCTGGTTATCCTGGTCTTTCTGTTCTCTATTCGCTCCACGCTTGTGACCGCAATCTCTATTCCGCTCTCTATCGTGATTGCGCTCATCGGCTTATGGGTAGGCAACTACACGCTCAACCTGTTTACGCTCGGTGGCTTAACCATTGCCATCGGACGTGTGGTTGACGACTCGATTGTGGTATTAGAAAACATCTATCGACATATGAACAACGGAGAAGAGAAAAGTGTTGCCATCCCTGCTGCCGTGAAAGAAGTCGCAGGCGCGGTAACATCCTCTACGCTCACCACTGTTGCTGTATTCCTTCCCATCGCCTTTGTTGGCGGTATCGTAGGCGAGTTGTTCAGCCCCTTCGCTGTCACCGTTACTGTAGCCTTGCTTGCCTCACTATTCGTGGCTCTCACAATTATTCCAGTACTCGCATACTGGTTCCTCAAAGCACCGAAGAATGTAGCCGCAAAAGTTGCGCAACAAAATGGACATGAGCGCGTTGGTCCTCTGGAGCGTGCCTATATTCCAATGCTACGCTGGGTGACAGGGCACAAGGCAATTACGCTGCTTGTTGCGTTCTTGCTCTTCGCTGGCTCAGTCTCATTGGTACCGCTATTAGGAACAAACTTCTTCAGCGCATCTCAGCAGAATACCTTTACTATCAGTCAGACACTTCCTGTTGGAACCAGCTTAAGCAAAACAAATGATGCTGCAAGGAAGATCGAAACTGTGCTTTCTAATACAAAACATGTGCAGTTTTATCAAGTCACAGTAGGTGGTGGTTCTGGCTTTTCTGCCATCTTCGGTTCCTCTGGAACTGGCAACGTTGCTAATTTCTCGGTAACAACCGATCCAAATGCAGACCAAAACGCTATACAGCACGACGTTCAAAAGAACGTAAATGCACTGACCGACGTAGGTACATTGAAGCTTGCCGTTAGTCAGGGTGGTCCAAGTAGTTCTGGTATAAGTGTCAATGTGCAAGCTTCTAATGATGCAACGTTACGTCAGGCATCACAACAAGTGCTGACAGCCGTTTCGCAAGTACCGAATACTGCAAACGTGAGCAGTAACTTGACTGATGCTGCACCATTGATTAATGTGCAGGTTGATCCAACGAAGGCATCAACACATGGTCTCACAGCTTCTCAAGTTGGTTTGCTGCTTCGGGAAATCTATACGGGCACGACAGTAACAACTGTTACTCTGAATGGTACACAGGAAAACGTCAACCTTGTGCTAGGTTCGCAGGCAACGAGTGTTGATGCCATGAAAAACCTCTTGTTGCCAGCCGCGACAGGGAACGTCAAGTTGAGCGATGTTGCCACCGTGACGGAAGCGAAGGGACCCACACAGATTACACATATTGGTGGAACACGTACTGCAACAATTAGTGCTGATACCACAACTGATAACACAGGTGGTGTGAGTACTGCTATACAGAAAAAGCTTAGTGCATTGCATTTGCCGAGTGGTGCAACATACTCACTGGGTGGTGTAACTTCCAACCAATCACAGGCATTTAGCGGATTAGGGTATGCCCTGCTTGCTGCTATTGTGCTGGTCTACCTGATTATGGTTGGTACATTCCGTAGTCTCGTTCAACCGCTCATTCTGCTTGTGTCCATTCCGTTTGCCGCAACTGGCTCGATTCTGTTGTTGCTTGCCACACACACACAACTGGGTGTGCCTGCGCTAATTGGTCTGTTGCTTCTGATTGGTATTGTAGTCACGAACGCCATTGTGCTCCTTGACCTGGTACATCAATATCGTCTAAAAGGATTAGATGCACGGAGCGCGGTGCTTGAAGGCGGTAGTCGTCGCCTGCGTCCAATTCTCATGACCGCTATTGCAACCATTCTTGCGCTGTCTCCAATGGCGTCTGGATTGAGTCAATCAAGTGGTTTCATTGCGGCACCGCTTGCCCTCACCGTTATTGGTGGCCTTACAACGTCAACTCTGCTCACGTTGTTACTCGTCCCAACACTCTACGTATTGGTTGAGGGTCGAGGTGGACGTGCCAGCAAACCTCCTGTAAAGGAAGAGCGCGTTGTGCCAGCAGT
>CAXUIS010000018.1:30751-35720 GCA_964250915.1 uncultured Ktedonobacteraceae bacterium | reverse complement strand
TGTACTGGACGTACTTCATGTTTTTGCTGAATATTACTCAATGGGTCTGTTTATACTAGTGTGATGTGATAGACACGTTGCTGTTGCTTGCAATCAGTGTATCATACACTTCTTGATAAAGACTACGAATTGCATCACCGTATGGACGTAGTGCCTCCTGAGAAAAGTTCTTACGCCTTAGAGCAACGAGCGACGTTTCAGCAGCTAATCGTCCGCTTGTCAGGGCTTCAGAGATGCCTTCAGCAGAGACAGGATGTACTAAGGCGGCAGCATCTCCAACGCACAAAATATGGTCGCCATAGAGTGCAGTACCGCGCATTCCCGCAGCAATAGGTGCGGCCCGAAGTTTACCTTGGAGTGTTGCATGGGAAGCACGAACCTCACCAACACGAAGGAATGTTTCTAATGATTGTGCCAGATCGGAATGCTCTGCGCGCAACTGTTGAAGCGAAGCAATAATGCCGATATTTGCCGTCCCATCTTGTAAGGGAAACATCCAGTAGTAGTGAATACCGGGATCAGCACGAAAATAAAAATCTAATGAGTCTTGCAGATTCTCTATCTGTGTGTAGTAGCCACGCATGGCGGTGAAACGGGTACGCCCATCTTCAGGTGCGGTGAGCGGTGCCATATCGCCTCGTTCGATACATCGTTGACGCAGTTGACGTGCCAAACGAGAGCCAGAGCCATCGGCTGCGATAACGATACGGCAACGTAAGCGCACAGGACGCTCACGCTGTATACCACGCACAAGCGTATACTCTGCATCTTCGCTCTCACTTATTTCATGCACAACAAGGTTGTCTAACCATGATGCACCTTGTTGAAGCGCGGAATTGCACAGTAACGCGTCGAAGTCTGCACGTGGTGCAATAAAGCTACGAGAGAAGTGTGTACTCGGGTCTATAGGATGTTGTGTTGGTGGTAAGTCATACAACGAGACCGCGATACTTTTTGCAGAGGCGTAGCGAGATTGTACCTCGTCGGCGAGTCCCATCAGGGCTAGCTCCTCAAGTGCAGGCGGCATGAGACCATCGCCACAACACTTATCGCGCGGAAACGTGTAGCGGTCAATCAGCAGTACATCAGCCCCTTGTCGTGCCAAATGGTAAGCAGCCGATGAGCCAGCAGGTCCTGCTCCCACAACAATGACATCATAAAGATGTTTCTCAGCAAAAGAAAGCTCTATAGAGGTGGTGAAATGTTGTACATCTGGCATAAACGTTGAAACCTTTCTCGCTATTTTTAGATGACTGTCATACTCATTGCGCAGCTTTTCTTTATGAGTGTACCTGACCACCGTACAAAAGACAAGTCAAAACTACATTCCTTCGTAACATTATGATTTGCTATGATACAAGGAGAAGTATTTTAGTGAGAAGGGAGTACGAACATTGAATACATCGCAAGGGATTACTTACAAAAGTGCAGAGTTGCTGGCTCAAGAAGCATTTCATCTATGTTTAACAGGAGATATTTATCATGCACAAGAGTTACTCTTACGTATTCGCAATGCGCTAAAACGGCTGAGTGGTGATCTTCCTATTGTTGGCTATGACACGCTTATTCATGAGAGTAGTAACACACCTTTTGTGACACAATCGCTTGAGGAGGCTCAGGCATGGGGTTGGCTTGAGATTGCTTCTGGTGCCTTTCAGCTTGTTGGAAATCATCCGGGGGCAAGTATGGTGCATTTTAAGCGTGCATGGCGTATCTGGCGACCTTGGGGTATGGCTACAGGAAATACATCGGAAGAGCGGCAAGTGGCGTGTTCTGGACGTGTACGCGCTGGCCTCTGGCTGGGTGAAGCATGGGCACGTTTTATGAGTGATCGTGCTCAATCTAACGCACAAGCTATTCTTCGTGCATCTTTGATAGAATTGAATCGTCTAGGGTCATCGCAACTCTTGCAGGAAACGATTGAGCAGCAGCGTCATTTACCACCCGCACTGCTGGGATCACCTTCGTATCGAGAGGATAGGCAAAGCGTACCATATCTATATAGTTTGATAGATGAGTATGACTATCTGTAGGGACTGAAAAGGGTGTGCTAAAGCAGACCCGTACAGGACTTTCTCCACCCACGAACCATCGTCACTCCTGTACGGGTCTGCTTTAGCACACCCAATCCGTTCTCAATTGTATTCCCATGTTGATTTGTCACAATCATCTATAACTCACGGTTTGTCTTCTTCTCCGCTCAAATAGACGAAGAATACGACGTGCCACCAGCAGGAAGATGAGGACAAAGAGTATAACGATGACAAACATAACAACTGGCGCAAAAAGAGAAAGCAGTGTTGCAATGACGACACCAATATCTTCGACAATGCTGAGCACGATGTTGAGCAATCCTGCGGTAGTGGCAGTGGAGGCAATGCGCGTCGAAGCTTTTGTGATGTGTGTCATGAACGCTAGCGCAGCACCAAGTAGCATAACGACGACAAGCGTTACCGAGAGATTTATGCCCATTGTCATGATGGGAGTTCCCATATACGTCGTGTTGGGCAGAACATGAATTCGGTTGTCACTTGCGGCGGCAACAAATGCACCTGCCATTGGACGAATAAAGGTATGGATAGCGTCCCAGATATGATCGATAATAGGAATTTTGTCGGCGAAGAGATCGGCTAATGCAAGGATAGCAAGAGCAACCATGAACCATGTTTGCGTGATAAACGAAAAACTGGGATTTACCTTGTAAAGATGAAACCACCGCGCTGCAACCGCAAAAGCGAGCAAGGGAAAATAGGCATTTATACCAGACGCAAATGCCAGACCATATGTGAGACCATACGTTGTAGCGATATCCATACCTTTTCCTCATGCTCGTGATAGTAGTTCTATTAGAACCAGGGCATCCGCAAGGGGATGCCCTTACCCTAGTTGAATGAACGCTTATAGCTTGATACTTTACACGATCAATGGTAGGCTTTGTATTTTTCCAAAGATGGACTCAACAGCCTCTGGCGCATAGCGTTCAACGATAGCTTCAGTGATTGCGTTCGCACGGCATATCTCACCATACATACTGGCACTACGCCGTGGGAAACGCTCTTGTGTAGATGGATTCATTTCAATTAAGCCGAAGCGCACCTGCCAGCCATTATTCCACTCAAAGTTATCGACAAGCGACCAATGTAAATAGCCACGAACAGGAATGCCAGTACGTATCGCACGATGCATCATCGCAAGATGTTCGAGGATTGCACGTGGGCGACGATCATCACGAGCATCACTAAAACCGTTCTCAGTGATATACAATGGCTTGTTACCTCGTGTGCGCTGATGCACAGCTTTTAGTACGCGATAGAGTCCCTCTGGATAGATTTCGCCAAAGTCTTCGTCCAAACCGGGATCGTTACGAAGCGCGTTCGCTCGTACAAAGCGTCTTCCAAAGACTTCTAATGGAACGGTAGGATCAAAACGAACCATATTTCGTGTATAGTAGTTCACACCATGAAAATCTCTAGTCCCTGCCGCCTTCGCAATAGGAGGAAGCATAGTACCAGCAGGAAAGGGAAAGCGTCCACTTTCAGCAGCCTGTAATGCGGCCCAGTTGAACAGTGTATCTTGTACATTGGCAACGCCACGATCTAACGGTGAAAGGGGATTTGCAGGATCAAAGAGGCGATAATGCAAGCAATACCCAATTTGTGCCTCTGGTTGAATACGGCGGATTGCATAAAATGCTTCAACATGAGCTTGCAGCAAGTTTCTACTTACCTGAAGTGTTCGCGCAACACTACGCTCGCCTGGTGGGAAGACGCCTAGCTCATAGCCTTGAATGGCGTAGACATTTGGCTCGTTTATTGTCATCCAGAAATCGCACAGATCTCGCAGCATCTCGACTACGTGTGCTGCATAACGAACAAAGAAGCGTATATTGGCTTCGTTGGTGAACCCACCACGATCAACAAACCAGAGTGGTTCTGTGAAGTGATGCAACGTAACTATCGGTTTCATACTTCGTTTACGAAGATCAGTTAGCATTGTGCGGTATCGTTCTAACGCGGCACTATCCCAATGTCCTTCTTCTGGCTCAATACGGCTCCATTCTAGGCTTAAGCGTAGCGCGTTATTCTCCATCTGCTCCGCTAGTTCAAAGTCGCGTTCAGCATGTTCCCACCAGTTTGAGGCTCCATCACACTGCTCACCACTAAGAATATGTCCTTGTTGTTCCCAACGATACCATTGAGTATTTGTATTACCACCTTCACACTGATAGCCAGAGGAAGCAGTCCCCCACAAAAATCCTCTAGGAAAACGCAAAATACGCTGCATTGCGATACACATTCCTTCCCATGAAACTTACTTCTATTGTAATACGCACCAGTTTGATGAAAGGATTAATGTGTAACCTCATGCTCTTTTATCCGTATAAAAGGAGGCGAACAAACTATCATGAGAGTAAGAAAAATTTCGTCAAGGAGTAAAGAGCATGGAGTCACATTTTTATCAAACAGAGCAACTCGAACTGCCACGAATAGGACAAGCATTGGTTTTTGAGTATCAGGCAAAGGGCTATCAAGCCCAGCAGTTCGGGAATCCCAATCAGTTAACAGTTCAGCTAAAAAAGGAAGACACTCTAAGAGCTATTACTGGCTTCAATAAAGCACTTACTGTTTCTCTCCAGCGTGTCAGTGGGGGAACACTCGTACAGGTTGGAGCGCAAGATTGGACAGATCAGCTAGCGGTTGGAGCGGTTGGTCTTGTTTTGCATCCCCTACTTGTTACAGCAGCAATTGGTGCAGTCTCGCAAAACAACGTTGTGCATGACATAATCCTCTCGATTGATAACCAAATACGACAGCAGCAACCTAATACACAAATGGGCATTCCACCTTTTCCTCCAACAGGACCGGCAAACTTGTAGAAATAAAGGTGCAGCGGAGAGCAGGGGGGGGGGGGGGGGGGGGGCGGCGCGCCGCCCCCCCACACCCCAAACACACCACCCGCCCCAGAGGGG